>NZ_BAAAZU010000029.1:0-51328 GCF_039537065.1 Luteimonas lutimaris | reverse complement strand
GCCCTGGTAGGAGCGGCGGAAGCCGCGATCCTTTCGCCCGCAAAAGCATCGCGGCTTCCGCCGCTCCTGCCAAGCGATCTTTTCGAGGGCCGGGAATCGGGAGTCGGGAAAACACAGGATTGTCATCCCGAGCGCAGCGAGGGATCTGATTACTGCTTGGCGCGGACGGTGAAGCAGATCCCTCGCTGCGCTCGGGATGACATGTTTTCCCCGGAGAAGGGGATCGGGGACGTTCTCTTCGCCAGCTTCCAGTCCTGATCCCGATCCAGGTCCCGGCCCCTGATCCTCGAAAGCTCGCGGCTGAAGCCGCTCCTGCAAACTCCCTTCGCGCCTACTGCGCGCCGGTGCAGAACCGCTTGCGGTATTCCTGCGCCTTGGGCATCAGCGCCTGCAGGTTCTGGATGCGGGTGGCCGAGCTGGGGTGGGTGGAGGCGAACTCCGGCGGCGCCTGGCCGCCGCTGGCCTGGCCCATGCGCTCCCACAGCGCGATCGCTTCCTCGGGGTTGTAGCAGGCCGCCGCGGCCAGCATCAGGCCCATCTCGTCGGCCTGCGACTCCTGCTTGCGCGCGTACGGCAGCGAGCGCCCGTAGCCGTAGACCGCCATCGCCATCTGCAGCTGCTGCTGGTCCATGCCGCTCATCGCGCCGGCCATCTGGCCCAGCTGGGCGAGCTTCTGCTCGGTCATGCGCTGGGCACCGTGGCGCAGCAGCGCGTGGGTGATCTCGTGGCCCATCACGATCGCCATCGCGTCGGCGTTCTGCGCCACCGGCACCAGTCCTGTGTAGACAGCCATCTTGCCGCCGGGAAGGCAGAACGCATTGGCCTCGTCGGACTGCAGCACGGTCACGTCCCAGTCGAACGAGTCCTCGATGTGCTGGGCCTGCAGGCCGTGCTCGGCGGCCAGCGCGTCCTCCACTTCAGGGATCTTCGTGATCAGGCGCTGCGCGATCTCGCGTACCTGGCGCGAGATCTCCGTGTTCGGGTCCACCGGCGTCTCCTGCGCCAGGATCTCCTGGTACGCCTGTAGCCCCAGCGCCTTCTCGTCCTGTGGCGAAATGCTCTTGTCGATCAGCACCGTCTCGCCGGTCAGCGGGTCGGTGGAACGGTTGGAGAAGTAGTAGTAGGCACCGTAGGCGATGAAGGCCACCAGGATCAGCAGGCGCGGGCTGAAGCCGAAACCGCGCCGCCTGCCCTGCTGTGCTTGGCCGGAGCCCAAGGGGTTCTGTCGCATTGCGTATGTCTCCTGCCCGCCTAGATCTCGCGCACGACGCGGAAGCCGATCCGCCCGTTGGTACTGTCCACGCCCGCCGGCGCGCGCCACGACGAGCGCGTTTGCACCGGTGCGCTGGCCCAGGACCCGCCGCGCACCACGCGCGTCCGGCATCCCGGGTTGAGCCAGGCGGTACCGTCCGAGGGCGCCCGCCGGTAGCCATCATGCCAGCAGTCGGCGACCCATTCGCTCACGTTCCCGGCGAGGTCGCGGACCTGCCAGGCGTTCGCGTCGAAGCGCCCCGCCGGTGCCGGTCCCCAGAACCCGTCGCCGTAGCCGTCGAAGGCGTTGTTCCAGTGCCGCCCGGTCGGCGAGCGGTCCTTTGCGCCGGTGTAGTTGCCGGACCCCTTCGGCGGCGCACCGGTGCCCCACGGATAGGGCGTCGCGCCGCCGGCCCGCAGGGCGTATTCGAACTCGGCCTCGCTGGGCAGGCGGTAGGCGTGGCCGCTCTGCTCCGACAGCCATTCGGCATAGGCCTCGGCGTCGCGGGCGCTGACGTGCAGCACGGGCAAATCGTCGGTGGCCGGGTTGCCGGCATAGTCGCTGCGCCAGTCCACGCCGCTCATGCGCACGAAGTTGCCGCTGCGCTCGTCGTAGGCCATCGAGTAGCCGCGGCGCTCGGCGCGCGTCTGGCGCCCGGTGGCATTGATGAAACGGCGGAAGTCGCCGACCGTCACCTCGGTGATCGACATCGCCAGCCCGCGCGCGAAGCGGATCGGATGCCGCGGGCGCTCGAGGTCGGTGGCCTGGTCGTCGTCCTTGGTGGCACCCATGTAGAAGGCGCCGTGCGGCACCACCACCATCTGCGGTCCGCGGGCGCCGTTCTTCAGGCCGTCGGTGAACTGCTGGCCGGGACGGAACTGGCCGTAGTGCTCGGCCAGGTCGATGCGCTCGCGCAGGTCGGCGGCGGCCGGATCGCCGGGCAGCGCGATCAGCAGCACTTCCGCCAGCCGGCGCCGCGCCTGTTCGAGGCCGTCCGGCTGCGCCAGCGCCGCGACGCCCAGGTCGCGCAGGCGGGCAACGCGCGCGCTGCGCTGGCGTTCGACGCGCGCGGCGGCATCGGGCACCGTCGACATCTCCGGGCGGATCTTCGCGGCGGCGACCAGCCAGCGCTTCGCGCCTTCGAAGTCGGCCTTGTCGGCGGCGATCTCGGCGTTGCGGATCATCGCGCTCTCGGTCGCCGCCAGGCCCTGCATCGCGCGCGGCTGGCCGGGGGCCAGCTTCAGCGCCTCGCGGAACTTCGCCAGCGCGCCGCCGCCGTCCTCGCCGTAGTCGCCGTCGGCCAGCGCGAGTTCGCCCTCGCGGTTGAGGTCCCAGAGCGTGTCGGCCTGGTCGATGCGCTCCAGGTAGCCCAGCACGGCCTTGTCGTCGCCGTCCACGGCCCGCGCGACGGCCGCCATCTGGTGGGCCTCGCGCAACGCCGAAATGTCGTCGCCGGCTTGCGCCAGCGCCGCATCGCCGCGGGCGATGACCGCGGCCAGCGCGCGCCGCAGCCCGTCGCGCACGCGTGCATCGTCCGGTGCCGCCTTCGAAAGCGCCATGTACAGCGGCACCGCCGACCCGGCGTCGATCGCCAGGTTGCCGGCCTGCAGCGCTTCGCCGGCGCGTTCAAGGACATCGTCGACGCCATCGGCGGGGATTTCCACCGCGGGCGCGCGCCAGGTCAGGGTTTCCGAAACCGCATCGTCGCCGCTGACGGTAACGATGCCCTCGCGCAGCGCAGGCGCGTCGTCCGCCGGTTCGTCGCGCGCAGCCTCGCCCGGGCTGCGCGAGCAACCCGCCAGCAGCAACGCCACGACGATGATCCGGAACACTCCGCGCAAACCCGGCTCCTGCGGCAACGGGTCGCCAGATTACGACATCACCCCACCCCATGCAGGCCGGCCGGTTCCGTCGCCGCCTGCATTTGCCGCCGCCGGCCGGCGACCGTTACGCTGCAGGCACTTCCTCCCGACCCCGACGCCGTGCCCCACTGGATCACCGACCCCGCGGAACTGGACAGCCGCCTCGCAGGCCACCCCCGCCGCATCGGCCTGGACACCGAATTCATCCGCGAACGCACCTACTGGCCGCAGCTGGCGCTGGTGCAGATCGCCCTGGGCGACGGCGACGACGACATCCTGCTGGTCGACCCGCTCGCCCCGGGCATCACCGACGCGCTGCGACCGCTGCTCACCGATGCCACGGTGCTCAAGGTCATGCACAGCCCCAGCGAGGACCTGGTGGCGTTCATGCATAGCTGCGGCGTGGTGCCGCAGCCGCTGTTCGACACCCAGGCGGCAGCCGCGCTGTCGGGCGTGGCCAGCGGCATCGGCTACCAGCGGCTGGTGCAGGAGGTGCTCGGCGTCAGCCTGCCCAAGGGCGAAACCCGCTCGGACTGGCTGCGCCGGCCACTGTCGCCGTCGCAGCTCGAATACGCGGCCGACGACGTGCGCCACCTGTTCGCCCTGCACGACGCACTGGACGCGCGCCTGCTCGGGCTGGGCCGCGAGGCCTGGCTGCAGGAAGACTGCGCACGCATGGTGGCCAACGCCGAGCGCGACGATGGCGACCGCTGGCCGCACCTGTCGCTGCGCGCCGCCCAGTTCCTCGACGAACCCGGGCGCCATCGTCTGCTGCGGCTGCTGCGCTGGCGCGACGCCCACGCCCGCCGCGCCGACCGCCCGCGCAGCTGGATCCTGGACAACGACCTGGCCGTGCAGCTGGCCCGCGAGCCGATCGCCAACCGCGACGCGCTGCAGCGCCAGCTCGACGCCCACCCCAAGGCCCCGCGCAAGCTTGGCGATGCGATCTGGCAGGCCCTGCAGACCCCGCTCGACGACGAGGCGCAGGCGCCCGAACCCCGCAACGACGACCGCGACAAGCAGGCGCTGCGCCGCCTGCAGGACGCCACCGCCGCCCGCAGCGCCGAGCTCGGCCTGCCCGACGGCGTCCTCGCATCCCGGCGCTGGCTGGAACAGCTGCTTGGCGCCCCCCGCGACGACGGCGAACCCTGGCCCGGCCCGCTCGCCGGCTGGCGCCGCGCCGAACTCGAACCCGTCCTCGCCCCGCTGCTGTCCCCGGACGCACAGGGATCTGGCCTCGCGGCGGGCACCTCCGTATAATCCGCAACCTCGTGGGGCGGTAGCTCAGCTGGGAGAGCGTCGCGTTCGCAATGCGAAGGTCGAGGGTTCGATCCCCTTCCGCTCCACCACCTCCTCCTTCGGGGAGGCAGGAAAACCGGCCAGACGGCCGGTTTTTTTTTGGCGACGGCGTGCGGGATTCAGCTGCCCGCACTGCATCGCCGCTTCCGGCCACAGTCGGGCCCTCCTGTCGACACTACTCATGGGCAGGGGAAATACACGCTTCCAGGGACTGATGCCATGCAGTAGCGCCGGCGGTTTCGATCAACCGTCGTCCCGCGCGTGGCGACGGAGGAAACGGAGCAGCGCGTGCTCCCACTGCCGCTCCCCGCGCGCACCTTCCGCGAAGTGCGCCAGTTGCCCCCGGCGCCAACCTTCGAACACGCGCGGGTCGATATACGATTTTCGGCAGACCGCGGGCGTGTTGCCGAGCAGCGACGCGACTGCATCGACGACCGCCTTGCAGGTGGAGGCCGCAGCGGCGGACTCCGGTTTCGCGGGGGCCGGTGTCGTGGCCAGGTGCCTGAAAGCCTCCAGGGTCCCGCCCCACGTCCTGAAGTCCTTCGCGGTAAATGCTCCGTCCATGGCGTCGCGCAGGTAGCGATTGACCTGTTCGGAGCCAAGTGATTGCAGCACGCCGGCATCGTCCCGGTACTGGAAGAGTTGCTGCCCTGGCAACTGCCGGCATCTGCGCACGAGCCGCGCCAGCCGTGCATCGTCGACCAGCAGTTGCTGGCGGGCGCCGCCCTTGCCGAGATACGTGAAGCTCACGCGCCCGCCGCGCAGGAACTCGACATGCCGGTTGCGCAGTGTCGTCAGCCCGAACGAGCCGTTGCTGCGCGCGTACGTACTGTTGCCGACCCGCGCCAGGGTATCGGCGAGCAGTGCAACCACGATCGCCGAGACCTTCTCCGGTGGGAATCCCTGCAGTCGCAGGTCGCCGCGCAGGCGTCGCCGCAACCGCGGCAGCGCGGCACCGAAACGCACCACGTGGTCGAACTTCCCGCGGCCGCGCACGCGCGACCAGTCGCGATGGTAACGATACTGCTTGCGCCCCCGCGCATCCCTTCCCGTCGCCTGCAGGTGGCCGCGCGGCGAACGGCAGATCCAGACATCCGTCCACGCCGGCGGAATCGCGAGGCTGCGGATGCGCTCCAGGACCGAGCTATCACGCAAAGGCCTCCCGGCCGCGTCGACGTAGCGGAACCCGCGCCCCGCGCGGAGCCTCCGGATGCCCGGCTCCCCGTCGGTGACGTGGCGCAGGCCGGCCTGCTGCGCATCGTCGCTGGCAGGCGCTTCGCGACTGCCGCCGGCGTCAGTCGCCATGGGAATGCCCGTTCATCCCGGCAGTGTCCGCCGCGACATGTCTCTCCTGCGTGCATGCCCGCGCCCGGGCAGAACACGGTCCCGCGGCTTCCCGGGACCCTGCCACCGCAGGGCGCAACATGCCGGCAGCTGGCAACCGGAGCGGACCATGACCGCACGCAGCGACAACAAGCGCGTCGCAACCCCGCCGCAGCCCGCGATGACAGAAGGGCGCATCGATGATTCAGGCGCGGGAGACCGCAAGGCTTCCAGCGGAAACCGTTACTCGGATGACGGCTCCCCCCGGCGCCGAACACAACGATCCCGGCCACCTGGCGGAAACACGACCACGCGCAAGGTCCCGCGCAAACCATGACAGACGCCGACACCGGCGCCCGATCAGTCAGCGCAGCGGGAAGTCATAGGCCGTGTGCGGGTCCGGCTCCGGCTTCAGCGTGTAGTGCCACCATTCGTCGGTGTAGTTGGAAAAGCCCTGCGCCTGCATCGCATCGCGCAGCAGGTGCCGGTTTTCGCGCTGCGCGGCAGTGACGTTGGGCGTATCGGTGTGCGCCAGTTCGCCGAAGTAGTCGAAGCCGGTCCCCATGTCCAGCGGCTCGCAGTTTTCGCCGCCGGCGTCGCACTGCATCATCGTGAGGTCGAGCGTCGCGCCGCGGCTGTGGCCGGAGTGTTCGGCGATGTACTGCGGCACCAGCGCGTCCTTGCCCAGCAGCGGGTAGAACTCGGCCTTGTTGGCCACGTCGTCCGGATCCTGCGCCCAGCGCATGAAATGCTGCACGGCGCGCACGGGACGGAAGCAGTCGTAGATCAGCAGGCGCCGGTTGCTTTCGCGCAGCGTCGCCTCGACCCGGGCCAGCGCCTCGGCCACCGGCCGCAGCAGGTAGCAGCGCGGGGCCTCGTAGCCGTCGACGGGCTTGCCGACGAAGTTGTGGCTGCCGGCGTAGCGGATGTCCTGGGCCATGTCCGGCACCAGCGCGCGGATGTCGGCCATGCCGGCCGACTCGGCATCGGCCGCCGGCGACACCGTTGGCACGTCCGACGCCGCGGCAGCGGCAGCGGGACAGTCACCGCTGCGCACGAAGGCCAGGTCCTCGAAGTCGCTGCTGAAGTCCGCGTCGGGATCGATCTTGGCCATCGCCAGCGTCACCGGCTGCGCGTCGGCGGGGCCGAAGTCCAGCCACGGCTCGGTATCGCCGCCGCTGCGCCACTGCACCAGCAGCCGGTCGCCCGCGCGCATGACGTCGCCGACCAGCCGCGGCGATTTCGCCGAGGTAAAGCGCACGCCGTCGCCGGCCGGGCAGATCAACACGTCGCCGAACCACGGATCGCGATACACGCCCAACTGGCCGGCCATGTCCGCCGGCACGGCCGGTACCCGCGATGACGTGTCGGGCACGGGTCGCCGTACCCTGGCCTCGCGTGCGTCGCGATTGAGCTGGTCGGCGTAATAGGCCACGGTGCGCTGCTGCTCCGGCGCGGTGAACTGCTTGACCAGCACCTGGTTGAGCACGGTGCGCGCGTCGTCGGCGTTGCTGTTGATCAGGATCACGAAGCCGGCGTGCTTCTGCGGCAGCAGCGTCAGCGCCGAATACATGCCCGACAGCGTGCCGGTGTGCGAGACCTTCTGGGTGCCGTCCACGTCGGCCAGGCGCCAGCCATAGCCATAGGCCGAATAGTGGCTATCGTCCCACTCGCGCATGCGCCGCGACAGCGGCATGATCGTCTGCGGCGACCACACCGCCTCGCGCTGTTCTTCCGACAGCCACGGCTTGCCGTCGACGAGGCCGGACTGCTCCGGCTGCAGCCACATCGTTGCCCACGCGAGCATGTCGTGCAGGCTGCAGCGGATGCCGCCGGCGGCCATCATCGGCACGTCCGGGATCATTGCCTCGTCGGCGCTGGTCACCACGTTCCTGCCGTCCCGGCGCGCGTGCGGCTGGGCGACGTTGCCGACCGCGTCGCGGTCCCATGCGCCGACCTGGCAGCGCTTCAGGCCCAGTGGTTCGAACAGTTCGCGCCGCAGCAGCGCGTCGTAGGGCGCGCCACCGGCGGCCGCGGCCACCTCGCCGGCGACGATGTACAGCGTGTTGTCGTAGGCGTAGCGCGAGCGGAAGCTGTACTTCGGCTTCAGGTAACGCAGGCCGTGGATCACGTCCGCGCGGGTGAAATCGTTGGGGCCGGGCCACAGCATCAGGTCCCCTGCCCCGGCGCCAAGCCCGCTGTTGTGGATCAGCAGGTCTCGCACCTGCATCTCGCGCGTGACCCAAGGGTCGTACATGCGGAAGTCCGGCAGGTACTTCACCACCGGATCGTCCCACTTGAGCTTTCCCGCGTCGACCAGCCGCGCCAGCAGGCCGGTGGTCATCGCCTTGCTGTTGGAGGCGATCTTGAACAGGGTGTCGGCATCGATCCTGCGGCCGCTGCCTGCCTCCAGTTCACCCGCGGTGCGCGTGTAGACGACCTTGCCGTCGACGACGACGCCGACCGCCAGCCCGGGCAGCTCGTATCGCGCCACGGTGTCGTCGAACGCGCGGTCGATGGCGGCCGTGTCGGGGGCCTCCCCGGCCGGTTCCGCCGCGCCCGCCAGCGGCAGCGCCGCTAACAGGACGAAGGCGATCGCATGGAAAGGCAGGCGCAGGGATGTCATGGCTTGGCGTCCGTTGTCCCGTTCGCCGGCATCCTGCCGCTGCTCGCGGGCAAAAAGAAGGGCGGCCCGGAACCGGGCCGCCCACGGGAGGAGATCAGAAGAAGTTCCAGGTCACGACCAGCTGCATGTAGCGCGGCGACTGCCACACGGTGGCTTCGCCGAAGTACGGCATCTTGTTGCCGGGCGTGCTCTCGTAGCGGGAATGCACGTTGATCTCGGTCTGCTTGTTCAACAGGTTGTAGACCGAGAAACGCGCCTTGAGGTCGACCTTGTCCGAGGGCAGCGTCCACATCACGCTGGCACCCAGGTTGGTCACCCACGGCATGCGGCCGAATCCACCCTTCTTGGTGTAGACCATCTCGCGCGTGGTCCAGCTGTCGCAGCCGGACTCGCACAGCCAGCCCGAACCGCCGCCGCTGAACTCGCTGGGTCCGCCCGCGCTGCGGTCATCGTCGGGCCAACGCACGCCGAAGGCGGTGATCGGGCCGCCGGAATGCGCGCTCAGCGTGCCGCCGACGCTCCACATCTCGTTGAACTTGTAGCTGCCGCGGACCTTGATCTGGTGCCGGTAATCGTTGAACGTCGGGCCGAAGCGCTCGTTAACGGCCGGATGGTCGTAGTACTGCACCAGGTTGGTGTCGTTGTAGCCGGTGTCCGAGTTCACCGGACCCTCGATGTTGCCGTCCGACTTCGACCACACGTAGCTCAGGTTCAGCGCCCACTTGTCGTCCCACGCGCGGTCGAGCTGGAACTCGACGGCCTTGTAGGTGCGCCTGGGCCGCTTGTAGCCCATCACGATGTCGCTGCCGGACGTGATGTAGCCGTCCTTGGAGTTGTCGAAGCTCACCCACTGCTCGGTATCCGGGCACCACAGCGTGTTCTTCTCGCCGGGGTTGAGGATCGGCCAGTCGCCCGAATACCAGTCGCAACCCTCGACGTGGCGGATGCTCACGTCCTCCACCGCGCGTGTCATCTTGCGGTAGGTCGCGTTCACGCCCCACGACCAGGCCTGGTTGAGCGCCTGCTGGAAGCCGAGGATGAACTCGTCCTGGAACACCTGCTTCAGGTCGCGGGCCACCGCGGTGCGGACGTCGTCCGGCGCGGGCACGTTGCCTTCGGTGTTGACGTCACCGATCTGCGCGCCGATGACCGGGAACAGGTAGGTGGCGCCGGTGACCGGATCGGTGCGCTCTTCCATGCGGTCGAGCACGTAGTAGGTGTGCTCGTCCGTGGTGCCGCCGCCGAAGTAGTCGGTCAGCTTGTTGGTGATCGGGATGTAGTAGCGGCCGGCGTTGCCGAACAGCTTGGTGGAGCCGTCACCCTTCATGTCCCAGCTGAAGCCCACGCGCGGCGAGACCATGTCGCCGAAGTCCGCCTTGGCGAAGGTCGCGCCGGAGGCGAGCGTGTTCTCGAACTTGTCGCCGCGCACGCCGATGTTCAGCAGCAGGTTGGGCGTGACGTTCCAGTTGTCCTCGATGTAGACCGCCTGGGCCTTGGTGCTGACCGGCGCGCCGGTGATGTAGCGGCGGGCATCCACGTAGGCGTTCACGCCAGCCGGGACGTTTGCACCATTGGGAAGCTGGCGGTTGGTGTCGTCAGAGATACCGGTCAACCTGTAGCTCACGCCATCGCCCGGATACACGCGGGAGCTGTTGGAATCCATGACCTGCTGGTCCGCGCCGAAGCGCAGCAGGTGGTCACCCAGCGTCCATTCGAAGTCCAGCCGCGCGGCCTCGCGCTTGTCGTAACGGGTGCTGACGCTGGCGTTGCTCGGATGGCAGCCTTCCTGGATGGTCGACGGGCCGAAGATCTCGTCGTAGGTGCTGTCGCGGCTGACGATGCTGCAATCGCCATCCCACGGACTGCCGCCGGTGGCGCTGCGCTTGTTCACGCCGTACATCGCCTTGGCGACGAAGTTCTGGGTGAAGTTGCCGGTGTAGGTCAGCGACCAGTTGTCGCCGCCGGAGCCGTCATAGCTCTGGCCCACCTCGTCGCCGCGCGTCGCGGAATCCCAATCGTAGTTGTACTTGGTGGTGTCGGACTCGGCCTCGTCGGAGAAAGCCAGCAGCGACAGCAGGTGGTTGTCGTTGATCTGCCAGTCCAGCTTGCCGCCCCAGAAGTCGTTGTTGCTGTCGGTGTACCAGGCCTCGATGGTGTCGACGTCGCGCGGCTTGCTGTCGCGCTGTTCGTACATGCCGAAGAAGAACAAACGGTCCTTGATCAGCGCGCCGGACGCCCAGACGTTGGCCTTGTAGAACGACCCACCGTCGCGGCTGGTGCGGTCGCGCTCGTCGATGCTGCCATCCTTGTGGAAATGGTCCTTGCGGCTGGAGGTCCAGGCCCGGGGCTCGATCGTGAACTCGGCGCCGGAGTGGAACTCGTTGGTGCCCGAACGCGTCACGGCGTTGATCACGCCGCCGGTGCTGCGGCCGAACTCGGCCGAGTAGCCGCCGGTCTTGACCTGGAATTCCTCGTAGAAGCCGAACGGCACCGTCGAATAGCCCTGGCGACGGTACGGGTCGGTCACGTCCATGCCGTCGATGTAGACCACGTTCTCGGCCACCGACGAGCCGCCGAAGGTCAGGCCGCCGAAGGTCGCGCCAGACGACACCACACCCGGCGCCAGCAGCGCGACCGAGCCAAGGCTCTGGTCGACCGGCATCCGCGCGATTTCCTCGCGCCGGATGTTGGTGGCCGACTCGGTGGAGCGCACGTCGACCTGGTTGATCACACGCGAGCCGATCACCTGCACCGCGGCGAGGTCCACCGCACCGGCGCCGCTCAGGTTGACCGTCGTGGTGCCGCCGATGGAAACGCCGACCGATAGCGGCTCGCCCGAGCCGGTACTCAGCGTGTACTGCCCCGGCGGCAGCTGGGCGATGCGGTAGCTGCCGTCGCTGCCGACCGTCACCGAGCGCGACAGCCCCGTCGACGGGTTGCTGATCGTGACCTGCGTGCCCGCCTCGGCACGGCCGGCCACCGCACCGGTCACGCTCTGCGCGAATACCGGCGCCGATGCCATGGATGCAAGACACACCCCCATGGCCATGCAAAGTGCGCGTCTGCGCAGATTCCTGTTGCTGCTCATTTCCCTCTCCCCGTCAGTAACTGTGGATGCTGTTGTTGAAGCCAGTCTCTAGCGTTGGGCCCGTCCCTGCCCGGGCAGGATCTCCCACTCGAAGTCGTATCCGGTCTGGTTGAAGTACAGGTTGCCGCCGTCCCATTCGGCCTCGCCGCGCTGGGAGTCGATGTTGTCGGAACGGAATTGCTGTTTCGGCGGCTGGAACGGGCGGTCCCAGTCCTGGTTGAAGGCGATGCGCCAGTTGTCCAGGCCGCCGAGGTAGAACCATTCCATGGATGGATCGTCGCCTGTTCCCTTGTCCGCGGCCAGCCGCCCGGTGGTCACGTCCATCGGCACCCAGCCGTACGGCGCCAGGTAGACGTACGCCCAGTCGTGGATGTTGTTGTAATCGCCGTCGGAAAACACCATGCCCGACTGCCAGCGCGCCGGGATGCCGTTCATCCGCAGCAGCGTGATCAGCAGCAGCGTCTGCTGGCCGCAGTCGGCGTGGCCGGCGTGCAGCGCGTAGTCGCTGATGTTGGAGATCGTCGAATACTCGCGCGCGCCGGCCCAGGGGATTTCGTCGACCGCGGCGAACAGCTTCTGCACGACGCGGTAGGGATTGGTCTCGTCGCCCACCACGCGCCGGGAGAACTCGCGCATCGCGTCGGTGAACACGACGTGCGGCGCGCGTTCGGCAACGAAGGGCGCCAGCTCCGGCGTGATCGTGGCGGCCACTACCTTCTCCGGATCGATGGCGTGGTACTGGCCGAAGATGGTCAGCTCGTAGGTGACGGAGAACTCGGTCGGCGTGCCGGCCTTTGCCGGCTTTTCCAGGTACACGGTGCGCTGCGGCGCCGCCTCGGGCGCGATCTGGTGCGCGGCCGGCACGCTGGCGATGTATTCGATGTCTTCCTGCTGCCCCGGCAGCGCCTGCGGATACGGGATCCACGCGCGCACCGTCTCGCCCTCGGGCACGGCATCGGCATCGACGCTCAGCTTCTGGGTCATGCGCAGGCGCAGCGGCAGCACGCTGCTGCGTCCTTCGGCCAGCGCGGCATCGCGGATCGCGCGCTGGTGCGCGTTGAGCGATTCCATCGGCCCGTCGCGCAGCGGCCGCAGCGCGGGATCGCGACGCGCCAGCGCGCCCTTGTCGAGCCGGAACAGGTTGGACGGCGAGCGATTGAAATAAAGCGTGCGGCCGTCGATCACCATGTGCTCGAACAGGCCGGCGGCATTCCAGCGGTCGAACTCCGCGTCGGCCAGGTCGGGGATCTGCTTGCGCACGCGCTCTCGCACGGCATCCTCGTCGAGGGTGAAGTCGAGCAGGATGCGGCGCATGCGTTCGCGCTGGTAGGCATAGGCGCGCTGCTGTTCGGCAGGCACGCCGGAAGATTCCGCGAGTGCGGCGGCGATGCCGGCTTCGGCCTGCTGGAAATGGCCGTCATCCACCTGTGCCGCGACCTGCGCGACTGGCGGCACGCCATCAGCCGCCCCCTGCGCATCGGTGGCCTGCGCGCCGGCCAGGCACGGTGCGAGCGCGAGGCAGAACGACACGGCCAGCGACCAGCGCCATCGCGCCACCGCCGCTGCGGGCCGCGCAATGCACCCGCCAACCGTATCGATCGAAGTGAAGTCCACGCCGTTTCCCGCCCCGCTGCCTGCGCCCCATCGTCACGGCTGTGTAACATGCGTCCCCGACAGCGTCAATAATTTATTCGGAAAACTTGCGTCGGAAGAAATATGTATTCCATGATGCCGGCGGCGGGCATTCGGTCCGCATCCGGGGGAAGCGCGGATGTTGCAACGCAAAAGACCTGTTGCGTCTCCTGCCGCGCGCCTGCCGGAGGGCGTCGTTGTGCATTGCCGTACGTTGCCTGGACGCTTCAGCTGCCGCTGCGAAGCGGTCGCCGACACTATGTGGTTCCCCGTCGCCGCAGGACTGATTCGATGACGAAATTTTCCCTCTTCCTCGCCGCCGCGCTGGGGTTGTCCGCGCTGGCGACCGCCCCCGCCGCCGATGCGCGCGTGTCGCCGCAGCCGACCGGCGTCATCGGCGTCGACACCAGCCAGCTCACGCCGGACTACTGGGTCGACCGCCAGCGGCAGGCCGACCGCGTGGTCCTCGATCGCGGACAGATCGCCCTGCAGAACCGCAAGCTGCAGGAAACCGATCCGTCGATGCACGACATCGAAAACCTGCCGGCCGAACTCGACGCCGAGCGCGTGCGCGACTGGATCGAAGGCCTGTCCAGGCGCCCGGAACGCACACTCTACGACGTGCGCGGCAAGCAGGTCCCGAGCAAATCCATCGACGACATCGTCGCGGCCACCAACCTGAAGGCGATCCCGAAGACACAGCCGACCCGCTACGGCCTGGTCGTCCATCGCGCCGCGCTGCGCACCTTCCCCACCGACCTGCGGGTCTTCAGCCGCGCCGGCGAGACCGACATCGACCGCTTCCAGGAAAGCGCGATGTTCCCCGGCACGCCGGTGGCGATCGTGCACGAGAGCAAGGACGGCAATTGGCTGTTCGTGGTCGGCAACCGTTACGCCGCGTGGATCGAGAAGCAGTACGTGGCCGCGGGCAGCAAGACCCAGGTCTTCGGCTATACCCGCAAGGTGCCGTACCTGGTGGTGACCGGTGCGCACGTGCGCACGACGTTCACCCCCGACCTGCCGGCAGTCTCCAACCTGCAGCTGGACATGGGCATCCGCCTGCCGGTGCTGAAGGACTGGCCGGGCACCGAGTCGGTCAACGGCCAGGCCGCGTACACCTCGCACGTGGTCGAGCTGCCGGTGCGCAACGACGACGGCAGCCTGCGCATCGTGCCGGCGCTGTTGCCGCGCACCGCCGACGTCTCGGCCGACTACCTGCCGCTGACCCGCGCCAACGTGATCCGCCAGGCATTCAAGTTCCTGGGCGAGCGCTACGGCTGGGGCCATTCCTACGACACCCGCGACTGCAGCGGCTTCGTCTCCGAGGTCTACCGCAGCTTCGGCGTGCAGCTGCCGCGCAACACCAGCGCGCAGAGCATCAGCCCCGCGCTCAACCGGCTCGCGTTCGAACCGGGTGACAGCCGCGACAAGCGCATGGACGCCGCGAAGGACCTGCAGGTCGGCGACCTGGTCTACATCCCCGGCCACGTGATGATGGTGATCGGGCACGACAACGGCACGCCCTACGTCATCCACGACACCAACGGCGGCAGCTGGCTGGACGAGGACGGCAAGCTGGTGAGCGGCCACCTCAACGGCGTGTCCGTAACGCCGCTGACGCCGATGCGCTTCAACGCGTCGCAGACCTATGTCGACCGCATGACCAACATCCAGCGCATCCGGCCGTAGTGCCGGCCTCCACATACAAGGCGAGCCAATGAAGATCACCGACATCCGTTTCGGCATGCTGCGGGTTCCGCTGAAAACGCCGTTCAAGACCGCGCTGCGCACTGTCGAAACGGTGGAGGACATCGTCGTCAGCATCCACACCGATACCGGCCACGTCGGCTACGGCGAAGCGCCGGCCACGGCGGTGATCACCGGCGACACCCATGGCTCGATCATCTCGGCGATCAACAAGTTCATCGCCCCGCGCCTGATCGGCGAGGACATCGCCAACCTCAACCGCATCACGCGCATGATCCAGGGCGCGCTGGAGCGCAACACCAGCGCCAAGGCGGCGGTGGAGATCGCGGTCTACGACCTGTGGGCGCAGCTGTACGACACGCCGCTGTACAAGATGCTCGGCGGCGGCGAGCCGGTGATCACCACCGACATCACCATCAGCGTCGACCACATCGACAAGATGGTCGCCGACTCGCTGTCGGCCGTCGACCGCGGCTTCGAATCGCTGAAGATCAAGGTCGGCAAGGACATCGGCGTCGACATCGAGCGGGTCAAGGCGATCTACGCCGCGGTCGAGGGCCGCGCCCTGCTGCGCCTGGATGCCAACCAGGGCTGGACCGCCAAGCAGGCGGTGTACGCGATGCAGTCGCTGGAGGACGCCGGCGTGCGCCTGGAACTGCTGGAACAACCGGTCAAGGCGCAGGACATGGACGGGCTGAAATACGTCACCGACCGCGTGCACACGCCGGTGATGGCCGACGAAAGCGTGTTCGGCCCGCTGCAGGTGATCGACCTGATCAAGGCCCGCGCCGCGGACATCATCAACATCAAGCTGATGAAGACCGGCGGCATCTCCAATGCGATCCGCATCGCCGACATCGCCGCGCTGTACGGCGTGGAGTGCATGATCGGCTGCATGCTCGAAACCAGCATCAGCGTGGCCGCGGCGGTGCACGTGGCGGTGGCCAAGTCCGGGGTGATCACCAAGGTCGACCTGGACGGGCCGTCGCTGTGCGCGTTCGACCCGGTCGACGGCGGGGTGACGTTCAACGAGTCCGAGATCTCCATCAGCGATGCGCCGGGCCTGGGCATCCGGGAGATCCGCAACCTCGAACCGATTTCGGCCTGAGCCACCGGCCGGCACGATGAACGCACCGCTGCTCAAGATCCGCTCCGAGCGCGACCACATGTCGGCGATCGAACGCCGCATCGCCGACTTCGTGCTCGAAAACGCCCACCTGCTGCGCGACTACTCCTCGCAGCAGCTGGCAAACGCGCTGGGCATCAGCCAGTCGAGCGTGGTCAAGTTCAGCCAGAAGTTCGGCTTCAAGGGCTATCCCGACCTGAAGTACTCGGTCGGCGAATCGCTGGCGCGCGGCGACGGCAACGACGACAACGGCGGCC
The DNA here is from genome assembly GCF_039537065.1 of Luteimonas lutimaris. Classification (NCBI taxonomy): domain Bacteria; kingdom Pseudomonadati; phylum Pseudomonadota; class Gammaproteobacteria; order Lysobacterales; family Lysobacteraceae; genus Luteimonas; species Luteimonas lutimaris. The sequence continues at coordinate 35,156 of NZ_BAAAZU010000029.1, read as the reverse complement.
CGCCCGCCAGCCCGGCGGCGCACCCGCACGCCACCCTGGCCGAGGGCCTGTGGCGCGCGAAGGCGGAGGCCGAGGAAGAAACGCGGATGATCAATCCGCCCGAGAACATCGACGCGATCGCCGGCGCGATCCGCGATGCGGGCAAGGTGTTCGTGATCGGACTGGGGCCGGACGGCATCCAGGCGCGCGCGTTCGCCATGAAGCTGTCGCTGCTGGGCATCCTGGCCGTGCACCACTTCGACCCGGTGCTGGTGCCCGCGGCGGTGTCCACAACCTCGGCCAGCGACGTGCTGCTGGCATTCGCCGAACACGGCCGGCAGGCATCGCTGTGCCAGATCGCGCGCCTGTTCCACGAGCGCGGCGGCAAGGTCGTCACGGTGACCCGCCACACCGCCAACCCGCTGCGCGCGCACGCCGACCTGTCGCTGCTGGTGTCCGCGCACGACGAGCACGCGCACATCGAACTGCTGCTCTACCAGACCGCGCTGCAGCAGCTGCTGGACCTGATCTTCCAGCTGCTGTGCGAGGACGAGGGCCGGCTGCAGCAGCTGTCGATCAATCTCGAACTGATGCAGCCGATGCTCGATACGTGAGCCGGCTCCCCCATGACCAGAGAGACACCATGAGCCGAATTTCGTTCCGGCCCCGGATGTCGTCCGGCGCGCCGCACCGTGGAAACCGCCGGATGACCGGATCTTCGTCCGTTGAAAGCCCCGTCTTCGCGGGAATGACGATGCGGGGGCTGGCCGGCCTGCTCGCCATCACCGCGGCGGCGCTGCTTTCGGCCTGCGCCTCCGCTCCTCCGAACCCGCAGGCCGGCGATGCCGCCTGGCGCGACGCGCGGCAGATGGTGCTGGTCGTCACCGACGACTGGGAAGCGACCACCGGCACGCTGCGCACCTTCGCCCGCGACGACGCCGGCCAGTGGCGCGAACAGGGCGACGCCGCGCCGGTGAGCATCGGCCGCGGCGGCTCGGGCTGGGGACTGGGCCTGCATCCGCCGCAGGCCGGGGGTCCGGTGAAGCAGGAGGGCGACGGCCGCTCGCCGGCGGGCGTGTTCGCGGTCGGCGAGGCCTTCGGCTACGCCGGACACGCCGACACCGCCCTGCCCTACGCGCAAATGCAGGCCGACAGCTGGTGCATGGACGTGGTCGACTCGCCGCTCTACAACCGCATCGTCGACGCCCGCGAGGTGGGCGCCGACGCGGTCGAGGGTTCCAGCGAACCGATGCGCCTGGACCTGCACCGGGACGGCAACCAGGGCTATCGCAACGGCTTCGTGATCGAACACAATGCCGCCGCGCGCAAGGGCGCGGGCAGTTGCATCTTCGCCCACCTGTGGCAGGCCCCGGGCGTGCCCACCGCCGGCTGCACCGCGATGGCCGATGCGACGATGCAACGGCTGTATGGCTGGCTGCGGCCAGAAGCGAAGCCGGTGTTCGTGCTGCTGCCCAGGGCCGAATATGATCGCCTGCAGGTAGCCTGGCAGCTGCCGTCGCCATCCCCGTAGGAGCGGCTTCAGCCGCGAGCTTTTGGTTTCGTCGCGATGCGATGCGATGGAAAAGCTCGCGGCTGAAGCCGCTCCTACCAACTGCAATACCCACTTCCTGCACGAGACCCGCACCGCATGTCGATGACCACCCGCGTACTGCTCGGACTGGCGCTTGGCGCCGTCATCGGCCTGGCGCTCGCCTTCCATGACCTGGACACGGCGGCAACCGTCGCCGGCATCGTGCAGCCGATCGGCCGGCTCTGGCTCAACGCGCTGCAGATGACGGTGGTGCCGCTGGTGGCGGCGCTGATCGTGCTTGGCGTCAACACCGCCAGTGATGCCGCGTCGTCCGGCCGCACCGCGCGCCGGGCGATCGTGGTGTTCCTGATCCTGCTGACGCTGGCCGCGGTCTACACCGTACTGGCCGCGCCCGCGCTGCTGTCGCTGCTGCCACGCGACGCGTCGATGGTGGATTCGTTCCGTGCCGCGCTGTCGCCGGTGGAAGCCGGCACCGCGCCCGGCGGCTTCGGCGAGGCCATCGCGGCGATCATCCCGGCCAATGTCGTCGCCGCGGCGGCGGCCAGCGCGATGCTGCCGCTGGTGGTGTTCGCGCTGTTCTTCGGCTTCGCGCTCAACCGCATCGACCCGGCCCACAAGGCGCGGCTGCTGGAGCTGGTGCAGGCGGTCGCCGACGTGATGATCGTGATCGTGCGCTGGGTGCTGTGGGCCGCGCCGCTGGGGGTGTTCGCACTGGTGCTGGCGGTCTGCGCGCAGGTCGGAGTGAAGGTGCTCGGCGCGCTGGGCTGGTACATCGCGCTGCAGTGCACGCTGTACATCAGCGTGACGCTGATGCTGTACCTGGTGGCGCGGGTGTTCGGCGGCGAGCCGTTCCGGCGCTTCGCGCTGGCGATCCTGCCGGCGCAGACCATTGCCGCCAGCACGCAGTCGTCACTGGCCTCGCTGCCGGCGATGCTAGAAAGCGCGCGCGTGCGCCTGGGCTATCCGCTGCAGGTCAGTTCTCTGGTACTGCCGATGGCGGTGTCGCTGTTCCGCATCACCAGCCCGGTGCAGTACCTGGGCGTGGCCGCGTTCGTGGCCTGGATCTACGGCATCGACGTGACCGCCGCGCACATGGCGGCCGGCGTCGGCCTGGCGGTGATCGTGAGCATGGGCTCGGTCGGCCTGCCCGGCCAGGTCAGCTTCATGGCCACCAACATGCCGATCGTGCAGACCATGGGCCTGCCGATCGAGCCGCTTGGCGTGCTGCTGGCGGTGGACACCATCCCCGACGTGTTCTCGACCGTGGGCAACGTCAGCGCCGACCTCACCGCCACCAGCGTGGTGGCCCGCGGCGCCGGTGATCCGGCCGAAGCACCGGAGCAGGCCCTGCCGGAAACAGGCACGCCCGGCGCCCGCGACGCGGGTCCGGCCTGAGGCCCGCGCATCCGCCCGCGACCCCCGGCGATCCGCCGACGCAGGCACGCATTCGCGGCGAAATGCGCAGCGCGGCGCGCCCGCGGCGGCTTTTTCCAGCCGGTCGCGCGTTCGTGCGAAAATACGCGGCTGGCCCCCGTAGCTCAGCTGGATAGAGCGTCCCCCTCCTAAGGGGAAGGTCGTGCGTTCGAATCGCGCCGGGGGCGCCATTCGCCGGTGGGAGCGGCCGTGGCCGCGATGGATTTCCGACGCACGGGAAGCCGATCGCGGCCATGGCCGCTCCCACAGCCACATGCGGCAGCGGCAGCCGCCTTCGTCTTTCGCCAACAGGAGTCCCCCATGACCCATCCCGTCCTCACCGCCCTCGGCCTTTCCGACAACGAATCGGGCACCTACCTCGGCAACGGCGAGTGGTCCAAGACCAGCGACGCCGGCGTGCTCGAGCCGGTCAACCCCACCGACGGCGAGGTGCTGGCGAAGGTGCAGGCGACGTCGCAGGCCGACTACGACCAGATCGTCGAGCGCGCGCAGGCCGCCTTCAAGGTCTGGCGCACCACCCCGGCTCCGCTGCGCGGCGAAGCTGTGCGCCTGTGCGCCAACGCCCTGCGCGAACACAAGGACGCGCTGGGTTCGCTGGTCGCGCTGGAAATGGGCAAGTCCAAGCCCGAGGGCGACGGCGAGGTGCAGGAGATGATCGACATCGGCGACTTCGCCGTCGGCCTGTCGCGCCAGCTCTACGGCCTGACCATGCACTCCGAGCGCCCCGGCCACCGCATGTACGAGCAGTGGCATCCGATCGGCCTGGTCGGGATCATCTCGGCGTTCAACTTCCCGGTCGCGGTGTGGGCCTGGAACGCGTTCGTCGCGGCCGCCTGCGGCGACATCTGCATCTGGAAGCCCTCCAACAAGACCCCGCTGTCGGCGATCGCCTCGATGCGCATCTGCAACGAGGCGCTGAAGAAGGGCGGCTTCCCGGACATCTTCTTCCTGATCAACGACGCCGGCACCGAGCTGGCCGAGAAGTTCGTCGACGACCGGCGCATCGCGCTGGTGAGCTTCACCGGCAGCACCAAGGTCGGCCGCCAGGTCGGCGAGCGCGTCGCCCGCCGCATGGGCCGTTCGCTGCTCGAACTGGGCGGCAACAACGCGATGATCGTCGACGAAACCGCCGACCTGAAGCTGGCGATCCCGGCAATCGTGTTCGGCGCGGTCGGCACCGCCGGCCAGCGCTGCACCACCACCCGCCGGGTGTTCATCCACGAATCGATCTTCGATGACGTACTGGGCAAGCTGGTCACCGCCTACGGCCAGGTCGAGAAGAAGATCGGCGATCCCACCGACCCGGCCAACCTGATGGGCCCGCTCAACAGCCAGGACGCGGTCAAGGCCTACGAGGCCGCGATCGAGAAGGCCAGGGCGGCCGGCGGCAAGGTCGAGACCGGTGGCAAGCGGATCGACCGCAAGGGCAACTTCGTCCTGCCGACGATCATCACCGGCCTGTCCAATGACGCCGAAGTGGTGCAGACCGAGACCTTCGCCCCGATCCTGTACGTGATGAAGTACAGCGACCTGGACGACGCGATCGCGATGCAGAACGACGTACCGCAGGGCCTGTCGTCGGCGATCTTCACCGGCAGCCTGAAGGCCTCCGAGCGCTTCCTGTCGGCGGCCGGTTCGGACTGCGGCATCGCCAACGTCAACATCGGTACCTCGGGCGCCGAGATCGGCGGCGCCTTCGGCGGCGAGAAGGAAACCGGCGGTGGCCGGGAATCGGGCTCGGATGCGTGGAGGGCTTACATGCGCCGCCAGACCAACACCATCAACTACTCCGATGCGCTGCCGCTGGCGCAAGGGATCAAGTTCGACCTGTAAGCACGACAACCACCGGAGCCAAGCCGCCACCATGACGGACGCCGCCGCGCCCACCGAACGCTTCAGCAACCGCGTCGGCGACTACGTCCGCCACCGCCCCGGCTATCCGGCCGGGCTGGTGGCGTGGCTCCATGGAACGCAAGGCATCGACGCCGGCCTGCAGGTGGCCGACGTCGGCGCCGGCACCGGCATCTCCACCCGCATGTGGCATGGGGCCGGGCACGAGGTCGTCGCGGTGGAACCTAACGCGGCGATGCGCGAGGCCGGCATGGCCGGTTTCACCGGCGACCCGCGCGTGCGCTGGGTGGCCGGCAGCGCCGAGGCCACCACGCTGGCCGACGCCAGCGTGGACGTGGTGTCGGCGGCGCAGGCCTTCCACTGGTTCGACCCGGCGCCCACGCGCGCGGAATGGACGCGGGTCCTGCGCCCGGGCGGGCTGGCGGTGCTGCTGTGGAACCTGCGCGCGGTGGATCGCTCGCCGCTGATGGCCGAGTACGAAGCACTGCAGCACGCGCACGGCATCGATTACGCCCGGGTGGCCGAGCGCCATCCCGACGACGACGCCATCGCCCGCTGGTACGGCGGCGGCCTGCGCGCCACGGCCAGCTTCCCGCATGTCCAGCGCCTGGATTTCGACGGCCTGCTGGGCCGGCTGCTGTCGTCGTCCTGGGCACCGCAGGCCGGTCATCCGGAATACGCGCCGATGGTCGAGGCGCTGCGCGCGCTGTTCGACCGCCACGCCGTCGACGGCCGGGTGGACTTCGACTATGACGCGCGCGCGTTCGTCGGTACCCTTCCCGACATCCCCACCACGCGCTGAGCATGTACGGACTCGCCCGCCCCTTCCTGTTCGGCCTCGACGCGGAACGCGCACACGGGATCGGGCTGGCGTCGCTGGAAGTCGCCTACCGCACCGGCACGGCGTCGCTGCTGGCGCGCCGGCCGCGGCCGCTGCCGACGCGTGTGTTCGGCATGACCTTCCGCAATCCGGTCGGGCTGGCCGCCGGACTGGACAAGAACGGCACCCACATCGACGCGCTGCTGGCGCTGGGCTTCGGCTTCGTCGAGGTCGGCACGGTCACGCCCGAGCCGCAGGCGGGCAATCCCAGGCCGCGCATGTTCCGCCTGCCCCGCCACCACGCGGTCATCAACCGTATGGGCTTCAACAACGACGGCATCGAGGCGCTGGTGCGCAACGTCGGCCGCGCGCGCCGCCGCGACGGCCTGCTCGGCATCAACATCGGCAAGAACAAGGACACGCCCAACGAACTGGCTGCGTCCGACTATCTGTTCTGCCTGGAACGCGTGTACCCGCTGGCCGACTACGTCACCGTCAACATCTCCTCGCCCAACACCGCAGGCCTGCGCGAGCTGCAGGAGGAACAGGCGCTGCGCAAGCTGATCGGCACCCTGCGCGAGGAACAGGAGCGCCTGGCCGCGCAGCACGGCCGCTACGTGCCGATGCTGGTCAAGGTCGCGCCGGACCTGTCCGACGACGACATCGACGCCGCCGCGCGCGTGCTCGGCGACATGCGCGTGGACGGCGTGGTCGCCACCAACACCACCGTCTCGCGCATCGCCGTGCAGGAAGACCCGCTGGCACGCGAAACCGGCGGCCTGTCGGGCGGGCCGGTGATGAACAAGTCGACCGCGGTACTGCGGATGCTGCGCACGCGGCTGCCCGAATCGATCCCGCTGGTCGGCGTGGGCGGCATCCTCTCGGGCGCGGACGCGGCCAAGAAGATGGCCGCCGGCGCCTCGCTGGTGCAGCTGTACACCGGCCTTGTCTACCGCGGGCCGGGTCTGGTCGGCGACTGCGTCGAGGCGATCCGCCGGCGCAAGGAAGCCCCCAGCCGCGGCAACGTGCCCAACGAGTGAACACGATGCCGCCCGGCTGCCGGGCCGCGCGCGACGCGGACCTGACGACGCGCAACACCTTCGGCGTCCGCGCGCGGACGCCGCTGCTGGTGGAAGTCGACGATGCGTCGGCACTGCCGCGGCTGTTCGCCGACGGCATCGTCGACATCACCGATCCTGCGCTGCTGGTGCTCGGCGGCGGCAGCAACGTGCTGTTCGTCGGCGATGCGCCGGGCCCGGTGTTGTCGCTCACCGCCCAGAACGTGGAAAGCGGCGAAGGCGACGGCGACGCGCTCGTGGTCCGCGCGGCTGCGGGCGTGCCCTGGCACGCCTTCGTCATGCACACGCTGTCGCTGGGCCTGTGCGGGCTGGAGAACCTGGCGCTGATCCCCGGCACCGTGGGCGCGGCGCCGATCCAGAACATCGGCGCCTACGGCGTGGAGGTGCGCGAGCACGTGCACGCGGTGGAAGCCTTCGACCGTGGCGAAAACCGGATGCGGCGGCTCGCGCCGGGCGAGTGCGCGTTCGCCTACCGCGACAGTGTGTTCAAGCACGACCCGGCGCGGTTCGTGGTGACGGCGGTGGAATTCGCCCTGTCGCGCACGCCGCGCCTGCGGCTGGACTACGCCGGCATCGGCGCGGAACTGGCCGCGATGGGCGTCGCAGATCCGCGTGCTGCCGACGTTGCCGACGCGGTGATCCGCATCCGTCGCCGCAAGCTGCCCGACCCGGCGCGGGTGGGCAACGCCGGCAGCTTCTTCAAGAACCCGATCGTCCCCGCCGCGCAGGCCGACGCGCTGCTCGCCGCGCATCCGCGGCTGCCGGTCTTCCCGGTCGCCGCCTTCCCCGCCGATGCCGCCGCGCACGGCCAGGCCGGCGGCGCGATGCGCAAGCTCTCGGCCGCCTGGCTGATCGACGCCTGCGGCTGGAAAGGCCACCGCGACGGCGACGCCGGCGTCTCGCCCGACCACGCGCTGGTGCTGGTCAACCACGGCGGCGCCAGCGGCGCGCAGCTGCTGGCGCTGGCGCGCGCGATCTCCGCTTCCGTGCGCGAACGCTTCGGCGTGGCGCTGGAGCCGGAGCCGCGGATCGTCGGCGCCCGCTGGTGAACCGCCCCGCTCCACGCAACCCCCGTCCGTGTAGGAGCGGCTTCAGCCGCGAGCTTTTTCCCTGCCGGCACCTGATGCAAAAAGCTCGCGGCTGAAGCCGCTCCTACAAAAAAGCAACGCCCCATGCCCCGCACCCCCCACGCCCGCGCCGCCCTGCTGATGATCGGCAGCACCCTGTTCTTCGGCGCAATGGCGGTGACGATCCGCCTGGCCTCCGATTCGCTGTCGACCTACCAGATCGCCTTCTTCCGCAACTTCTTCGGGCTGCTGGTGCTGCTGCCCTTCCTGTGGCGCAGCGGGCCGTCGATCCTGCGCACGCGGCAGCTGCCACGCTACCTGGTGCGCAGCGCGATCGGCGTGGCGTCGATGCTGTGCAGCTTCTGGGCGATCGGCCACCTGCCGATGGCGCAGGCGATCGCGCTGTCGTACTCGGCGCCGCTGTTCGCCACCATCGCCGCGGTAATCTTCCTGCACGAGGTCGTGCGCATGCGCCGCTGGAGCGCGGTGATCATCGGCTTCATCGGGGTGCTGGTGATCGTCCGTCCGGGCACCGATTCGTTCAGTGCCGGCACGCTGGTGGCGGTGTCGGCGGCGGTGCTCAGCGCGATCGTCGCGATCCAGATCAAGCAGCTCTCGCGGATCGACGCGGCCGACACCATCGTCTTCTACACCTACGTGTTCTGGGTGCCGCTGTCGCTGGTGCCGGCGTTGTTCGCCTGGCAGTGGCCACACGGCATCACCTGGCTGTGGGTGGTGGCGATCGGCGCGTTCGGCACCGGCGGGCAGCTGCTGTGGACGCGCGCGCTCAAGCTCGGCGACGTATCCGCGCTGACGCCGATCAGCTTCATGCAGCTGCCGCTGGTCGCGTTCGCCGCATGGCTGCTGTTCGGCGAGGACCCGAGCCGCTGGACCGTCATCGGCGCGGCCATCATCTTCATCGCCAACGCCTACATCGCCCACCGCGAAGTGCAGCTGGCGCGGCGCGCGGCGACCAACGCGCCGGCCGAGGCCGCAAAGCCCGCGGAGTGAGCGCGCGCGATCAGCGCTGCGCGGTGGCTTTCCCGCTTTCCTCCGCCTCGACATTGCGCAAGTTGGCCACGAACTCCTTCTGGCGCTCGTCGAGCTCGGCCTCCGGCGTTTCCAGCAGAGGCGTCACGTAGCGCGCGCGCAGCCGCGCGGCCTCCTTGCCGTGTCCGGCGGCGGCCAGCTCGGCTTCCAGCTGCCAGGCGATCTCGACGGTTTTGGCGTCGCGCGCGCCGAGCAGGGATTCGCGGATGCCGAGCAGCGCCCGGTGGCTGGCGATCGCCAGCGCCGTGTCGCCCACGTCGTCGGCGGCCTGGGCGCGGATGTCCAGCGCCGCCTGCGCCTGCGGATGGCGGTCGCCGAGCACCTCGCGTGCCTCGGGCAGCACGGTCTCGAGCAGCGCCAGCGACTCGCGGCTGCGGCCGGCCTGCATCAGCGTGCCGGCGTGGTTGACGAGGATGTAGAGCGTGTCGGGGTGACGCGGCCCGAGCACGCGCGTGCGCGCTTCGATCACCTCGTCCTGCATTTCGAGGGTCTTGTCGAACTGCTCCAGCCGCGCGTACAGCGTGGACAGGTTGAGCTTGGCGCGCAGCGTGCGCGGATCGTCGGCGCCGAGCACGCGCGTGCTCGCCTCCACCACCGATCGCGAGATCGGCAGCGCCTGTTCCGGCTGGCGGTTGTCGATCAGGAAGCTGGCCAGGTTGCCGCGCTCGGACAGGGTCTGCGGATGTTCGGCGCCCAGGCGGCGCGTCTGCGTCTGCACCAGCTGGCGCTGCATCGCCAGCGCGCCTTCCCTGTCGCCGGTCATGACCCGCATGACGGCGAGGTTATGCAGCGAGTCCAGCGTTTTCGGATCGTCGTCGCCGAGCACCTCGCGACGGATCGGCACCATCCGTTCCAGGTAGTCGCGACCGAGCTCCGGCTCACCCATGCGTCCGAGCAGGATCGCCAGGTTGTTCTCGATGTCCATGACCGCCGGATCGCGTTCGCCGCGCGCGGCCAGGCTGCGCTCCAGCAGCGATTCCAGCGCCTGCCGCGCGGCCTTGCGGTCGCCGAGGGCGGCAACTGCGAGGGCGTGGTCGAGCTGCAGCCGGATGCGCAGCGGCTCGTCCGGCGGCAGCGCGCCGGCATGCGCCAGGGCCTGCTCCAGCACCTGCTTCGCCTGCGCCGGTTGCGCCGCCGCCAGCAGTGCGGAGGCCTGCTCGCTGCGCGCGCGCAGCGTCGGCGTGGCACCGGCCCCGAGCGCGGCCTCGCGATCGTCCGCGACCTGCCGGTAGCCGTCGGCGGCGGCATCGGGCAGGCCCAGCGCGTCACGCACCCGCGCCACTGATTCACGCAGGTCGTTGGCCAGCAGCGGCTCGTTGCCGAAATCGCTGGCGATGGCCTGTTCGGCGCCAGCCAGCAGGTTGTGGTCGATCAGGCTGCGGGCGATGTCGGCGGTGCTCGCATGCGCGAGGGTGGCTTCCACCGCGGCGCGCGCCTCCGGCGTGGCCTTCGTCGCCTGCGCGCGCAGTCCTTCGGCCATGCCGATGCCCATGGCCTCGATGTCGATGCCTTCGAGCATGGACTGCTGGAACGCCGCCACCTTTTCCAGCTCGGCACTGCGCTGTTCGGCGATCGCGCGCTGCGCGCGCGCCTGCTGCAGTCCGTACAGCGACATGGCCAGTCCGCCCAGCAGCGCCACCAGCGCGACCGATGCCGCGGCCAGCCCCACGCGATGGCGGCGCACGAACTTGCCCCAGGCGTAGCGGCGCGTCGCCGGCACCGCCGCCAGCGGCCTGCCGTCGAGGAAGCGCTGCAGGTCGTCCGCCAGCGCGCCGGCGGAGGGATAGCGGTCGCCACGGTCGTGGCGCATGGCGCGGGCCACCACCCAGTCCAGCTCGTGCCGCAACACGCGCCGCATCTGCACCGCGCGCAGGCCCTGCCCGCGCGCCACGCGCTCGGCGTCGCCCGGCGGCAGCGTGGCCAACTGTTCAGAAGGCAGCCGCAGCGTGCGCGTGCTGGCCACCTGCGTTTCACCTGCGAGCTCCGGGCGCTGCCCGGTCAACACCTCGTACAGCACCACGCCCAGCGAGTACACGTCACTGCGCGTGTCGACCAGCGACTGGTCGCCACCGGCCTGCTCCGGGCTCATGTAGTCGGGCGTGCCGGCGACTTCGCGGCCCCCGGCCATCGACGACGCGGTGGCGATGCCGAAGTCGATGATCTTCGGCAGCGCGCGTCCGTCGACCTCATCCACCAGCAGGTTGCCCGGCTTCAGGTCGCGGTGGACCACGCCCTTCTGGTGCGCGTGCTGCACGCCTTCGCAGATGCGGATCATCAGTTCGATGCGCTGGCGCAGCGACAGGCCGTGCTCTTCGCAGAACCGGGTCAGCGGGCTGCCGGCGATGAACTCCATGGCGAAGAACGGATGCCCGTCGGCGGTGGTGTCGGCATCGAACACCTGCGCGATCGCCGGATGCCGCATCTGCGCCAGCAACTGCCGCTCGACCTCGAAATAGGCCAGGTGGCGCGCCTCCAGGCGCTGCCTGCGCAGCAGCTTGAGCGCGACCGTGCGGCGCACCGGTTCGAGCTGCTGCGCGCGGTACACGTCTCCCATGCCGCCGCGCCCGAGCAGTGCCTCGATGCGATAGCGTCCCAGGCGTGCGCCGGGCTGCAGCACGTCGCCGCCGCCGCTGTCCGGCGCGGGCCCGCGCGTGGCGAGCAGTTCGGTACGGTCGGGGTCGTCCCCGGCGCGCGTGGTCATGGTGCTCCCCCCTGCAGGCAGCAGCCGCATGGTACCGGAAGCCCCTGCCCGGTCGCAGGATTGTCGCTACACTGCAGCCCGGTCCCGCGCCCTGCCTACATGGACACCCGCACCGGCCCTTCCGAAACCACGCAGCGCACGCTGCCCAGCAGTGGTCCGCGTGGCGCGACGCCGCGTTCGGCGTGCGTGGTCGTGATCCATGGCGAAGGCCTGGGCGCACGCGCGGACATCGGCGGCGCGCGCGTGCTGGTGGGCCGCTCGCAGGAAGCGGACCTGTGCATCGCCCACAAAAGCGTCTCGCGCGAGCACTGCCAGGTCTGGCGCGACGGTGACGAATACCGCGTCCGCGACCTCGGCGCGACCAACCCCACCCGCGTCAACGACGAGCCGGTCACCGAGGCCGCGCTGGCCGACGGCGACCACGTTACCGTCGGCGAGAGCATCCTCAAGTTCATCAGCCACACCAGCGTCGAGGCGAACTACCACGAAGAGATCTACCAGCTCGCCACCCGCGACGCGCTCACCGACCTGTGCAACCGCCGCCATTTCACCGAGCAGGTGGACCGCGAGATCGCCCGCGCGCTGCGCCACGGGCGGCCGCTGTCGATGTGCATCGTCGACGTCGACCTGTTCAAGCCCATCAACGACCGCTACGGCCACATCAGCGGCGACGAGGTGCTGCGCGCGATCGCCGCCCAGGTCCAGCGCCATGCGCGCCACGGCGACCTTGCCGCCCGCATCGGCGGCGAGGAGTTCGCGGTACTGCTGCCCGAGTGCGACGCGACCGCCGCGCACGCCTTCGCCGAGCGCCTGCGCGCCGACGTGGCGGCGACCCTCTTCGCCCCCGGCGACGAATCGCAGCACATCACCGTCAGCATCGGGATCGCCGGCCTCGCCCCCGGCCGCAACACCCGCAGCCGGCTGATGGCCGCCGCGGACGCCGCGCTGTACCGCGCGAAGGCCGACGGCCGCAACCGCGTCCGCATCGCGGACTGAGCCGCGCACCTCGCCGCGATGCCGTTCCGCGCATAATGACGCGCCGGCGCGTTGCCGCCGCCCTTCCAGCCTTCGTGCAGCCGCCCCGAGGCGGCATCCGCCCCGCATCCGAACAGGAGAACACCAGATGTCCGCCGCGTTCCGCCTCCTGGCCGCCACCTGCCTGCTTGCGCTGGCCGCCTGCGCCACGATCCCCGTGCTGTCGCCGTCGGTGACGTACATCGTCGTGCGCCACGCCGAAAAGGCGACCGACGATGCGCGCGACCCCTCGCTGAGCGACGCCGGCCTCGCGCGCGCCGCGGCGCTGGCCGCGCTGCTGCAGTCGCGCGACGTGGTCGCCACCTACGCGACCGGCTTCCGCAGGACGCGCGACACCGCCGCGCCCACCGCGGTCGGACACGACGTAAGCATCACGACCTACGACGCGCAGGCCCCGGCGGAAACCGTCGCCGCGCGCCTGCGCCGCGGCCACGACCGCGGCACGGTGCTGGTGGTCGGGCACAGCGACACCGTGCCGGGCATCGTGTCGGCGCTGTGCGGCTGCGAGGTCGCGCCAATCGACGAGAGCGACTACGGCAACCTGTTCGAGGTCCGCATCCGCGACGGCCACCCGCCCGAACTGCTGCACCGGCGCTACTGATGATGGTGGCAGGCGCGGGAATGGAGGAGGAATGGGACGGGGACGTCGCGGCTGCGCGGGCGCTGCAGGAGGCGCTCGCCGAAAAGGTCAGCCTGCGCGACGGCTACGCGAAGCCGCTGCGCACCATCGCCGGCTTCGATGTCGGCTTCGAGGACGGCGGCGACACCACGCGCGCCGCGGCGGTCCTGCTCGACGCCGATACGCTGGAAGTGCTGGCCTCGGAGATCGCGCGCATCCCCACGCGCATGCCCTACATCCCCGGCCTGCTGTCGTTCCGCGAGCTGCCCGCGCTGCTGCTCGCACTCGAGGCGCTGCCGCAGGCGCCGGACCTGGCGTTCGTCGACGGCCACGGCATCGCCCATCCGCGCGGACTGGGCATCGCCGCGCATTTCGGCGTGGCGACCGGCCTGCCGAGCATCGGCGTGGCAAAGAAGATCCTGGTCGGCAGCGGCTCGGAACCCCACGAACTGCGCGGCGCCTATACGCCACTGCGCCACAAGGGTGCGCAGCTGGGCTGGCTGCTGCGCAGCAAGCTGCGCTGCAACCCGCTGGTGGTGTCGCCCGGGCACAGGGTGTCGATGGCGTCGGCGGCGGACCTGGTGATGCGCTTCACCGGCAGCTACCGGCTTCCGGAGCCGACGCGGCTGGCCGATCGCCTCGCGTCGCGCCGCGACGAAAAGCACGCCGCGCGCCACTGACCGCGGGTCGGGCCGCGTTCACCCCCGGCACGCGCGTGCGTGCCTAGAATCGGGCTTCCCCCGATCAAGGACGTTCCCGCATGCGCATGTTCCTGCCCCACGCCGCCACGTTCGCCGGCCTGCTGCCGCTGCTGTTCGCCGCTTGCACCACCTCGCCCGCCGGCGCCAGCGACATGCGCACCATCGCTGCCGGCGACAGCTTCGCGATGACCGCCGGCGAAGGCGTTGCGCTTGCCGACCGCGGCACGCTGCGCTACGTCCGGGTCACCAACGATTCGCGCTGCCGGCCCGGCCGCCAGTGCGTCTGGGCGGGCGACGCGACGGTGGTCTTCGAATGGACGCCTGCTGCCGCCGACAAGCCGGAATCCTTCAGCCTGCACACCGGCCGCGGCGACCGCAGCAAGGACCTGGACGGACAACGCCTGACCCTGGTCTCGCTGGACTTCGCCGCGGAGCCGGAAGCGCAGCTCACGCTCGAAGCGCTGCCCTGACGGAAGCAGCGGGCCCGCTTGCGCCGCCGCAATCCGTCCCCGGACCCGGGACGCAGCGTTGCGGCGCGGCGCTCGCGATGCGCGCGGCGGGGTGCGATGCTGGCACCCTGCTCCGAGCGAGGACCCGACCATGACCACGATCATCGCCCCGCGCACGCACGATCTGGGCGGCTTCGAGGTGCGCCGCGCCGTGCCGACGATCCAGGCCCGCAGCGTTGGCCCGTTCGTGTTCGTCGACCATATGGGTCCGGCCGTGTTCGAACCCGGACTGGGCATCGACGTGCGCCCGCACCCGCACATCGGCCTGGCGACGGTGACCTTCCTGTGGAGCGGGACGATCCGCCACCGCGACACGCTCGGCTTCGACCAGGACATCAGTCCCGGCGACGTCAACTGGATGACCGCCGGCCGCGGCATCGCCCATTCCGAACGCACGCCGCAGGCGCTGCGCGAGGGCGAACATCCGCTGCACGGCATGCAGACCTGGGTGGCCCTGCCGAAGGCGCACGAGGAAGTCGAACCCGCGTTCCACCACCACGGCGCGGCCAGCCTGCCGCAGGTCGAACTCGGGGGCGCGGTGCTGCGCGTGATCGCCGGGCGTGCCTGGGGCGAGGAATCGCCGGTGAAGGTGTTCGCCGACACCTTCAACGTGGCCGTCGACCTGCCCGCCGACGCCGAGATCACCATCGACGACCGCGCCCCGGAGCGCGCGCTGTACGTGCTCGAAGGCCAGGCCCAGCTCGACGGCGCCGACATCCCGGAAAAGCACCTGGCGCTGATCGACCGCGGCGCGCGCGCCGTGCTGCGGGCGAAAACACCGGTCAAGGCGATGCTGTTCGGCGGCGAACCGCTCGACGGGCCGCGCCACCTGTGGTGGAACTTCGTGTCCTCGTCGAAGGAGCGCATCGAGCAGGCCAAACAGGACTGGGTCGCCGGCCGTTTCGGCAGGATCGCCGGCGACGACGAGTTCATTCCCCTGCCTGAGCGCTGAGCCCGGGATTGCGGTCCATCATGTGATACCCGTCACGATTTGCATCCGTGATGGGGGTCAACTATGTTCGGGCAACGTTTGTTCCACGTACGCAAGGGGGTGCGTATGAACCTGCTCCGGATCCTTCCACTGGCCTGCCTGCTGGCTGCCGGCGCCGCGCAGGCGCAGTCGGCCGGCGAATGCCCGCAGCTGCCCGGCGACGCCAACCTGACCTGGTCGGCCATGACCGGCGACGATTTCGTCTTCTGCAAGGCGCTGCGCGAGGACGGCGGCGAAGTCTTCGCGGTGATGATCTCGAAGGACTCGCCGTTTGATCCCCGCCGTGCCGACCGCGCGGAAAAGGCGGTGATCGATGGCCACGAAATGCGCTGGTACCGCGGCGAGATCGCCTCGGCCCCCAACGCAGAGGTCCGCGAAGCACTGATCAAACTCGACGACGGCCGCGTCGCCCACATCTCGCTGCACGCCGACTCCGAGCCGGAGCTGGCCGAGGCGCTCGACCAGGCCCAGTCGCTGCGCTTCCGCGGACCCCAGCTCAGCAGCAACTGACGTCCTGCCCCGCCCTCGCGGGGCTGCGGGCCGTGCCCCCTGCACGGCCTGCTCGTGGCCGCCTCCCGGTCCTGCGGCCTTCACGCCGCGCGAACATCTTCGCGGCGCAATTGTTCCAGCATTTCCCCCGGCCCTGCTGCGGGCCCTTCAACGGGGAAACGAACATGACGAAACGACTTGCGGCCGAGCTGCTCGGCACGTTCTGGCTGGTCCTTGGCGGTTGCGGATCCGCCGTCCTGGCCGCGCACGTGGTGGGGGCCGACGGATACCAGTTCGGCATCGGCTACATGGGCGTGGCACTGGCCTTCGGCCTGACCGTGCTGACCGGCGTCTACGCGTTCGGGCACATCTCCGGCGGGCACTTCAACCCGGCCGTCACCGTCGGCCTGTGGGCCGGCGACCGCTTCCCGCTCAAGGACGTGGTGCCCTACATCGTCGCGCAGGTGGTGGGCGCGATCGCGGCAGGCTGGATCCTGTTCCAGATCGCCAGCGGCCAGGCCGGCTTCGCCATCGATTCCAGCTCGGCGGGCGCATTCGCCAGCAACGGCTACGGCGCGCTGTCGCCGCAGGGCTACTCGGTGGCGGCGGCGTTCCTGTGCGAAGTGGTGATGACCGCGTTCTTCCTGCTGGTGATCATGGGCGCCACCCACGGCCGCGCGCCCGTGGGCTTCGCCGGCATCGCCATCGGCCTGGCGCTGACCCTGATCCACCTGATCAGCATCCCGGTCACCAACACCTCGGTGAACCCCGCCCGTTCGACCGGCGTGGCGCTGTTCGCGGGCGCGGGCGCGATCAGCCAGCTGTGGCTGTTCTGGGTCGCCCCGTTCCTCGGCGGCCTGCTGGGCGGCATCGCCTATCGCTGGCTGGGACGGGAAGACGAGGACGTGGTGGGAAATCCCTGAGCCGGGATATTCCGCTCCGCGACTGACAAAAGGGGCCTGTTGGCCCCTTTTGTTTGCCTGCAAGCGAGGCAACCCGCTGTTGCTGTTGCTGTTGCTGTTGCTGTTGCTGTTGCTGTTGCTGTTGCTGTTGCTGTTGCTGTTGCTGTTGCTGTTGCTGTTGCTGTTGCTGTTGCTCTGGCACTCGCCCTTCGGGCCGGCTTCGCCGTTCTGCGCTGCTCCTGCAGCGCAGTGGTGACTTTTGCCAAGACAAAAGCGACCCGCGCTTCAGTGCGGAAGCTGTTGATCTTGCTTTCATCTCGTGGCGTGAAACGTGGCGCGGGTCTGGCGACAGCGACAAGATCAACAGCGTTTCGCGCGCTGAGCGCGCGAGCCACCTTTCTTTGCTTGTGCAAAGAAACCTGGCGCAAAGAAACACACCCCGCCTGCGCGCCCGCCGCTGCGCGCCGGGTCCACGGAGCCGGCGGGATTTTCCGAGGGGGCATCCTGCCCCCACGGAAAACGCCGCACATCCATGTGCGGCGCCCTGCGGGTCTTGTCCGCCGGCTCCGCCGCTTCGGAGGGGCCCCGAAGATCAAGATCAACGGCAACAGCAACGGCAAAGTCAAAACCACGGCAACGGCGGTGTAGCGCCCGTGCCTGGGACTTGCACATTGGATCGCTACAAATGGACCTGCTCCCGCAAACGAGAGCAGGCACCGCAAGGTCGACGGGCTAGAAGCGGCCTTCCTGGAAATCCACGAACGCCTGCATCAACTCCTGCCGCGTGTTCATCACGAACGGCCCGTGCCGGGCGACCGGCTCGCGCAGCGGACGGCCCGACACCAGGATCAGGCGCGCGCCGGACTTGCCGGCCTGCAGCTTCACCACGTCGCCGCCGCCGAGCACGCCCATCTCGTGCGTAGCCAGCGCGCGCGCATCCTCGCCGTCACCCAGCGCAGCGTCGCCTTCGAACACGTAGGCAAAGCTGTTCTGGCCTTCGGGCAGCGCGTATTCCCACGCCGCGCCGGCGTCAAGCGTGACGTCGAGGTAGACCGGGTCGGTCGCCGGCTGCACGATCGGGCCGCGCACGCCATCGACTTCACCGGCGATCACCTTGACCGCGACGCCCGCGGACGGCTGCACGTGCGGGATCTTCGCCCCATCGAATTCCTGGTAGCGCGGGTCGACCATCTTGTCCTTCGCCGGCAGGTTCACCCACATCTGGAAGCCGCGCATGCGGCCTTCCTCCTGCTCGGGCATCTCCGAATGCACCAGGCCGCGGCCGGCGGTCATCCACTGCACGCTGCCGGGGACCAGCAGGCCCTCGTTGCCGTGGTTGTCCTTGTGGCGCATGCGGCCGTCGAGCATGTAGGTGACGGTCTCGAAGCCGCGGTGCGGGTGGCTCGGGAAACCGGCGATGTAGTCCTCTGCCTGGTCGGTGCCGAACTCGTCGAGCAGCAGGAACGGATCGAGGTCCGGCAGCGCCGGGCCGCCGATGACGCGGGTGAGCTTGACCCCGGCGCCGTCGGACGTGGCGGCGCCGCGGACCTGGCGGACGACGCGGGCGTAGGGGGTGGTCTGCATGGCGGACTCTCCGTGGAAGTGATTGGAAGGAGATGGCGCCATCATGCGCCGGGAACAGGACCACGGCTGGAACGCAGGGTTGCCGGAGGCGAAAGGCTTGCGAAGCCGTCAAAGCCCCTCTCCCGCTCCGCAGGAGAGGGGCCGGGTACTTCGCCGCATTGGGGGGCCTAGCGCGCCTGCAGCCGCCAGGCGCGGTGAATGCGCGGGTTGCGGGCGAAGTCCTGCGGGATCGTCTGCGCGCTGATGTCCTCGCAGTCGGCGAATTCCGCGATGGCATCCGCGTCGAGCCGGAAGCGGCGGAAGTTGTTCGAGAAGTACAGCGTGCCGCCCTGCGCCAGCCGCGCCACCGCCGCGCGCAGCAGGCGCACGTGCTCACGCTGCACGTCGAAGTCGTCGGCGCGGGCGGAGTTGGAGAACGTCGGCGGGTCGCAGAAGACCAGGTCGTAGCGGCCGCGGTCGGCTTCCAGCCAGGCCACGGCGTCGGCCTGCACGAGCCGGTGTGCGCTGCCGCCGATGCCGTTCTCGCCCAGGTTGTCGGCCAGCCACTGCAGGTAGGTCGCCGACAGGTCGACGCTGGTGGTTTCCGCCGCGCCGCCCACCGCGGCCTGCACGGTCGCCACGCCGGTGTAGCAGAACAGGTTGAGGAAGCGCCGGCCGCGCGCCTCCTGGAAGATGCGCCGGCGCAGCGGCCGGTGGTCGAGGAACAGGCCCGTGTCGAGGTAATCGAACAGGTTCACCTGCAGCCGCGCCTGCCCTTCGCGCACGACAAAGCTTTCCCCGCCTCCCGCGCCGGCGCGCGAATACTTGCTACCGCCCTTGCCGCGCGCGCGGGTCTTGATGGCGACGCGCTCGCGCGGAACGCCAAACACCTCGCGCGCGGCCGCCAGCACCTCGCCGAAGCGGCGGCGCACGTCGGCCTCGGGGATGTTCGCCGGCGCCGCGTACTCCTGCACGTGCAGCCACAGCGCGTCGGGATCGTCGGCTTCGGTGTAGACGTCGATCGCGGCGGCGTACTCGGGCAGGTCCGCGTCGTAGGCGCGGAAGCAGTCGACCCCTTCGCGCGCGCGCCAGGACTTGAGGTTGCGCAGGTTCTTGCGCAGCCGGTTGGCGAGCATCTGCGCCCCCTCGGACAGCGCGCGCGGCTGCGCGTCGTCGCGCATGGCAGGACGCACCGGGTCGCAGACGATCAGGCTGCATTCGAGCGCACCGTTGAACAGCTGGTATTTCCTGCGCGCGTGCAGGCCGGTGGCATGCGCCAGCTCCGCGTCGCCGCACAGCAGGCTGGCGCGCCAGCCGGGCACCGCGCGCTTCAGCGCATCACCGAGCGCGCGGTACAGTGCCGCATCGGCGGCCAGGCGCGCGTCATAGGGCGGATTGCAGGCGACCAGTCCGCGCGGCGCCGGCTGCACGGGCAACGCGGCGACGTCATGCACCTCGAAGCCGATCGCGTCACGCAGGCCAGCCGCGGCGGCGTTCTCGCGCGCGGCGCGGATCGCATGCGGATCGAGGTCGCTGCCGGCGAAGACGTCGCGCAGGGCGGCGCGCCCGGCACGCTCGCGTTCGTGCGCCCGCGCATACAGGTCCGCCCAGGCCTTTTCGTCGAAGCCGCGCCAGCGCGAGGGCAGCACGTCGCCGTGGCGCAGCAGGCCCGGCGCGACGTCCGCGGCCATCAGTGCACCCTCGACCAGGAGCGTGCCGGAACCGCACATCGGGTCGAGCAGCGCGCCGCCCTCGGCGTACAACTGCGGCCAGCCGCCGCGCAGCAGCACCGCGGCGGCGAGGTTTTCCTTCAGCGGCGCCTCGCACTGCGCGCGACGCCAGCCGCGGCGGTGCATCGGGCCGCCGCCCAGGTCGACCGACAGGATCGCCCTGCCCTTGCGCACGACCAGGTTCAGGCGCAGGTCCGGGGATTCGACGTCCACCGACGGCCGCGCGCCGGTCGCCGCGCGCAGGGTGTCGAC
Source organism: Luteimonas lutimaris (assembly GCF_039537065.1). Taxonomy (NCBI): domain Bacteria; kingdom Pseudomonadati; phylum Pseudomonadota; class Gammaproteobacteria; order Lysobacterales; family Lysobacteraceae; genus Luteimonas; species Luteimonas lutimaris. Next base: position 14,832 of record NZ_BAAAZU010000029.1, on the reverse strand, counting down.
CACCGCGTCCTTGACCCGCAGCGCGGCGTAGCGCGCGTGGGTGATCGCCTCACCCGACACGTGCGCATCGACAGCCAGGGTCATGGTGTCGTCCATGTGTTCCGGCCACGGCAGCAGGGCCGCGTGCCGGTACAACGCGTGCTCGTCCTCGCAGGGGAATTCGGCCAGCGGCCACAGCACCCGGCTCGCGAGCCGCGACCACAGCACGGCGCGCTGCGCGTCCTGCAGCGTGCCTTCCACGTTGGCGCCGGCGATGGTGGCGGTGGCGTGCGGGCAGCCGAGCGCGAGCAGCTCGTCGACGAGCAGGTACTCGAGGCCCTTGGCGCAGGAGGCGAAGAATTTCATGGGGATACTGCTCCTGGCGCTTCGGGTGCCTGCGCATGTCCAAGAACGTCATTCCAGCGAAAGCGGGAATGACGACGCGGGGTGCAGGAACAACCGGAACGACCGACCGACAAAGCGTGCATCACAACCCCGCCAGCAGCGCCGCGAACGCGTCGGCCGACGCGTCCACGTGCCCGGCGAGCCGGTGCGAATCGTCCACCAGCTGCAGCCGTGCGCGCCGCGCATGCGCCCAGTCGACCACCTGCCGTGCGGGGATCAGCTCGTCGTCCCAGCCGTGGATGATCGATGTCGGCACGCGCGCCGCGTCCAGCGCCGGCGCGGGTCCCATCGCCACCGGCGGCGCCATCAGGAACAGGGCCCTCACCGGCACTTCCAGCGACACCCGCGCCGAAATCCAGGCGCCGAGGCTGGAGCCGGCGAGCACCAGCGGCCCGCGCGCGGCGGCGTCGCGTGCCAGCGCCAGCAGGCGCTGCAGGCGCGCCGGCACGTCGCCGAGTTCGCTGGCCTGGTGGCGCGCGTCGAGGTCGGTGTAGTCGGGGCGTTCATGGGTCCAGCCCAGCCGCCCGGCGGCCTGCGCCAGCGCGGTGACCTTGGTCGCGTCGGGGCCGCTTTCGAAACCGTGGGACAGGATGCAGTGGCCGCGTGCGCTCATGCGCGAATGCTAGCATCGCCCGATGCCGACCGATCCCGATCCGCGCGCACTGCAAGTCTCGCCGCTGCCCTACGAAACGCGGCTGGAAACGCGCCCGCTGTCGCAGGTGGACCTGGTCGTCATCCACTGCACCGAACTGCCGGACCTGGCCACCGCGCGCGAATACGGCGAGCGCGTGCTGTATCCGCAGCGCGCCGACGGAAGCGGGGGCACCGGCAACAGCGGCCACTACTACATCGACCGCGACGGCACCTGCCACCGCTACGTCGCGCCCGACCGCATCGCCCACCACGTGCGCGGCTACAACCCGCGCTCGATCGGCATCGAGCTGGTGAACGGCGGCCGCTTCCCGCACTGGCTGGACTCGCGCCACCAGGCAATGGAAGAAGGCTACCCGGAGGTGCAGCTCGACGCCTTGGCCGCCCTGCTGGCCGCGCTGCAGCTTGAACTGCCGGCGCTGCGTTACATCGCCGGGCACGAGGACCTGGACACGGCGATGGTGCCGGCCAGCGACGACCCGGCGATCCTGGTCCCTCGCAAGCGCGACCCGGGGCCGCTGTTTCCCTGGCAGCAGGTGCTGGAGGCAGTGCCGCTGCAGCGGCTGGCGTGAGACCCCGGCACCACGGGGACCTGCAGGAGCGGCTTCAGCCGCGAGCTTCTGAGCCTCTGCCTTTGCTTTCGTAGGAGCGACGGAAGTCGCGAAGCCTTCCCCGCGAACCCGGTCGCGACTTCCGTCGCTCCTACAGGCGAGGCACAAGCGCTCGCGGCTGAAGCCGCTCCTGCAGGGGTCCACGCCGCGCGCCCGTATAATCCGCGACGACCCCGCGCCCAGGCCCGCCATGCCCCCGTCCACGCTGAAACCCGTGGTTTCCGAGCTGATCGAACTGCTGTCGCTGGAGCGGCTGGAGGACAACCTGTTCCGCGGCCAGAGCCGCGACATCGGCACCAAGTACGTGTTCGGCGGCCAGGTGCTGGGGCAGGCGCTGTCGGCGGCGCAGGCGACGATGGAGCAGCCGCGCGGCGCGCATTCGCTGCACGCCTACTTCCTGCGCGCCGGCGACATCGAGCACCCGATCGTCTACGACGTCGACCGCACCCGCGACGGCGGCACGTTCTCGGTGCGCCGGGTCACGGCGATCCAGCACGGCCAGGTGATCTTCTTCTGTGCGGCGTCGTTCCAGCAGCAGGAAACCGGCGCCGAACACCAGCTGTCGATGCCCGAGGTGCCCAGGCCCGAGGACATTGACCCGGCGCCGGCGATCCCGCCCGACGTGCTGGCGACGCTGCCGACCAAGGTGCAGCGCTGGCTCGACCGCATGGGGCCGTTCGAGTTCAGGCACGCGGCTGTCAATGGGTATGGCCCGCGCGACGAGCTCAACCCGCCCAAGCGCCCGCCGTTCCAGCAGTTCTGGTTCCGCCTGGCCGAAAAGGTCGGCGACGCGCCGGAGCTGCACCGCGCCCTGCTCGCCTACGCGTCGGATTTCCACCTGCTCGGCACCGCGACCTTCCCGCACGGCATCAGCTACTACCAGCCGGACGTGCAGATGGCCTCGCTCGACCATGCGCTGTGGTTCCACCGTCCGTTCCGCGCCGACGACTGGCTGCTGTACTCGATCGACAGCCCCAGCGCGCAGGGCTCGCGCGGGCTGGCGCGCGGGCTGATCTACGACCGCAGCGGCCAGCTGGTCGCCAGCACCGCGCAGGAAGGGCTGATCCGCGTCACCGATGGCGAATCGGCCTCGCACGTGCCGGCGAAGAAGTGAGCGCGGCATGAGACAGGTCTTCACCAGCGCCCGGCACGAGAACGTCGAACGCGTCGCCGAGCTGCTGCGCGACGCGGGCATCGAGGTGCGCATCACCAACGGCCGCTCGTACAAGGGCCGGCGGCGCGGCAACTTCAGCTACCGCGACCGCGACAGCGACCAGCCGAAGCCGGCGGTGTGGATCGTCCGCTCCGCCGACCAGCCGCGCGCGCGCGCGATGCTGCGCGATGCCGGGCTGATGGATTCGTCGAAGAACGATCCCGACAGCTACGTCGCGATGAGCTTCCGCGGCACGATCCCCGACCCGGGCCGGCGCAACACCGCGATGCGCCGCGCGTCGCGGATCAAGCTCGGGCTGCTGGTGGTGATCGTGGCGATCATCGCGCTGACCTACATGACCCTGCCGGGCCCGGGCGAAGGTCCAAAGGAGGATGCGCCGGCCGCAGTCGCGTCCGCGCCCGCGACCGCGGGAGGAACCGCCCCGGTTCCCGACCTGGTCGGTGCAGGGGGCAGGCCCACGCCGGATTCGCTGGCGATCGCACTGCTGCGCGGCGAATTGCCGGACCGCGCCGGCAGGACCGCCTGCATCGCCGTCGACGGCAGCGACCCCGCGCCGGACCTGCTGGCAGCGCTGCCGCCCTCGCCCGGCAGCGTGCTGCCGGTATCGGAGTGCCCGGCACCGGTCGAGGGCCAGCCGGCCGCGGAGGTGATCGCGATCGGCAAGTACGAGGCCAACGACGCCGGCACTGGCACCATCTTCATGCAGCGCCGCCGCGTAGGCGGCACGCCCGTGCCGCAGTGGTACGACGTGCGCCGCGACGGCGACGGCTGGCGGATCGTGCAACCGCTGTAGCGGTCACATCCGCCCCGCGGCGACGTCATGTAGGCAGGCCATCGAACTGGACGCTATGAACGCCGAAGCCATCGACCTGCTGGTCCGCACCGAACTGCCCGCCGCGGCGCGCGGCGACCGCGACGCCTACGGCCGCGTCGTCGCCGCCTGCCAGAACACCGTCACCGCGGTGGCCCTGGCGATCACCCGCGACGTGCCGGCCAGCGAGGACATCGCCCAGGACGCCTTCCTCGCCGCCTGGCAGAACCTCAAGCGCCTGCAGAATCCAGCAAGCTTCCTGCCCTGGCTGCGCCAGATCACCCGCAACCTCGCCCGCGACCACCTGCGCGCGAACCGCCACCGCCCGCTCGATGGCGAAGGCGCGGAAATCGCGATCTCGCTGGCCGCCGACACGTCGCCCACGCCCGCCGAACAGCTGGTCGAGGACGAGCGCGAACAGGCCGCCGCGGAACTGATCGCCGCACTGCCCGACGATAGCCGCGAGGTGCTGCTGCTGTACTACCGCGAGGGCCAGAGTTCGCGCCAGGTCTCGGCCCTGCTGGGCCTGTCCGACGCCGCCGTGCGCAAGCGCCTGTCGCGCGCACGGCAGGGACTGCGCGAGGACCTGCTCAAGCGATTCGGCGAGTTCGCGCGCAGCAGCGCACCGACGGCGGCGTTCACCGCCATCATCTCCACCGCGCTGGCCACCGCCAGTCCGCCCGCCGCGGCCAAGGGCATCCTCGCAGTGGCCGCCGCCGGTGGCGCAAAAACCGCCGGCAAGGTCCTGCTCGGCGCGGCGGGCAGCATCGGCATCGGCATCGCCGCCGCGCTGGCGGGCATCTGGCTCGGTCTGCGCAGCCAGCTCAAGGGGGCGATCGACGAGCGCGAGCGTTCGGAACTGGTGCGCAGCGCAGTCATCAATTCGCTGGCATCGATCGGCTTCGTGATCCTGCTGGTGCTGGTGGCATCCAGCACGCACGGCCTGCTCCGGACCATCGCGGCGGTAGCGCTCACGCTCGGATTCATGGCCGTGATCGTCTACCAGTCACTGGTGGTCCAGCCCCGAGCATTGCGGCGACGCCATGCCATGGAAGCCGCGCGCGACCCCGTCGCCGCAGCGAAACGCCGGCGGCGCGAACGCATCAACTGCTGGATCGGCTTCATCATCGGCATCACGTGCGGACTGGGCGGGCTGATCGTCGGATTGATGTCGACCGGGAACCATCCGTAGCGCCACGCCCACCGCACGGGCCAGTGGCAGGACTTGCTGGCGGATGGCGCAAAAAGGCCCGCGCCTTTCGACGCGGGCCTTCCCCTTCGGCGCATCCTGCGCCTTACCTCACCGGCGTTTCGGCGCCCTGTCGCTTGCCGGCGTGCATGCCCTTCCAGTCGCGCTTCGGCGCACAAACCTCGTGCATGTTCGAATACTCGACGCGGCTGAGCTTGCCGTCGTTGTTGAGGTCGGCCTTGTCGAAGCATTCGCTGCGGCGCTGTTCCATGCGCGCCTTGAAATCGGCACGGTCGATGTAGCCGTCCTTGTTGAAGTCCATGTCCGCGAAGCGCGCGGCGAACTTCTCGTTGGCCGCGGCCTCGGCCTTGCTGATGCGACCATCCTTGTCGGCGTCGAGCCTCATCATGCCGGCGCCGCGATGGCCACGGTGGCCGCGATGGCCGAACCGCAGTTCGTCGCCGGCCAGCTTGCCGTCCTTGTCCTTGTCGAGCTTGTCGAAACGCTCGGCCAGGCGCGGCGCGGCGGCGGCTTCGGTGCGGTCGATCGCACCGTCGTTGTTGGTGTCCAGCTGCATGTGGCGGACCGGCTTGTCGGGCGTGGTCGCCGCCTGCTGGGCGGCTGCGGTACCGGCGGTCGCCAGCGCGAGGGCCAGGGTGGTGAACAGGATCTTGCGGTTCATCGATGTCTCCGTTACGGCAGCGACGGTGCCGCCATCACGACAGTCAACGCATGCCCGCTGCAGCGGATGACACGCCGGCGCCGACATTCAGCACCCGGACAGTCGCAGCGCCTGCGAGCGCGGGCGCTATGCTTGTCGCATGCCTGCCCGTCCCGTTCCCTGCCCCGTCACGCGCCAGCGGCCGTGCCGGCCGTCCGTTGCGATGGTGCGTTGACCATGGGCAGCACGCCACAGCGCGACGACGACAACCTGCGGATCTTCGACACCGGCGCGCATCCTTGCGGCTACTTCCCCGAGCGCACCGCGCGCGACCTGGTGCTCGATCCGCGCGACCCGCGCCTGCCGCGGTTCTACCCGCAGGCGCTGGAGTGGGGGTTCCGTCGCTCCGGCGACCTCGTCTACCGCCCGCATTGCGGGCAGTGCCGCGCCTGCATCGCGGTGCGCATCCCCGTCGAAGACTTCGTGCCCGACCGCAGCCAGCGCCGCTGCCTGCGCCGCAACGCCGACCTCACCATGCGCGTGGTCGCCGCGCAGCGCACCGACGAACAGCTCGCGCTCTACCAGCGCTACCTGAAGGCGCGCCACCGCGATGGTGGCATGGACGACCACGGCGCCAGCGAGTTCGAGCAGTTCCTGGTCGGCGCCTGGTCGGAGGGCCGGTTCCTGGAATTCCGCGCCGGCGGCCGCCTGCTGGCGGTGGCGGTGACCGACTGCACCGACCGCGCGCTTTCGGCCGTCTACACCTTCTTCGATCCCGACGAATCCGCGCGCGGGCTGGGAACGTACGCGATCCTGCGGCAGCTCGCGTGGGCACGCGACGAAGGCCTGCGCCACCTGTACCTGGGCTACTGGATCGAAGGCCACCGGAAGATGGACTACAAACGCCGCTTCCGCCCGCTGGAAACATTCACCGGGCGCGGCTGGCGGCGACTGGAGCGTGGAGACGATGCATGAAGCGGTTCCTTCCCCTGTCCCTGTTGTTGCTGGCCTGCGCCGGCTGCGTGCGCATCAACGTGCACGGTGACCCGGATGCGTACTTGAAGCAGCTGGACAACAGCGGCGCGCTGCGCGTGGCGACGTACAACACCTCGCTGTACGACGACGCGGCCGGCGGCCTGGTCCGGCGGCTGGAAGCAGGCGACGAAAACGCGCGCAAGGTCGCCGCCGTGCTGCAGCGCGTGCGCCCCGACATCGTGCTGCTCAACGAGTTCGACTACGACCCCGCGCATCGCGCCGCCGACCTGTTCCGGCACGACTACCTCGAACACGCGCAGCCCGGCGGCGGCGAACCGCTGCGCTATCCATACCACTACCTCGCGCCGGTCAACACCGGCGTGCCCAGCGGGCTGGACCTGGACGGCAACGGCAGCGCGGGTGGCGAGGGCCGCGCCGGCGGCAACGACGCCTGGGGCTACGGCCTGCACCCGGGCCAGTACGGGATGCTGGTGCTGTCGCGCTACCCGATCGATGCGGCCGCGGTGCGCACCTTCCACCTGCTGAAGTGGAACGAGCTGCCCGATGCCGCACGGCCGATGCGCGCGGATGGCACGCCCTACTACCCGGACGACACCTGGACGCAGCTGCGGCTGTCGTCGAAGTCGCATTGGGACGTCCCCATCCGCACGCCGCGCGGCATGCTGCACCTGCTGGCCTCGCATCCCACGCCGCCGGTGTTCGACGGCCCCGAGGACCGCAACGGTGCGCGCAACGCCGACGAGATCCGGCTGTGGCGCGAATACATCTCACCCGGTTACCGGCCGTGGCTGTGCGATGACGCCGGCCGCTGCGGCGGGCTCGATGCCGGCGCGCGCTTCGTCATTGCCGGCGACCTCAACAACGACCCGGCCGACGGCGACGGACGCCACGAGGCGATCGTCGAGCTGCTCGAACACCCGCGCGTGCTGCGCCAGGCGACGCCGCGCAGCGAAGGCGCGGTCGAAGCCGGCGCCAGGCATGCCGCCGATGGCATCGCCCACCGCGGCGCAGCGGCGCACGCGACCGGCGACTTCGGCCCCGGCGTCGGCACGCTGCGGCTGGACTACGTGCTGCCGTCCACCGGCATGCGCCTGCTGGACAGCGGCGTGTACTGGCCGAAGACCGGTGAGCCCGGCAGTGACGTCATCGATGCGAGCGACCATCGCGCGGTGTGGGTGGACGTGCGCCTGTAGGTCGGCGGGACTTGCAGGAGCGGCGGAAGTCGCGAGCTTTTGGCCAGCGTGCCCGCGCAGGCGGGGACAGGGACGTCCTGCGCGGATCGAGGGATCGCGGCCATGGCCGCTCCCACAAGGCTCCCGCAAGGGCGCCCAGCGCATGCATCGCAAGGTGCATCGGTGCATCGGTGCATCAGCGCACCTGCGTATCAACGCATCGGAATCGGCATCCCCGCGCAGGCGGGAAGCGCTTTACAACAGCCGAAGGCTGGTCATCCAGTCATCCTGATTCCGGTCGATGGAAGAGCTCGCGGCTGAAGCCGCTCCTGCAAAGGCACCCGTGCATCGGAACGCGTCATCCCCGCGCACGCGGCGCTTTACAACGGCCGAAGGCTGGTCATCCAGTCCCCTGATTCCAGCCGACGGGAAAAGCTCGCGGCTTCCGCCGCTCCTGCTGATCTGCCTGGAATCAGGGCTTGCCGGGTTCTTCCGCCGCCGGCTCAGGGGATGCGGCCGGCGCCGGCGACTGCGCACCGGCCTCCGGCTTCCCTTCACTCCCCGCATCCGCCGGCGCAGCCGCGCTGCCGGCGACGTTCGCCACCACCGGCTCCGGCCTGGCCGCCACCTTCGGCCCGAAGCCGAAGCTCTCGTCGCTGCGCGTGGAGACGATCATCCGCACCATGCTGGTCGGCACCATCAGTTCCAGCGCGACCTCACGGTTCTCCGAGTCGCGTCCCTGCAGGGTCATTTCCACCAGCGCGCCGCCGGTGTCGATTTCGTTGCACAGCACGTGCGCGCCGGTCGCGCCTTCCTGCAGGTAGGGCCGGATCGCGTCGCCCAGCGCTTCGAGTGCCTGCGGGAAGAAGAAGACGGCGTAGCCGTTGGATTCGTTCATGGGCCGTGGTTGTCCTGTTCGTGCCGGGTGGCAATCGCTGGATTCTAGCGGCCGGCACGAGGCGCGACAGCGGTGTTTCGCGGCGGCGGCGCGTCATGCGATGCTGGCGCCATGACGCCGCGCCGCCCGATCCGCCGCCTGCTGCCGCCCGTGCTTGCGGCGCTGCTGGCCGCGTGCACCGCACAGGCGCCGCCGTTCGCGCAACTGTCGGGCATGCTGCTCGACGCGCACCTGGACGAGATCAGCGGCCTGGCGGCATCGCGCACGCATGACGGCGTGCTGTGGATGCTCGACGACGGCGGCAACCCGGCGCGCCTGTTCGCAGTCGGCACGCGCGGCGGCGTGCAGGCCACGTTCGAGGTGGCCGGCGTGGCCAAGACCGACTGGGAAGACATCGCCGCCTTCGAGCTCGACGGCCACCACTACCTGCTGGTGGCCGATACCGGCGACAACGGCGGCCTGCGCCGCAGCCTGCAGCTGCACGTGATCGAAGAGCCGGCCTCGCTCGGCGAAGATGCCCGGCGCGCCCCGCTCAAGCCCGCCTGGTCGATCGCCTTCCGCTGGCCCGACGGCGCGCGCGACTGCGAGGCGGTGGCCGTGGATGCCGAACGCGGCGAGATCCTGCTGGTGTCGAAGAAGCGCACGCCGCCGGAACTGTTCTCCCTGCCCCTGCGGCCCGACGACGAGGGGCTGCAGGTCGCGCGCAAGCTGGGCGTGCTGGCCGGCGTGCCGGTGCCCGATGCCGAGGCGCTGCGCGCCAACGAGCGCATGGCACGGATCCGCCACCAGGTCACCGCCGCCGACGTTTCCCCCGACCGCGGCCGTCTGGCGGTGATGACCTACAACGAAGTCCTGCTGTACCGCCGCCGCGGCGACGAGTCCTGGGCCGAGGCGGTGGCACGCAAGCCGGTCGTCCACGACCTGCCGTGGCTGCCGCAGGCCGAGGCCCTGGGCTGGGATGCCGAAGGCCGCGGCCTGTATGCCACCGGCGAGTTCGCGCCGGCGCCGCTGCTGTACCTCAACCCGGGGGAGTGAGTGGGGTTCGGCCCCTTCCGCTCGTGCACGAGCGGCTTCAGCCGCGAACCCTTGCCTGTGCAGGAGCGACGGAAGTCGCGAAAGCCGTCCCCGCAAAACAGTCGCGACTTCCGTCGCTCCTACGGGATTGGAAGGCCCGCGGCCAAGCCGCGGGGGTGCGGGTTTTGCGGTCGACCGGGCCACGTGCCACTTGACGATGTGATATCAATTTGATATCAATTCATTGTCCATTGGGGACACGAGAGACCCGCCATGAAAGAAAATCCGATCCGCTCCCTCTCCGGCATTCCGATTCTGCTTTACATGCTGTTGGGCGCCTTCGCCGCCTTCTGGCTGTTCATCAGCGGCCTCGGCGCGTTCGACACAGGCAAAGCGTCACCGTTCTTCCTGATCATCAGCATCCTGCTGACCATCGCCATCGTGTTCGGCCTGGCCGGCCTGTACATGGTCGAACCCAACAAGGCGGCGGTGCTGAGCCTGTTCGGCAAGTACGTCGGCACCGTCAAGGACAACGGCCTGCGCTGGAACAACCCCTTCTTCAACACCCGCAAGGTGTCGATGCGGGTGCGCAATTTCGAGAGCGGCAAGCTCAAGGTCAACGAACTCGACGGCAGCCCGATCGAGATCGCCGCGGTGATCGTGTGGCAGGTGGTGGATTCCGCCGAGGCGGTCTACAACGTCGACGACTACGAAAGCTTCGTCCACATCCAGTCCGAGTCGGCGCTGCGCACGATGGCCACCAGCTATCCGTACGACCAGCACGAGGAAGGCCAGGTCGCGCTGCGCAGCCACGCCGCCGAAATCAGCGAGCACCTGCGCGACGAACTGGCCGAGCGCCTGTCCGACGCCGGCGTGCAGGTGATCGACGCGCGCATCAGCCACCTCGCCTACGCGCCGGAAATCGCCCAGGCGATGCTCCAGCGGCAGCAGGCCAACGCCATCATCGCCGCCCGCACGCGCATCGTCGCCGGCGCGGTGGGCATGGTGGAAATGGCGCTGGACGAGCTGCAGAAGAACGGCGTGATCGAACTCGACGAGGAGCGCAAGGCCAACATGGTCAGCAACCTGCTGGTCGTGCTGTGCAGCGACCGCGCCACCCAGCCCGTCGTCAACACCGGCTCGCTGTACTGAGGACGCGACCGTGGGCACCGCCAACCTCGCCGCCATCGTGTTCGCGCTTTCCAGCGCGCCGGCGTTCCTGATCGCCCGCTCGCTGCAACGCGGCACGCAGGACGCCGGCAACGAGGCCAAGGCCCGGCTCGACCGCCGGCTGTCGCGGCTGATGGAAGCGGTCGGCGTGGTCGGGCTGCTGGCGGCGGCGGGGTTGTGGTGGGCCGGCGACGACCGCGGCCGCGCCACCTTCGTGATCGTGGCGATGGTGGTGCTGGTCAACGCGATGGTCGTCGCCGTGCTGCTCTCGTTCTTCGCCGCGCGGCGCAAGGCAAGGCAACGCCCGTGAGCGCGAAGAAGTCCTACCCGCTGCGCATCAACGCCGACGTGCTCGCCGCCGCGCAGCGCTGGGCCGACGACGAACTGCGCAGCCTCAATGCACAGATCGAATACGTGTTGCGCGAATCCCTGCGCAAGGCCGGCCGGCTGCCGAAGCCGGACAAATCGAACACACCGGGCACACCAGGCCCCGGAAACGAGGAAACTCCATGAGCAGGCGATGGCAGTACAAGGTGGTCGAATTGCCGTACAAGGTGTTCGGCGGCAAGCTCAACGATCGGGCCCAGGCCGAGCTGGACAAGCTGGGCGCGCAGGGCTGGGAGCTGGTCTCCGTCGTGCAGTCGCACTATGCCGATGCACTGCGCATGTTCCTCAAGAAGGAGAACTGAAGATGCGAATCCTGCACGCAATGCTGCTGGCCGCGCTGTGCTGCCTGCCCGTCGCGCTCCCGGCAATGGCCGCCGACGGCGATGCCGATGCGGTCGCGACCGCGACCCGCCTGCTCGACCACATGGAGGCCGGCGAGTACGAGGCCGCCAGCGCCGACTTCTCGCCGCAGATGAAGGCCGCGCTGGGCGTCGACAAGCTCGAAGGCGTCCAGCAGCAGCTGGCTGCCGCCGGCACGCAGACCGGCCGCGACGCGCCGCAGGTTTCGCAGCAATCGGGCATGACCGTGGTGGTGGTCCGCGTCCACCGCGAACTGGCCAGCGTGGACGCCACCATCGCCATCGACGGCGATGGCAAGGTCGCCGGCCTGCGCTATGCACCCGCGGCGGCGCCTGCTCCCGAGGCCGCGCCGCCGGAAGCGGATGCCGGTTACCAGGAGCGCGACTTCAGCGTCGGCGACGGCGAGCGCGCCCTGCCCGGCACGCTGGCGATGCCCGCGGACGCAAGCGCCGACGCGCCGGTGCCTGCCGTCGTACTGGTGCACGGTTCCGGCCCGCACGACCGCGACGAGACCGTCGGCCCCAACCGCCCCTTCCTCGATATCGCGCGCGGACTGGCGGCACAGGGCATCGCGGTGCTGCGCTTCGACAAGCGTACGCAGGCGCGGCCGCAGGACTACGCCGACGGCAAGGTCACCATCGACAGCGAGACCACCGACGACGCCGTCATCGCCGTCGACGCGCTGCGCAAGGCGCCGGGCGTGGACCCGGCGCGCGTGTACGTCCTCGGCCACAGCCAGGGCGCGATGATGGCGCCCCGGATCGCGGCGAAGTCCGGCCATGTCGCCGGCCTGGTCCTGTTCGCCGCGCCCGCGCGGCCGATGCTGGACATCATGATCGAGCAGCACATCCGGCTGGCGGTGCTCGACGACGGCAAGACAAGCGACGAAGAAGCCGCGGCAATCGCCAGGCTCAAGGGCCAGGTCGCCGCCGTCCGCGCGGGCGGCGACGTCGCCACCGACGCCTCGCCGCTGGGCCAGCCCGCCGACTATTGGCGCAGCACCGAGGCCGTGGACCCGGTCGCCGAAGCCAGGGCCGTCGCCCTGCCGATGCTGGTGCTGCAGGGCGCGCAGGATTTCCAGGTGGTGGACGCCGACTGGCAGCACTGGAAGGCGGGCTTCCATGACGACCCGAAGGTCGAGTTCAAGCTGTACCCGACCCTCAACCACCTCGGCATCGCCGTCGAGGGCGAGCCCGGCCCGGCGCAGTACACGCAGCCCGGCCACGTCGATACCACGCTGATCGATGACGTCGCCGGCTGGATCAAGGCCGCATCGACGGATTGAAGGTTCGTTCCCGGTCTTTTCCGCCTGCGGAGCTCCCATGGACACGACGCCTGCCTGGCAACTGCAGCCTCCCTCCCCCACCTCGCGCCTGTGGCTGTTCCTGCTGCTGGTCGCGCTTCCGGTCGCCATCGCCGCGGGCGCGATCGCCTATGCGGGCGATGACCCGGGGCCGAAGCAGCTGATCGGCGGCAGCCCGTTGCTCACCAACGCCTTGATCCTGGCCGGCATCCTCGCCCTGACGCTGGCCATCCACTGGCTCATCGCCCGCGCGATGCGCCGGCACGCGGTCACGCTCGACAGCGACGGCCTCGCAATCACCACCAGCTTCTACTCGCGCAGGCTTGGCTGGCGCGAACTGCAGCTGTCACAGGCGCGCATCGTGGACCTGGGCGAACGCACCGAACTCAAGCCCGTGCTCAAGACCAACGGCGCCAGCCTGCCCGGTTTCCACAGCGGCTGGTTCCGCCTGCGCAACCTGCATCGGGCGTTCGTGGCGACCGTCGGCGGCACGCGCCTGGTGTACCTGCCCACGACTGCCGGCTACGACCTGCTGCTGCAGCCGCGCCAGCCGCAGGCATTCGTGCAGCGCCTGGCCGAGCTGGCACCGCCCGGCGCCCGCGACTAACCTGAGCCACATGCGCGGACAGGCCCGGATACTGGTCAACACGCCGGAGATCGAACTCTGGCCCGGCGGCCTGCTGCGCGCGCGCAGCAACCACGATGCGCGCGCCCTCTCACGCGCACGCCGCGTGCTGCGCCGCAAACGCGACGGCTGCTACCTCGCCGCCGAACTGCCCGAAGGCCTGCTGTCGCTGGTGCCGCGCCTGGCGCGCGAACCGGGCATCGACGACGCCCTCGATGCACTCGACCAGCCGCACGCGCACGCAAGGCCCGGCCTCGACGTCGTCCCCACCCTGCCCCTGCAGCGCCTGCAGGCACGGCTCGACAAGCTCGGGCTGGACGCGGACAGCTACGCCGGACGCAGCGGCCTGCCGCTGGTGGCCGAACCGGCCTGGCTTTCGTTTGCAGGCTTCGACCGCTTCCGCCGGCCGCTGTGGCTGCACGCCGACGCCGCGCGCGCCTGGCACACCCTGCGCGACGCGGCAGTGGGCGACGGCATCGTGCTCGACGCCATTTCCGGCTACCGCAGCCACGACTACCAGCTGGGAATCTTCGAGCGCAAGCTCGCGCGCGGGCAATGCATGGACGATATCCTCGCCGTCAACGCCGCGCCCGGCTATTCCGAGCACCACTCCGGGCGCGCACTCGACATCGGCACGCCTGGCGAGCCGCCGGCCGAGGAATCGTTCGAAGCGACGCCCGCGTTCGAATGGCTCACGCACCACGCCGGCGAACACGGCTTCGCGATGAGCTACCCGCGCGACAACCCGCACGGCATCGTGTACGAACCCTGGCACTGGCGTCACTCGCGCTGAGCGCGCGCCGCCTACCTGTCGAGCGGACTGAGCACCGCGCCCGCGCCGCGGCCCAGCACGTGGGTGTAGATCTGCGTCGTCGCCACGTCCTTGTGCCCGAGCAGCTCCTGCACCGTACGGATATCGTGCCCGGCCTCCAGCAGATGCGTGGCGAACGAGTGCCGCAGCGTGTGGCAGGTGGCCGGCTTGTCGATGCCCGCCAGCCGCCTTGCCGCCTTCACCGCGCGCTGCAGCATGCTGTCGTCGACGTGGTGCCGCCGCTGGCTGCCCGACCGCGGATCGGCCGAAAGCCGCGGCGACGGGAAGACGTACTGCCATCCGGTCTCGCGCGCGGCATTCGGATACTTGCGCGCCAGCGCGTGCGGCAGCCACACCTCGCCAAGGCCAGCCGCGGTGTCGGACGCGTGCAACAGGCAGGCGCGCTCGATGGCGGCCTGCAACGGTTCGCGCAGCTTCTGCGGCAGCGGCACCCGGCGATCCTTGCCGCCCTTGCCGCTGCGCACCACGATTTCGCCGCGCTCGAAGTCCACGTCCTTCACCCGCAGGCGCACGCACTCCATCAACGGGCCTGTCCAAGATTTTGTGTAACCGGGTACCCGGCAGGAGACTGTCGATCTACCCGGAGACACCATG
>NZ_BAAAZU010000028.1:0-3197 GCF_039537065.1 Luteimonas lutimaris | reverse complement strand
TCCGATACGAGGAAAGGCTTCCTCAGCAGTGAACCCCATCGCCGGTTACACAAAAATCTGTACACCCTCACCGACCATTGGTACTACATGCGTGCGGTGCCTGCTGGCTACATCTACATCTTCGATAGCGCCAAGGATCAATGGCTGACAGCCTTTCTTGTCGATTCGTCGGGTCTTTTGCGAGAAATGCCGATTGCTGATCTGCCGGCGGCTCCTGGTGGCGTGGTGCCTTTGGATCAGCCTGGTGTGTGCATGCGAGATGAGCATAATCCGACTGCGCTGCAGTACTTCGTGCTCGATCCGGTGAAGAACCCTAAAGTACAAGTGGCTTTCAGTCGCTATCGTTGGTCGCAGGATGTCTTGGATGCTTACCAAGTCAATGAAGGTAATATCCGAGGCCGGCGGATGTGGGAGATGGATGTGGTTGCTGCTGCCAAGAACGACGTTGGGGTCGGCAACACAGTTCCGCAGGCTCGAACAATGACGGCGAGCCTTGGTAATCATGTGGCAGATTATGCTTCCTATTCAACACGCGATCTCATAAATGACCGGCAGCTTGAACCGCTGCATAATCGAGGCGGCGGCCGTGTACTGAACACATTGCAGACACCTTACTTGATCGATGCCGAGGTATCGGGTGCACGTTTGGCTGCCGAGATGGCGCAATCTTCCAAGGCCACTGAAGGCAAGAACGGCATCATCTTGTACATGGAGGATGTAGTGGGCGTTGCGATGCAGATGAACCACTACCGCAACCGCGCCACCGCCGAAATTGCAGACGTTACCGGAATGGGGGACGAGGATCGCAGCCGTAAGCGCATTATCGCCGAACTTATCGAAGGCGTACGCCTTAACGCTGAAAAGAATCCGGGGCCATGGTATGCCCGCCACTATGGACCAGAGCGATATCTTCGTCACATTGATGAGAACGCGTGGCGTGCCGCGCTTGATGAGAAGCGAAAAGCCGATGGGTTGATTGAGTATGGTGAGAAGGCGAGTGCGGATTACTGCGCTGTCATAAATTCAGACGCGTGGAAACTTCAACAACGCTGCGATTTCTCGGACGGTGTTCAAGCCGGGTTGGATCATGAGGACATGGTTGCCTGCTGCGTTGCCGGTTCAGGACAAACTGGCAAAGAGTTGAGGGAGGTCTGGGAGCCGGTATTGGAGTTGCCAGCAGACGATCCGGACAACTGGCTGGAGCGCAGTCTGGGTGCGCTGCACCTGCCCTTCATATCATACTTGGGTGAAAATCCGGGGGACCAGGACGAAGCCTACGACGCCGCCCATGAAGCAACGAACCTATTGGGTGAGTATTCCGCAAAAGCACTTGTCAAGCTCGATGGCTTCCGTTCCGCCATACGTGTACAGCGCGCAGCCAACCTTAGTACTGCGACTATTATCGAAACCAGTGCCGGTTTGCTTTTCAAGCTTCGCCAGAATAATCCGAAAGCCTACCGCAAGCTGCTTCGTAAGGTCACGATTGCGCTGATAACCCGTGACGATATCGCAGTACAACCCTCATTGTTCAAGGGTACTTGGCAAGAGATATCGCAGAAGTTCATGGCTGTGGTGGCAGGCGATCCACGCGTGCGCGCGCAAGTGCCGGTGGGCGTCGCCCGAGGCAGTACCGTGGGCATGTCACCAATCACCAAGCCCGGGCTTTCGGGTGCGGTAGATGGTGCGTTGGTGCTGGTGCCACCCAACACCCAGGAAGAGGCCGCCTCTGCAGTGGCGTGGGTGGTCAAGAAATTGGAGTCAGGCGGCAGGCTTGACCATGAACTACTCAGGAAGCTGCAACTCACCCAGATCAACATCAGTGCACAATCGGCGGCCAACCCAACACTGAATAATCCCCTGCTGGATAACCACCTCCAGAAAATTGGAGCCCATGCAAGTGTGGTGCTGGGTGCTGGTGCAATGTTCTTTCAGTTCGCCGCTGGTGCAAGCGTTATTGATGACTATCGAAAAAAACATGACCCTGGTGCGGAAGACAAGCTGGATTTGACGATCGGCCTGACATACTCGGTGATCGGGTCCCTCAGCGCGGGAATGGACTTGTATGTCGCGGTGCAGACGGTGCGTGGCATCCAGTCGGTCTCGGTGAAATTGGTGGCCAAGTGGGCGGCGCGCGGCGGTGCTTTCGCGGGAGTGATTGAGGGCACCTACTCAATATACCAGGGCGTTCAGAAAGGCCGTTCTGGAGACTTGGATTCTGGTTTATGGAGCATGGGTTCGGGTGCGGCACTAGTCACGGCAAGCATTGCGGGATTGGGCGGATTTAGTGCCGCCGCGGCAGGTGCAACTGGCTTAACTGCCGCGACAGGTGCAACCGGTCTGGCTGCCTTGATGGGTCCCGTTGGTTGGGCGCTGATTGTCGTTGCGGCTCTGGGTTTGGCGTTGTATTGCGCTTGGCAGGCGTTTGCCACAGATGACTCCGAAATACTGCCGATCGAGTACTGGCTGGACAATGGCGTATTTGGCAAGCGGGCTCATCGGAAAGACGAAAAGAACGTATATTTGAAGAATGGGGTCGTGTCCCCGTTCGACACGATAGAAGACGAAATCCGCGAATTTCAGCGTGTGGTGTTCGCCGCTATGGGTCGTTTCAGTGATTTCAAGGATAGGCATGGCATCAGCTATCACTTTAATTATCAGGTTGACCTGCCACGCTATGCCGAAGGGAGTCGCTTGGAGTTGCATTTCACAGCCGTCAAGGACGGCAAGCGCATGAAGAAGGGTCAAGCAGGGACGATCGTCTGTGAGGATGGGAAACAGCGGTTGTCGATCGGTCGGATCGGGCGTCGGAACCTCCATGCTGAGGGGTATGAACGAGCACAGATCAAGGTGGACCCGATCACGGGTGCGATGAACCTGTCGGGCACGTTTGCACTGCTGCGTGACGAGCCGTGGGCCGAATCATTGATCGAATGGATTACGGGTGAGGAGATCAACCCGGACGAAATGTATGTCGATGACCTGGAGATGGAAGGTGCCTATTGGCCCGACAAGACCAACATGCCGGACGTAGTAAGTACATTCCGTTACCCGGAGCGCAGGTGAGCAAGCTCCCGCTCCCCGGCGAGAAGGACAACACGTACTTCGTGATGCCCGGCGCGGGCGAGCCGGGGCCTGTCCAAGATTTTGTGTAACCGGGTACCCGGCAGGAGACTGTCGATCTACCCGGAGACACCATG
>NZ_BAAAZU010000027.1:0-784 GCF_039537065.1 Luteimonas lutimaris | reverse complement strand
AAAGCCATGGCAGGAAAAGCTTGCCATGGCTTTGGCTCCACTACGCAGTCGGCTTAACTCAGGTGTTAGGCCTCACATGTTCGAGATCATCGTATCTTGCAGCGGATTGAGCGACTCGATTGGGCGCGCTGCGGTCGCTGACATTGAAGAGGAGTTCTTGGAGCGGCCTTGGCACCAGGATGTTCATTGCTGGTGGGCGGACGGTCTGCTCATGCTCCGCGCGCGAAACAACTACGACGAGAACGGAGAAGCGCTTGCCGATGAATTCTCTGATGCGGTTTGCGCCTGTACCCCAATCGTGGCTGAGATCAGCATTCGGGTCGTCTCGGTTCGGAAGACCACCGGGCAGTGATGCCTAACAATGCGTTCAAGCCGAAGCCGCTTCGTTCCGCAAAGCCCATGGCAGATACAGCTTGCCATGTGCTTCGCTCCACTACGCGTCTCGGCTTAACTTAGGCGTTAGGTGGCTATGGAAACGCTTCTCTATCTCGCAGCAGTTCTTGCCGTAGCTCTTGGCGCAGCCCATTCGGTGCTGGGTGAGCGGTACATCCTCATCCGTTTGTTTCGCCGCAATGATCTGCCAAAGCTATTCGGCAGCTCGGAATTCACGATCCGAACGTTGCGCTTCGCCTGGCATGTCACCACAGTTGCGTGGTTCGGCTTTGCTGCGCTGTTGGTGCATGCGGGTCGCGGTGACCTCACAGTGTCCGGCATGGGGCCTGTCCAAGATTTTGTGTAACCGGGTACCCGGCAGGAGACTGTCGATCTACCCGGAGACACCATG
>NZ_BAAAZU010000026.1:0-41841 GCF_039537065.1 Luteimonas lutimaris | reverse complement strand
ATCCGCGAAGGTGGCCGTACGGTCGGCGCCGGCGTGGTGGCCAAGATCATCAAGTGACGCACTGGCGCGGCTGCGCCTGGCGCAGCCGCCTTTGCCGCGCGTCGTCCCCGCGAACGCGGGGATCCAGTCCCCAGCACCACAGTCGTAGAAGATATTCCCCGGCAATCGGCCTCCAAAGGCCCCAAATGCCGGAAAACGTGTCAAAATAGCCGGATTCGCCGCTTGGGTCGGCGGATTCGATGAAAGCGAAAGGAGGTCCAGGACGGGCCTCGTATTCGCCGGACAGGGAAGAAGGTCGCACGGCAGGTCCCGGAGCAGCGAAAAGCTGTTGACGGGGCCTGTTAACGCGCCTTATACTTTTCCGTCTGGGCGGACCGGGTGACCGGGCCGCCTAGTTTTTCGTCAGGATACTGCCGGGGCGCCAGGCGTCATCAGTCCCGGCAAGTCACTGTTTCCACGGGGTTCCGCGCACCCAGCCGCGGGGCCTGTCGCTCTTTCAACGAAGGAATCTCCGTCATGGCGGACCAAAAGATCCGGATCCGGCTCAAGGCATTCGATCATCGCCTGATCGACCGCTCGGCCAGCGAGATCGTCGAAACGGCCAAGCGGACCGGCGCGCAGGTGCGCGGCCCGATCCCGCTGCCGACCAAAATCGAGCGTTACACCATCCTGACGTCGCCGCACGTCGACAAGGACGCTCGTGACCAGTACGAAACCCGCACGCACAAGCGCGTGCTCGACATCGTCGACCCCAACGACAAGACCGTGGACGCGCTGATGAAGCTCGAACTCGCGGCTGGCGTCGACGTCCAGATCAAGCTGACCTGAGGACGCCACCATGACCGCGAAGATTCATT
This sequence comes from Luteimonas lutimaris, assembly GCF_039537065.1. NCBI lineage: Bacteria > Pseudomonadati > Pseudomonadota > Gammaproteobacteria > Lysobacterales > Lysobacteraceae > Luteimonas > Luteimonas lutimaris. The sequence continues at coordinate 40,984 of NZ_BAAAZU010000026.1, read as the reverse complement.
CGTTGGGCATCGTCGGCCGCAAGGCCGGCATGAGCCGCGTGTTCACCGAGGACGGCCAGTCCATCCCGGTGACCCTGATCGAAGCCACCCCCAACCGCATCACCCAGGTGAAGACGGTCGAGAGCGACGGCTACAGCGCCGTGCAGGTCACTGCCGGCGTCAAGCGCGCCTCGCTGCTGACCAAGCCCGAAGCCGGCCACCTGGCCAAGGCCAAGGTCGAAGCCGGCCGCGGCCTGTGGGAGCTGCGCGTGGCAGACGACAAGATCGCCGACTTCCAGGTCGGCGGTGAAATCAAGGCCGACATCTTTGAAGTCGGCCAGCTGGTGGACGTCCAGGGCGTCACCAAGGGCAAGGGCTTCCAGGGCACGATCAAGCGCTGGAACTTCCGCATGGGCGACGCGACGCACGGCAACTCGCTGTCGCATCGCGCGCCGGGTTCGATCGGCCAGCGACAGACGCCGGGCCGCGTGTTCCCGGGCAAGAAGATGTCCGGCCACATGGGTGCGGAACGCCAGAGCACGCAGCGCCTGGAAGTGGTCCGGGTCGACGCCGAGCGCGGCCTGATCGCGATCAAGGGCGCCGTGCCGGGCGCGCCGGGCGGCGACGTCATCGTCCGTCCCTCGAGCAAGGCATAAGGAGAGACGACGATGGAAATCGCCATCACCAACAGCAACCAGAAGCTCTCGGTTTCCGACGCGGTATTCGGCCGTGAGTTCAGCCAGGACCTGGTCCACCAGGTCGTCGTGGCCTACCGCAACGCGGGTCGCGCCGGCACCAAGGCGCAGAAGACGCGCTCGGAAGTCGCCGGCACCACCAAGAAGTCGAAGCGCCAGAAGGGCGGCGGTGCCCGCCACGGCGCGCTGACCGCGCCGATCTTCGTCGGCGGCGGCGTGACGTTCGCGGCCAAGCCGCGCAGCTTCGAGCAGAAGGTCAATCGCAAGATGTACCGCGCGGCGATCTCGGCGATCCTGTCCGAGCTCAACCGCCAGGGTCGCCTGAAGGTTGTCGACGCGTTCGACGTCGAGGCCACCAAGACCAGCGGCCTGGTGTCGAAGCTCAAGGAATTCGACCTCGGCCGGCGGCCGCTGATCGTGACCGAAGAGGCGTCCGAGCACCTGTACCTGTCCGCACGCAACCTGCCGTACGTCGAGGTTCGCGACGTGCAGGGCCTGGACCCGGTGGCGCTGGTCAGCGCCGACAGCGTCCTGATCACCAGCGACGCGGTGAAGAAGATCGAGGAGTGGCTGGCATGAACGAAGCCAAGCTCTACAGCGTGATCCGTGCGCCGCGCGTGTCCGAAAAGACCGCGCGCCTGCAGGAGCTTTCCAACCAGTATGCGTTCGAGGTCGCGAAGACGGCGACCAAGGCCGACATCAAGTCGGCCGTCGAGCAGCTGTTCGACGTCACTGTCGAGGCGGTCAACGTGGTGAACGTGAAGGGCAAGAACAAGTCCTTCCGTCAGCGCCAGGGCAGCCGCGGCGACTGGCGCAAGGCGTACGTGAAGCTGGCCGACGGCCAGTCGATCGACGTGATGACGGCCAAGGCCTGAGGACGGACCGATGCCATTGATGACTTTCAAGCCCACTTCCGCCGGTCGCCGTAGCGCGGTCCGCGTGGTCACGCCCGACCTGCACAAGGGTGCGCCGCACGCGCCGCTGCTCGAAAAGAAGAGCAAGACCGGCGGCCGCAACCACCATGGCCGGATCACCACCCGGCACATCGGCGGCGGACACAAGCAGCACTACCGCATCATCGACTTCAAGCGCGACAAGGAAGGCATTCCCGCGCGCGTGGAGCGGATCGAGTACGACCCCAATCGCACCGCGCACATCGCGCTGCTGTGCTACGTCGACGGCGAGCGCCGCTATATCATCGCGCCCAAGGGCCTGAAGGCCGGGGACCAGGTGATCGCGGGCAACGACGCGCCGATCAAGACCGGCAACACGCTGCCGCTGCGCAACATCCCGGTCGGCTCCACCGTGCACTGCATCGAGATGAAGCCGGGCAAGGGCGCGCAGATCGCGCGCGCCGCCGGTGCCGGCGTGCAGCTGGTCGCCCGCGAAGGCGTCTACGCCACCCTGCGCCTGCGTTCGGGCGAGATGCGCCGGGTGCCGGCCGAGTGCCGCGCCACCATCGGTGAAGTCGGCAACGTCGAGCACAACCTCGAGAAGCTGGGCAAGGCCGGCGCCAGCCGCTGGCGTGGCATCAAGCCGACCGTCCGCGGCGCGGCGATGAACCCGGTCGACCACCCGCACGGCGGCGGCGAGGCGAAGGCCGGCCAGGGCAACCCGCATCCGGTCACCCCGTGGGGCGTGCCGACCAAGGGCTACAAGACCCGACACAACAAGCGGACGCAGCAGTTCATCGTGCGCGATCGCAGGAGCTAATCGACCATGGCACGTTCACTCAAGAAGGGCCCGTTCGTCGACCACCACCTCGTCAGGAAGGTGGAAGCGGCGGGTAACACCAAGCGCCCGATCAAGACCTGGTCGCGCCGCTCGATGGTCCTGCCGGAGATGGTGGGCTACACCATCGCGGTGCACAACGGCAAGAACCACGTTCCGGTGCTGGTCAACGAGAACATGGTCGGCCACAAGCTCGGCGAGTTCGCCCTGACCAGGACCTTCAAGGGTCATGGCGGCGACAAGAAGTCGAAGTAAGGAGATGACGACCATGTCCAACCAGAACGAGGCGAGGGCGATCCTGCGCACCGCCCGCATCTCCCCGCAGAAGGCCCGCCTGGTCGCCGACCAGGTGCGTGGCCTGACCGCCGAGGGCGCCGTCAACCTGCTCAAGTTCTCCGACAAGAAGGCCGCCCACCTGATCCGCAAGGTGGTGGAGTCGGCGATCGCCAATGCCGAGAACAACCAGGGCGCCGACATCGACGAGCTGAAGGTCAAGACCATCATGGTCGACGAAGGCCCGACGCTGAAGCGTTTCATGGCGCGCGCCAAGGGTCGCGGTACCCGCATCCTCAAGCGCACCAGCCACATCACCGTCGTCGTCGGCGAGGGGAAGTAAGCATATGGGTCACAAAGTTCATCCCACCGGCATCCGCCTGGGCATCTCCAAGGACTGGAATTCCAAGTGGTACGCCGGCAAGAAGGAATACGCCGAGTACCTTGCCGCCGACCTGAAGGTCCGCGAGATGCTGCGCAAGAAGCTGGCCTCGGCCGGCATCAGCCGCATCATGATCGAGCGGCCGGCCAAGACCGCGCGCGTCACGATCCACACCGCCCGCCCGGGCGTTGTGATCGGCAAGCGCGGCGAGGACATCGAGAAGCTGCGCAAGGAAGTCTCCGACCTGATGGGCGTCCCGGCGCACATCAACGTCACCGAGGTCCGCAAGCCGGAGCTCGACGCGCAGCTGGTCGCCGAATCGATCGCGCAGCAGCTCGAGCGCCGCATCATGTTCCGCCGCGCGATGAAGCGCGCCGTCGGCAACGCGATGCGCCTGGGCGCGCTGGGCATCAAGGTCAACGTCGCCGGCCGCCTCAACGGCGCCGAGATCGCGCGTTCGGAGTGGTATCGCGAAGGCCGCGTGCCGCTGCATACCCTGCGCGCCGACGTCGACTACGGCTTCGCCGAGGCCCGCACCACCTACGGCATCATCGGCATCAAGACCTGGATCTACAAGGGCGAGATTTTCGACTTCGCCCAGGTCGGCCAGGAAAAGCAGGACGATTCGCCGCGTGGCGAGCGTGGCGATCGCGGTGACCGCGAGCGTCCGCGTGGCCCGCGTCGTGATCGCGAGGCGAGGGACTAACTCATGCTGCAACCCAAGCGAACCAAGTACCGCAAGATGCACAAGGGCCGCAACGACGGCCTGGCGTGGAGCGGCAACCTCGTCAGCTTCGGCGAGTACGGCCTGAAGGCCACACAGACCGGGCAGATCACCGCCCGCCAGATCGAGGCCGCGCGCCGTTCGATCAGCCGCTACGTCAAGCGCGGCGGCAAGATGTGGATCCGCGTGTTCCCCGACAAGCCGATCACCAAGAAGCCGATCGAAGTCCGAATGGGCTCGGGCAAGGGTGCGGTCGAATACTGGGTCGCCCAGATCCAGCCCGGCCGCATGATCTACGAGATCGAGGGCGTCGACGAGGCGACCGCGCGCGAGGCGTTCCGCCTGGCTGCCGCCAAGCTCTCGGTCACCACCCAATTCGTGACCCGGACGGTGCGCTGATGAACATCAAGGAACTCCGCGGGAAGTCTGCCGAAGAGCTCAAGGGCCACCTGCTCGAGCTGCACAAGGAGCAGTTCTCCCTGCGCATGCAGAAGGCCACCGGCCAGCTTGCCAAGACCCACGACGTGCGCCGCGTTCGCCGCGAGATCGCACGCGTCAACACGCTGCTCGGCACGAAGCAGTAAGGACCCATGACCATGGACAACATTGATAAAAAGCAGCGCACGGTCGAAGGCCGCGTGGTCAGCAACAAGATGGACAAGACGGTGACGGTGCTCGTCGAGCGCCAGGTCAAGCACGCGCTGTACGGCAAGTACATCCGTCGCTCGTCCAAGCTCCACGCCCACGACGCCGACAACGCCTGCAACGAAGGCGATGTGGTGCGGGTGATGGAGATCGCACCGATGTCGAAGACCAAGAACTGGCGCGTGGTCGAGATCGTCTCGCGCTCGGCCGAATAAGAGGAGGCTGAATCATGATCCAGATGCAAAGCCACCTCGACGTGGCCGACAACTCCGGTGCCAAGGAAGTGATGTGCATCAAGGTGCTCGGCGGCTCCAAGCGCCGTTACGCCGGCATCGGCGACATCATCAAGGTGTCCGTCAAGGACGCGATCCCGCGCGGCAAGGTCAAGAAGGGCGAAGTCTACGACGCAGTCGTGGTGCGCACCCGCAAGGGCGTCCGCCGCGCCGACGGCTCGCTGATCCGCTTCGACGGCAACGCCGCGGTGTTGCTCAACAACAAGCACGAGCCGATCGGCACGCGCATCTTCGGGCCCGTGACCCGCGAGCTGCGTTCCGAGAAGTTCATGAAGATCGTCTCGCTCGCACCCGAAGTGCTCTGAGCGGCATAGGCAAGTAAAGGCTGGGCGAAGCAACGCTGCCCCGGATTGAAGAGAGAACGATATGAACCGCATCAAGAAGGGTGACCGCGTGATCGTCACCGCCGGCAAGGACAAGGGCAAGCAGGGCGACGTTGTGCGCGTGCTCGGCGACAAGGTCGTCGTCTCCAACATCAACCTGGTCAAGCGCCACACCAAGCCGAACCCGCAGATCAACCAGCCCGGTGGCGTGATCGAGCGCGAAGCTCCGATCCACGTCTCCAACGTGATGCATTTCAACCCTGCCTCGGGCAAGGGCGAGCGCATCGGTACCAAGGTCCTCGAGGATGGACGCCGCCTGCGCGTGTTCCGCTCGAGTGGTGAGGCGATCGACGCCTGAGGAATGCAGAAATGAATACCCGTCTGGAAAAGTTCTACAAGGAAGAAGTGGTGCCGAAGCTCATGGAGAAGTTCGGCTACACCAATCCGATGCAGGTGCCGAGGCTGTCCAAGATCACGCTCAACATGGGCGTGGGCGAGGCCGCGACCAACAAGAAGGTGCTCGAGAACGCCGTGGCCGACATGGCCAAGATCGCGGGCCAGCAGCCGATCGTGACCAAGTCGCGGGTGTCCGTGGCGTCGTTCAAGATCCGCGACGGCTGGCCGATCGGCTGCAAGGTCACCTTGCGCCGCGCGAAGATGTACGAGTTCCTGGACCGCCTGGTGAACGTGTCGCTGCCGCGCGTGCGCGACTTCCGCGGCGTGTCGGGTCGTTCGTTCGACGGCCGTGGCAACTTCAACATGGGCGTGAAGGAGCAGATCATCTTCCCGGAGATCGACTTCGACCAGGTCGACGCGCTGCGCGGGATGGACATCGCCATCACCACCACCGCCAAGACCAACGACGAGGCGCGGGCGCTGCTCGAGGCCTTCCGCTTCCCGTTCCGCTGATTCGAGGATAGAACCATGGCAAAGACATCAATGGTGAACCGCGAGGCCAAGCGGACGAAGCTGGCGAAGAAGTTCGCCGCCAGGCGCGACGCGCTGAAGAAGATCATCAGCAGCCAGGACGCCGGCTACGAAGAGAAGATGGATGCCGCGGTCAAGCTGCAGAAGCTGCCGCGCGATTCGTCGCCTTCCCGCCAGACCACGCGCTGCGTCCTGACCGGCCGCCCGCGCGCCGTGTACAGCAAGTTCGGCCTGGGCCGCAACAAGCTGCGCGAAGCCACCATGCGTGGCGACGTGCCGGGCCTGCGCAAGGCGTCCTGGTAAACAACCACACGGTCCTGCCGTTCGGCCGGACTCCACGAAGACATTCGCGAAAGCGGATATCGGTGCACTCAGAAGGTAATCATCAATGAGCATGACTGATCCCATCGCCGACATGCTGACCCGCATCAGGAATGCGGCGGCGGTCGGCAAGCCGACGGTGAAGATGCCGTCGTCCAAGACCAAGGTGGCCATCGCCAAGGTCCTGCAGGACGAGGGTTACATCGGCGGTTCGCGCGTGACCGAGGACGGCGCCAAGGCCGAGCTCGAGATCGAACTGAAGTACTACGAAGGCCGTCCCGTGATCGAGCGCCTGCAGCGCGTGTCGCGCTCGGGCCTGCGCCAGTACCGCGGCAAGGACGCGCTGCCCAAGGTCCTCAATGGCCTCGGCGTCGCGATCATTTCCACCTCCAGGGGCATCATGACCGATGCGCAGGCGCGCCAGCAGGGCGTCGGCGGTGAAGTCCTGTGCTTCGTGGCCTAAGGGAGTAACGCAAATGTCCCGAGTTGCCAAGAAGCCGATCACCCTGCCAAAGGGTGTCGAACTGAACGTCCAGGCCGAGAACGTCAGCGTCAAGGGCCCGAAGGGCACGCTGTCGATCGCCAAGCCTGCCGACGTCGAGATCAAGATCGAGAACGGCCAGGCGCAGCTGTCCTGCCAGGATCCGTCGCGGGTCGCCATCACCGGCACCCTGCGTGCGATCGTCGCCAACATGGTGCACGGCGTGTCCGAAGGCTTCGAGCGCAAGCTCGAGCTGGTTGGCGTCGGCTACCGTGCCGCGATGCAGGGCAAGGACCTCAACCTGTCGCTGGGCTTCTCGCACCCGGTGCTGTTCAAGGTGCCCGAAGGCATCACCATCAGCACCCCGACCCAGACCGAGGTCGTGGTCACCGGTGCCGACAAGCAGCGCGTCGGCGAAGTCGCGGCCAAGATCCGCGGTTTCCGTCCGCCGGAGCCCTACAAGGGCAAGGGCGTGAAGTACGCAGGTGAGAACATCATTCGCAAGGAAGCCAAGAAGGCGTAATCGCCCTTCAGCTTCCGCCAGGAGCAACAAGATGGACAAGAAAACCGCACGCCTGCGCCGCGCCAGGTCGACCCGCGCCCACATCCGCGAGCTGGGCGTTCCGCGCCTGTCGGTGCTGCGCACCGGCCAGCACGTCTACGCGCAGCTGTTCAGCGCGGACGGCTCGAAGGTCCTGGCCTCGGCCAGCACCACCCAGGCCGACGTCCGCGACGGCCTGAAGAGCGCCAAGAACACCGAAGCCGCCGCCAAGGTCGGCCGCGCCATCGCCGAGAAGGCCAAGGCCGCGGGCGTCGAGAAGGTCGCGTTCGACCGTTCCGGCTACCGCTACCACGGCCGCATCAAGGCCCTGGCCGATGCGGCCCGCGAAGGCGGCCTGCAGTTCTGATGCTTGAACGCATGGGGCGCAGGCCCCATGCGGTGTCGTCCTGCCGGCGCGGGTTGCGCCGGACGGCGTGGCGGGTTCCCGCTGCGACCGGAACACCCGATGTATTTCCCAACTACAAGCGGCAGCAGCCGTAATCACCTTTTCAAGAACAGGAAACGACAATGGCCAACGAACGCGATTCGCGCGGTCGCCACAACCGGGACGAAATCGACGACGGGATGATCGAGAAGCTCATCGCCGTCAACCGCGTCTCCAAGACCGTCAAGGGCGGTCGCCAGTTCACCTTCACCGCGCTGACGGTGGTCGGTGACGGCAACGGCAGGGTCGGCTTCGGCTACGGCAAGGCACGCGAGGTGCCGGTCGCGATCCAGAAGTCGATGGAATACGCCCGCAAGGGCATGTCCAACGTCGAGCTCAACAACGGCACCCTCTGGCACGCGGTCAAGTCGGGCCACGGCGCGGCGAAGGTCTACATGCAGCCGGCTTCCGAAGGTACCGGCGTGATCGCCGGCGGCGCGATGCGCGCCGTGCTCGAGGCGGTGGGCGTGAAGGACGTGCTGGCCAAGGCCACCGGCTCGCGCAACCCGATCAACCTGGTTCGCGCCACGCTCAAGGGCCTGACGGACATGCAATCGCCGGCCCGCATCGCGGCCAAGCGCGGCAAGAAGGTGGAGGACCTGCAGCATGGCTAAGAACGAGAGCAAGGGCGGCACCGTCAAGGTGCGCCTGGTCAAGGGCCTGCGCGGCTCGCAGGCGAAGCACCGCCTGTCGGTCAAGGCGCTGGGCTTGAGCAAATTGAACGATGTCCGGGAACTCAAGGACAGCCCGCAGGTCCGTGGACTGATCAACAAGGTCCACTACCTCGTCCGTGTGGAGGAATAAGACATGCGCATGAATACACTTTCGCCCGCCGAGGGCGCGCGCCAGGAGCGCAAGCGCGTCGGCCGTGGCATCGGTTCGGGCTTGGGCAAGACCGCCGGCCGCGGCCACAAGGGCTCGTTCGCGCGCTCGGGCAAGGGCAAGATCAAGGCCGGCTTCGAAGGCGGCCAGATGCCGATGCACATGCGCCTGCCGAAGGTGGGCTTCCGCTCCAAGCTGAAGAACGACACCGCCCAGGTCATGCTGTACCAGCTCGATAAGCTCGAGGGCGACATCGACTTCGCCGCCCTGCGCGCCGCCAAGCTGGTCCCGGCGAAGGCCAAGCAGGCCAAGATCGTGAAGAAGGGCGAGGTTTCGAAGAAGCTCGTGCTCAAGGGCCTGCTGGCCACGGCCGGTGCGCGCGCGGCGATCGAAGCCGCCGGCGGCAAGGTCGAGGAGTAAGCGGCGCATGGCACGGAGCGGAAACGCGATGGGCGGGCTCGGCAAGTTCACTGAACTGCGCCAGCGCCTGCTGTTCGTGCTCGGCGCGCTGCTGGTGTACCGCGTCGGCTCCTACATCCCCGTCCCGGGCGTCAACCCGGATGCGATGCTGGCGCTGATGGAGCAGCAGAAGGGCACCATCGTGGACATGTTCAACATGTTCTCCGGTGGTGCGCTGTCGCGCTTCAGCCTGTTCGCGCTGAACGTCGTGCCCTACATCTCGGCCTCGATCGTGATCCAGCTGCTGGTGCAGATCATGCCCAGCCTGAAGGCGATCCAGAAGGAAGGCGAGTCCGGTCGCCGCAGGATCACCCAGTGGTCGCGCATCGGCGCGATCCCGCTGGCGATCTTCCAGTCGGCCGGCATCGCCACGGCGCTGCAGAGCGGCGGTGCCACCGGCGGCATCCAGGCGGTCTACAGCCCGGGCTGGGGCTTCCTGATGACCGCAGTGATCGCGCTGACGGCCGGCACCATGTTCCTGATGTGGGTCGGCGAGCAGGTGACCGAGCGCGGCGTCGGCAACGGTGTGTCGCTGATCATCTTCGCCGGCATCGTGGCCGGGTTGCCGGGCGCGGTCCTGACCACGCTGGAAAGCTTCAGCAACGGCGACCTGAGCGCGATTTCGCTGATCCTGATCGTGCTGGTGGTGTTCGCGTTCACCTTCTTCGTAGTGTTCGTCGAAAGCGGCCAGCGCCGGATCACGGTGAACTACGCGCGCCGCCAGGGCGGCCGCGGCGCCTACATGAACCAGAGCTCGTTCCTGCCGCTCAAGCTCAACATGTCCGGCGTGATCCCGGCGATCTTCGCCTCGTCGATCATCATGTTCCCGGCCACGGTCACGACCTGGTTCGGCGGGCAGGGTGGCGGCGGCTTCCAGATGACGCTGCAGCGCATCAGCCAGGCGCTGTCGCCGGGCGAGCCGCTGTACCTGATCCTGTTCGCGGCGCTGATCACCGGCTTCACCTTCTTCTATACCGCGCTGGTCTTCAATTCCCAGGAAACCGCCGACAACCTCAAGAAGTCGGGCGCGCTGATCCCGGGCATCCGTCCCGGCAAGGCAACGGCGGACTACGTGGACGCGGTGCTGACCCGGCTGACCGCCGCGGGCGCGGCCTACATGGTGCTGGTGTGCCTGCTGCCGGAGTTCATGCGCAAGGACCTGGGCGCCTCGTTCTACTTCGGCGGCACCTCGCTGCTGATCGTGGTGGTGGTGGTGATGGACTTCATCTCCCAGATCCAGGCGCACCTGATGTCGCACCAGTACGAAAGCCTGCTGAAGAAGGCCAACCTCAAGGGGGGCGCCAGGGCGCGATAGCGCAGCACTGCTGCGCTGCCCTGGCGGGCGCCTGGCCATGGATGGCCGGGCAGGACGATCCGCAAGCCGGTAAGGCTGCGCCAGGGATGGCAGCGACTTCTCCCGTTGCGTGGGGGAAGGACAACAGCTTGAAGGTCCGCCATGGAGCGGTGGACGACGAAACCGGCCCACCCGGGCCGCGCCAGGACGGCGGCAACACCCCTCCGCACGGAGGGCATTGAGGGCAACCCGGGCGGCGGTCTCGCGCACGGGTGGACCAGCGCCGGTCCCCGCGCTTGAGTGGCGGGGGGCGGACGGGGCGCCAGCGATGGCATCCCGGCCAGCGCGGGTCCGTTTGCCGGAGCATGGGCACACTCCCCATGCCGGAGGGGTTTCGGCCGGCTGCACGGGCCGTTACCGGCAGGATGCCGGACCCCCTTCCTAGCAACCCGAGACCCTGTTAGAATTTCGTGTTCACTCCGCCGGATTTCCCTGTCCGGCCGCCAAACAGTTGGAGATCTCGCGCATGGCGCGTATTGCAGGTGTCAACCTGCCTGCCCAGAAGCATGTCTGGGTCGGGCTGCAAAGCATCTACGGCATTGGCCGTACCCGTTCCCGGAAGCTCTGCGAAGCTGCCGGCGTCAACTCGTCGACAAAGATCCGTGACCTGTCCGAGCCGGAAGTCGAGCGCCTGCGCGCCGAAATCGGCAAGTACGTGGTCGAGGGCGACCTCCGCCGCGAGGTGGGCATGGCGATCAAGCGCCTGATGGACCTGTCCTGCTACCGCGGCCTGCGCCACCGTCGCGGCCTGCCGCTGCGCGGCCAGCGCACCCGGACCAATGCCCGTACCCGCAAGGGTCCGCGCCGGGCCATCAGGAAGTAAAGGAAACCGACCATGGCCAAGCCATCCGCTGCAAAGCCGAAGAAGAAGATCAAGCGCGTCGTCACCGACGGCATCGCCCACGTCCACGCTTCGTTCAACAACACCATCATCACGATCACCGACCGCCAGGGCAACGCGCTGTCGTGGGCGACTTCCGGCGGCGCGGGTTTCCGCGGTTCGCGCAAGTCGACCCCGTTCGCCGCCCAGGTCGCCGCCGAGAAGGCCGGCAAGGCCGCGCTCGACTACGGCGTGAAGTCGCTGGAAGTTCGCATCAAGGGCCCGGGTCCGGGTCGTGAGTCGGCCGTACGTTCGCTCAACAACGTCGGCTACAAGATCACCAACATCATCGACGTGACGCCGATCCCGCACAACGGGTGCCGTCCGCCGAAGAAGCGTCGCGTCTAAAGGGAGCGATAGAAAATGGCTCGTTATATCGGTCCCACCTGCAAGCTCGCCCGTCGCGAAGGCACCGACCTTTCGCTGAAGTCCCCGACGCGCGCGCTCGACTCCAAGTGCAAGCTGGAGCAGAAGCCCGGCCAGCACGGCGCCGGCACCGGCGCGCGTCGCAGCAAGCTGTCCGACTACGCCACCCAGCTGCGCGAGAAGCAGAAGGTCAAGCGCATCTACGGCCTGCTGGAGCGCCAGTTCCGCAACTACTACAAGAAGGCCTCGACCAAGAAGGGCAACACCGGCGAGAACCTGCTGCAGCTGCTCGAAACCCGCCTGGACAACGTCGTCTACCGCATGGGCTTCGCCGTGACCCGCCCGGCCGCGCGCCAGCTGGTGTCGCACCGCGGCATCACGGTCAACGGCAAGCCGGTCAACCTGCCTTCGTACCAGGTCAAGGCCGGCGATGCGATCGCCCTGTCGGAGAAGGCACAGAAGCAGCAGCGCGTCCAGGAGGCTCTGAACGTGTCCTCGACGATGGACCTGTCGCCGTCGTGGGTCGAGGTCGACTCGAAGAAGTTCAGCGGCGTGTTCAAGGCGGTGCCCGATCGCGGCGACCTGCCTGCCGACATCAACGAAGCGCTGATCGTCGAGCTGTATTCGAAGTAATCACATGGCGTTGCCGGTCCCCCTCCGGCGCGCCCCAGGAGACACCAGAACATGACGGCTAACGCCAATCAGGTCTTGCGCCCGCGTGGTCCCCAGATCGAACGCCTCGCCGGCAACCGCGCGAAGGTCGTGATCGAACCGCTCGAGCGCGGCTACGGCCATACCCTCGGCAACGCGCTGCGCCGCGTGCTGCTGTCCTCGATCCCCGGCTTCGCGATCACCGAAGTCGAGATCGACGGCGTGCTGCACGAGTACAGCACGATCGAGGGACTGCAGGAGGACGTGCTTGAAGTCCTGCTCAACCTCAAGGACGTCGCCATCCGCATGGGCACCGGCGAGAGCTCCACGCTCACGCTGGCCAAGTCCGGCCCCGGCGTCGTCACCGCCGCCGACATCAAGACCGACCACAACGTCGAGATCCTCAACGGCGAGCACGTGATCTGCCACCTGACCAAGGATGCGTCGATCAACATGCGGCTGAAGATCGAGCGTGGCTTCGGCTACCAGTCGGCCGCTTCGCGCCGCCATCCGGACGAGGAAACCCGTGCGATCGGCCGCCTGATGCTGGACGCCTCGTTCTCGCCCGTGCGCCGCGTGGCGTACGAGGTCGAGGCCGCCCGCGTCGAGCAGCGCACCGACCTGGACAAGCTGGTCATCGACATCGAGACCAACGGCACGATCGACGCCGAGGAAGCCGTGCGCACGGCCGCCGACATCCTCACCGACCAGCTGAGCGTGTTCGGCGACTTCACCCAGCGCGACCGCGGTGCGCCGAAGACCCAGCAGGCCGGCGTCGACCCGATCCTGCTGCGCCCGATCGACGACCTGGAGCTGACGGTGCGTTCGGCCAACTGCCTCAAGGCCGAGAGCATCTACTACATCGGCGACCTGATCCAGAAGACCGAGGTCGAGTTGCTCAAGACCCCGAACCTGGGCAAGAAGTCGCTCACCGAGATCAAGGAAGTCCTCGCCCAGCGTGGCCTTTCGCTCGGCATGAAGCTCGAGAACTGGCCGCCGGCGGGCGTTTCCGCCCACGGCATGCTGGGGTAATTGCTTGACCCGACCCTCCCCTCGAAGGGGAGGGTCGGGAAATCGCCGACGGACCCCAGGTCCGCGGCACGTCCGGCGAAGGATGCCGGCCAGGGCCAACCGCAGTCCAAGCGTCAACGCCAGGATGGCGACAGAGAAGTCCAGCGTTCCAGCATTCACACCTCACAGGAATCACGTCCATGCGCCACCAGAAATCCGGCCGCAAGTTCAACCGCACCAGTGCCCACCGCGACGCGATGTTCACCAACATGGCCGCCTCGCTGTTCAAGCACGAACTCATCAAGACCACCCTGCCCAAGGCGAAGGAACTGCGCCGCGTCGCCGAGCCGCTGATCACGCTCGCCAAGACCGACGGCGTTGCCAACCGGCGCCTGGCCTTCTCGCGCCTGCGCGACAAGGAAGCGGTGGGCAACCTGTTCACCACGCTCGGTCCGCGCTACGCCAGCCGTCCGGGTGGCTACCTGCGCATCCTCAAGTGCGGCTTCCGCTCCGGCGACAACGCGCCGATGGCGTACGTCGAGCTGGTCGACCGGCCGCAGGCCGCCGAGTAGCGCGGCACGCCTTCAAGCTCGCCAGAAACCCCGGCCCTCGCGCCGGGGTTTTTGCTATCTTGGCGCCGCCGCGGCGGGTGACCACCGCAACCGATCCGAAGAACAAAGGCGCCGCCCGTGACCCTGAATCCCTCCCGCTGGTCCTTCCGCAGCCAGTGCCTCGCGGGCTTTGCCGCGTGCGTGGCGCTGGTGGGCTTTGCGATCTTCTCGCAGTTCCAGTGGGGGCTGCAGCCGTGCCCGCTGTGCATCTTCCAGCGCATCGCCTTCGCCGCCCTCGGCGTGGTGCTGCTGGTGGCCGGGCTGCATGCGCCGCGCGGCGCTGGGGGCCGGATGGCGTACGGGCTGGTCGCACTGGTGCCCGCGCTGGTGGGGGCGGGCATCGCCGCGCGCCACGTCTGGCTGACCCACCTGCCTGCCGACGAGGTCCCGGCCTGCGGACCGCCGCTGTCGTTCATGATGGAGGCCAATCCGCTGACCGACGTGATCCGCCAGGTGCTGACCGGCTCGGGCGAGTGTGCGAATGTCGACTGGACCTTCCTCGGCCTGTCGATGCCGGCGTGGAGCCTGCTGTGGTTTATCCTGCTCGCGCTGCTGGTGCTGTCGGCGGCCTTCCGCCGCGGCTGAACCAGCGCCGCGGCGGTTGCGCACGCCGCGTTTCGGGCAGATGATGGGATTTCGCTGCGACGCAACATAAGCCGACGATGTCCCACGCTGATCGATCCACCCTCCAACCCGTCCACCTGCCGGAAGGCTGGACGCCCGCCAGCTGGCGCGGGCGCCCGGCAAAGCAGCAGCCGTCGTACCCGGACGCGGGCGTGCTGGCCGACGTGCAGGACGAACTGCGCGCGCTGCCGCCGCTGGTGACGTCGTGGGAGATCATGGCGCTCAAGCAGCAGCTCACCGAAGCACAGGAGGGGCGGCGCTTCCTGCTCCAGGGCGGTGACTGCGCGGAGAACTTCTCCGACTGCAGCCCGGACGTGATCTCCAACCGGCTCAAGGTGCTGCTGCAGATGAGCCTGGTGCTCGTGCACGGCATGCGCCTGCCGGTGGTGCGGGTGGGCCGCTTCGCCGGCCAGTACGCCAAGCCGCGTTCGGCCGACATGGAGACCCGCGACGGCGTCACCCTGCCCAGCTACCGCGGCGACATGGTCAACGCGCCCGCGTTCGATGCGCAGGCGCGCACGCCGGACCCGCGGCGGATGGTCAAGGCGCACGCACGCTCGGCGATGACGATGAACTTCGTGCGCTCGCTGATCGACGGCGGCTTCGCCGACCTGCATCATCCCGAGTACTGGGACCTGCGCTGGGTCGGGCATTCGCCGCTGGCCAGCGAGTACCAGAGCATGGTGTCGGGCATCGGCGACGCGGTGCGGTTCATGGAGACGCTGTCCGGGACGTCGGTGCACAACCTCAACCGGGTCGATTTCTACACCTCGCACGAAGCGCTGCTGCTGCCGTACGAGGAGGCGCAGACCCGGCAGGTGCCGCGGCAGTGGGGCTGGTTCAACCTGTCCACGCACTTCCCGTGGATCGGCATGCGCACCGCGGCGCTCGATGGCGCGCACCTCGAATACTTCCGCGGCATCCGCAACCCGGTGGCGGTGAAGATCGGGCCGTCGGTGACGCCCGACCAGCTGCTGGCGCTGGTCGACGTGCTCAACCCCGACGACGAACCCGGCCGGCTGAGCCTGATCCACCGCATGGGCGCCGCGCACGTCGCGGAGAAGCTGCCGCCGCTGCTCGACGCGATCCGGCGAGACGGCCGCCGCGTGCTGTGGATCTGCGACCCGATGCACGGCAATACCGAGGCAACCAGCAACGGCTACAAGACCCGCCGCTTCCGCAACATCCGCAGCGAGATCGAGCAGTCGTTCGACATCCACGCCGCGGCCGGCACGCGGCTGGGCGGCGTGCACCTGGAGCTGACCGGCGAGGACGTCACCGAGTGCACCGGTGGCGCGCGTGACCTGAGCGACCGCGACCTCGAACGCGCCTACCGCTCCACCGTCGATCCGCGGCTGAACTACGAACAGGCGCTGGAGACCGCGATGCTGATCGTGCGCAAGTGGTCGCTCGCGGGCGCCACCCCGGCCTGAGTTGTCGCCTTCCGGCGGTTCTCTGCTGGTGCAGGTGCTCGTGGCCCGGGCGTACCCGGCAACCGGCACGCGCAGCGCGTGCTAGCCTCGGCGCACTCCAGACAGGGGATGCGCGATGCCTGCGAACCGAATCCTTGCCGCCGTCGCGCCGCTGCTGTTCGCGGCGGCAGGCGCGCACGCCGAAGTGCATGTCGTTCCGCAGCACAGTGGCGTGGACGTGCGACTGCGCGGTATTTCCGCGGTCGACGCCGAGACGGCCTGGGCCAGCGGCCGCGACGGCACGGTGCTGCGCACGCGCGATGGCGGCCGCAGCTGGGAGAGAATCGTGGTGCCGGGTGCCGAATCGCTGGACTTCCGCGACGTCGAGGCCTTCGACGGCGTGACCGCGGTCCTGCTGGCGATCGGCCCGGGCGAGGCCTCGCGCGTGTACCGCACCGACGATGGCGGCAAGAGCTGGCAGCTTGTGCTGCAGAACCACGATCCGCGCGGATTCTTCGACTGCATGGCGTTCGACGGCCAGCGTGGCTGGCTGCTGGGCGATCCGGTGGACGGGCAGTTCCAGGTGTTCGCCAGTGCCAACGGCGGCCGCGACTGGACGCCGGCCGACGGCCCGGCCGCGGTGGAAGGCGAAGCGGCATTCGCGGCCAGCGGTACCTGCATCGCGCGCGCCGGCACTGCGCTGGCGGTGGCGACGGGCGGCACGCAGTCACGGATACACATCCGGAACGACAGTGATGGTCGCTGGATCTCCGTCCACAATGGACTGGACGCCGGTGCCGAATCGAAGGGTGGATTTTCGGTCGCGCCGCTGGCGGGAGATTTCGTTGTCGTCGGCGGTGACTTCCTCGCGGAAGACGTGCCGGCGGAGAGCCTGGGGTTCGAATACAGCCAGGTCACCGGCGTGAGCGGAAGTCCCTGGGCCCCGACGCCCGGCTATCGCTCTGGTGTCGCTTGCACGGACGAGGCCACGACCTGCATCGCCGTTGGTCCCACCGGCGTGGATGCGTGGGACGGCACAGGGTGGGTGTCCGTATCGACGACCGGCTACGACGCCATCGACCTCGCCGGCAGCATCGGCTGGACCAGCGGCGACAAGGGCCGCATCGCACGCATCGAGATCGGCGACTGATTACTTCGTGGTGGCCGGCGCCGCGTCCGGCGTCAGTGTCGGCAGGAACCGTGGCGGCTTGCGCGCCTGCGTCTTCTGCTCGAACGCATAGGCCAGTTCCAGCAAGCGCGGCTCGCTCCACGCCTTGCCCATGAACACCACACCCAGCGGCAGGCCGTGGCTGTCGCCCATCGGCACGGTGATGCTGGGCGTGCCGGCCGCCGCGGCGACGCCGTAGCCGGCACCGGTAAAGTGGTCGCCATTGACCGGGTCGGTCAGCCACGCCGGCGACATTGCCGGCGCCACCAGCGCGTCGAGGTGCTGCGCGTCGAGCGCGGCGTCGAGGCCTTCCGGCCCGGCCAGCCGCCGCGTCCGCTCGCGGGCCTCAAGGTAGACCGCGTCGGTCAGCGGTCCCAGCGCCTGCGCCTGCTCGAAGATGTCCTGGTCGAAGAACGGCATCTCCTCCGCCGCGTGTTCGCGGTTGAAGTCGATCAGCCCGGCCAGCGTGGTGACCGGTGCGCCGGATCCGGACAGGTAGCGTTCCAGCCCGTCCTTGAGTTCGTACTTGAGCACGGTGAACTCGGCGGCGTTCCATTCCCCGAGGGTGGCGATTTCCGCGTCGACCACGGTTGCACCCGCGGCGCGCATCGCTTCGATCGCGCGCTCCATCGCGGCGTCGACGTCGGGCTGGTAGCCCATCAGCGCGCGGACCACGCCAATGCGTGCGCCGGCGAGGCCGTCGGCCTTCAGGTACGGGGCGTAGTCGGCGATCGCGTGGCCCGTGGCTGCCTGTGTCGCCGGATCGGATGCGTCCGCGCCGGACATCGCCGCCAGCAGGGCCGCCGCGTCGGCCACGCTGCGTGCCATCGGGCCGGCCGTGTCCTGGCTTTGCGAGATCGGGATGATGCCGTCGCGGCTGACCAGTCCGACCGTGGGCTTGATCCCGACCAGCGCGGCGACCGCCGACGGGCAGATGATGCTGCCGTCGGTCTCGGTCCCGACGCCGACGGCCGCGAGGTTGGCCGCGATCGCGCTGCCGGTGCCGGAGCTGGAGCCGCAGGGATTGCGGTCGAGCGCGTAGGGGCTGCGCGTCTGCCCGCCACGTGCGCTCCAGCCGGAGGTTGCGCGCGAGGAGCGGATGTTCGCCCATTCGCTGAGGTTGGTCTTGCCGAGGATGACCGCGCCGGCCTCGCGCAGGCGGCGGACGAGGAAGGCGTCGTCCTTCGGCCGGTGTCCGGCCAGCGCGAGCGAGCCGGCGGAGTTCACCATCGGCGTGGCGTCGATGTTGTCCTTGAGCAGCACCGGGATGCCGTGCAGCGGGCCGCGGACGTTGCCGGCCTTGCGTTCGGCATCGCGCGCGTCGGCTTCTTCCAGTGCGCGTGGATTGAGCTCGATCACGGCGTTGAGTCGCGGACCCGCGTCGTCGATCGCGGCGATGCGGTCGAGGTAGGCGCGGGTCAGCGCATGGCTGTCGAGCGTGCCGTCGGCCATGCGCGCCTGCAGGCCGGCGATGTCGGCCTCGGCGAAGGCGAAGTCGTCCGTCGTGCCGGTCGTGGTGGCGCCGTCAGCGGAGGCGGCAGGCGCAGCCGCTTCCGGCGGCCGGTTGCAGGCGGCGAGCAGCGTGCAGGCGAGCAGCAGCGCGAGGGTCGACGGGTGCGGCATCGTGGCGGTCTCCGCGGGGGCCAATGGCCAGCATCGCGCGGCGGGCGCGTGCGGGCAACCGCAGGCGGTCGCGAGGTCGCGAAGGCCGTCGCGGAGGTCGCGGCTTCCGCAGTTCCTATGGGACTGGCGCTTTCGCGGGAGCGGGTACCTGCCGCGCGGCGGCGCGATGGCGCTTGAGCAGGTCGCGCGCCAGCACCCAGACGACGATGACGTTGATCGCCACCACGGCCAGCGCGATCCAGCCCGGATGCGCGAACAGCGCGTACGCGTCGAACGGCAGGTAGGCCGCGGCGGTCACGCAGCCCAGCCACGAGGCCCAGGACTTTGCCCGCCACAGACCCCAGGCCTCGAGCAGGTGCAGTGCGCCGTAGAAGAACACCGCGGCCGCGGCCATGTGCACGGCGCCGGGATTGATCGCGTTGGCCAGCCAGGCCATCGCGCCGTGGTCGGGGTCGAGCTGGAGGCGCGTGATCAGCAGCTGCACGAACTGCTGCAGCGGGGCCGGACCGAGCAACTCCAGCCCGCTGGCCGCCAGCACCGCGAGCGCGCCCTTTGCCGCCTCGACGATTGCGATGGCGTGCAGGCCCGGGTGTGCGTGCGGGTCGGGGTTGTAGCGCGCCTGCGTCACAGCAGCGTGCCCTGTTCGGGCGGGCGCGGCAGTTCGGCGCCGGTCAGCGCCCAGCGTTCGAGGGCGTCGTAGCGGCCGCCGGGATTGAACAGCAGTTCGAACCCGTCGACGAGGAAGGTGCCGGCGCTGCCGCAGTCGATGTCGTCCAGCCAGTCCTGCGGCGGAAGGTGCCTGTCCAGGTAGGCAAGCGTGACGTGCGGCTGGGTCGTGGTCTGCAGCGGAGCGACGCCGCAGCGACGGATCGCGTCCCGCGTCGCGTCGCAAAGCGCCTGCAGCGCAGGGCAGTCGAAGGGCAGGGCGACGACCGCACCGGCCTGCGGCCAGTACGTCGCGCGCTCGATCGAGAAACGATGCGGCGGGATGCGCGCCGCCGCCTGCGCGAAGGCGCCGAGCAGCGCAGGCGTCACGGCGTGCTGCATGTCGTAGCCGATGAAACACAGCGTGGCGTGCCACTGGTCCGGGCGGCGCGCCTGCAGTTTCAGTCCGTGCCCCCGGCCCGCGTCCCGCAGCGCGGCGACGACCGGCGCCAGCCGCGCGGCTTCCCCGCCGCTTGGCCGCCAGCCGGGGAACAGCGCCTGGCTCACGCCGCGCGCGAGGCCCGCTTGCGGTCGACTTCGGTGCGCTGCTTCTTGCGCAGGCGGATCTGCTTCGGCGTGACCTCGACCAGCTCGTCGTCGTCGATGA
This sequence comes from Luteimonas lutimaris, assembly GCF_039537065.1. Classification (NCBI taxonomy): domain Bacteria; kingdom Pseudomonadati; phylum Pseudomonadota; class Gammaproteobacteria; order Lysobacterales; family Lysobacteraceae; genus Luteimonas; species Luteimonas lutimaris. Next base: position 20,931 of record NZ_BAAAZU010000026.1, on the reverse strand, counting down.
ATTCCAGCGCCTGTTCCAGCGACAGCTTCACCGGCGGGATCAGGCCCTCGTCGTCGTCCTTGCCCGAAGCGCGGAAGTTGGTCAGCTGCTTGCCGCGCAGCGCGTTGACGGTCAGGTCGTTGTCCTTGCTGTGGATACCGACGATCTGGCCCTCGTAGATTTCCTCGCCCGGCTCGATGAACAGCCGGCCGCGCTCCTGCATCGCCATCTGCGCGTAGGCCGGCGACGAACCGGTGCCGTTGGAGATCAGCACGCCGTTCTGGCGCTGGCCGATCGAGCCGTCGGCACGCGGGCCGTAGTGGTCGAACACGTGGAACAGCAGGCCGGTACCGGCGGTCAGGGTGCGGAACTCGGTCTGGAAGCCGATCAGCCCGCGCGCGGGAATGATGTAGTCCAGGCGCACGCGGCCCTTGCCGTCTGGCTCCATCGCCTGCAACTGCGCCTTGCGCTCGCCCAGCCGTCCCATCACGCCGCCCTGGTACTGCTCGTCCATGTCGACGACCAGCGATTCATAGGGCTCCTGCATCACGCCGTCGATCTCGCGCACGATCACTTCCGGGCGCGACACCGCGAGCTCGTAACCCTCGCGGCGCATGTTCTCGATCAGGATCGACAGGTGCAGCTCGCCGCGGCCGCTGACCTTGAACTTGTCGGCGTCGGCGGTGTCCTCGACCCGCAGCGCCACGTTGTGCGCGGTCTCGCGGGTGAGGCGGTCGCGCAGCTGGCGCGAGGTGAGGAACTTGCCGCCGCTGCGGTCCTTGACCCCGGCGAACGGCGAGTCGTTGACCTGGAAGGTCATCGAGATGGTCGGCTCGTCGACGGTCAGCACCGGCAGCTGCTCGACCGCGGCCGGGTCGCACAGGGTGTCGGAGATGCCGATGCCCTCGATGCCGCTGAAGGCGATGATGTCGCCTGCGCGCGCCTCGTCCACTTCCACCCGCTCCAGGCCCATGAAGCCGAGCACCTGCAGCACCTTGGCGTTGCGCTTGCTGCCGTCGGCGGCGACCACGGTCACCGGCTGGTTGGTCTTCACCTTGCCGCGCTGGATGCGGCCGACGCCGATCACGCCGACGTAGTTGTTGTAGTCCAGCGAGGTCACGCGCATCTGGAACGGGCCGTCCGGGTCGACCGGCGGCGCCGGCACGTGCTCGCAGATGGTCTCGAACAGCGGCGTCATGTCGCCCTCGCGCACGTCCTCGTCCATGCCGGCGAAGCCCTGCAGGCCGGAGGCGTAGACGGTGGTGAAATCGAGCTGTTCGTTGCTGGCGCCGAGGCGGTCGAACAGGTCGAAGGTCTGGTCCAGCACCCAGCTCGGGCGCGCGCCCGGGCGGTCGACCTTGTTGATCACCACGATCGGCTTGAAGCCCATCGCGAACGCCTTCTGGGTGACGAAGCGCGTCTGCGGCATCGGCCCGTCCATCGCGTCGACCAGCACCAGCACCGAGTCGACCATCGACAGCACGCGCTCGACTTCGCCGCCGAAGTCGGCGTGGCCGGGAGTGTCGACGATGTTGATGCGCCACACCTCGCCCGTCTTCGGGTGGGTCCAGCGGATCGCGGTGTTCTTCGAGAGGATGGTGATGCCGCGTTCCTTCTCGATGTCGTTGCTGTCCATGACGCGGTCGGGGACCGCGGCGCGCTCGTCCAGGGTGCCCGACTGCTTGAGCAGCTGGTCGACGAGGGTGGTCTTGCCATGATCGACATGGGCGACGATGGCGATGTTGCGGAGGCGTTCGATGGACATGACGGGAACGGGAAAGGCGCGCCGGAGCTGGTGGGGCAGGGCGCGGCCATAAAGTGGAGGGAGCCGATCAGTATACATTGCTGCGATGCCGCAAACGCGGCCGGCCGGGGCCGATTGAATCCCATTCTTCAGCCCGCATATCGGCGGGGCATTCCCACCCCAACGAGGCAATCCATGTCCCTGAACGCCGTTTTCGACACCGACCGTGGCCCGATCAAGGTCGAGCTCTACCCCGACAAGGCCCCCCTGACCGTGGCCAACTTCGTCAACCTGGCCAGGCGCGGCTTCTACGACGGCCTGAGCTTCCACCGGGTGATCCCGGACTTCATGATCCAGGGCGGCTGCCCGCAGGGCACCGGTACTGGCGGCCCGGGCTACAAGTTCGAGGACGAGACCAACAACGGCGTCAAGCATGAGCGCGGGGTGCTGTCGATGGCCAACGCCGGCCCCAACACCAACGGCAGCCAGTTCTTCATCACCCACATCAAGACCGACTGGCTGGACGGCAAGCACACCGTGTTCGGCAAAGTGCTCGAAGGCCTGGAAGCCGTCGACGCGGTCAAGCAGGGCGACACCATCAAGTCGGTGAAGATCGAGGGCGATGCCGACGCCGCGCTGGCCGCGAAGGCCGACCGCGTGGCCGAGTGGAACAAGATCCTCGCCGCCTGACCGGTGCGCCGGCGCCCGCTCCGCAGGGCCGGGAGCGGGTGGCCGGCGTGCTAAAATCACGGGGCTGCCAAGCGCGCGCCTGAGTCACGGCGCCGCGCCCGCCTGCAGCCCCCCGCTCCCCAACTTCCCGAGGTTCCGCGATGCCCCAGCTCGCCAAGCGCATGGGCCGTGCCAAGCCCAGTGCGATCATGGTGGTGGCCGAAAAGGCCAAGCAGCTCAAGGCCGAAGGCCGCGACATCATCAGCTTCTCGATCGGTGTCCCCAACTTCCTGCCCGGCGACCACGTCTACGCCGCCGCGCGCGAGGCGCTGGAGCACGACTCCGGCCAGTACGGCAGCAACCGCGGTTCCAACGACCTGCTCGACGCCTTCCTGGGGCACATCGAACAGATCGGCCTGACCGGTTACACCCGCGCCAACTGCTCGACCGGCATCGGCGCCAAGCACATCCTCTACAACCTCGGCGAGGCGCTGCTCGACCCGGGCGACGGCTTCGCCTTCTGCACTCCGTACTGGACCAGCTACCTCGATATCGGCGAGATCCTCGAAGCCGACATCCAGCTGCTGCCGTGCCCGCCGGAGCAGGACTACAAGCTCACGCCCGCCCAGCTCGACGCGGCGCTGGCGAAGAAGCCCAAGGTGTTCCTGTTCAACAACCCGTCCAACCCGACCGGCATGGTCTACACCAAGGACGAGATCGCAGCGCTCGCCGACGTGATCGTGAAGCACCCGGACACGTGGGTGGTCACCGACGACATCTACAACCGGATGGTGTTCGACGACGTGGGCTACCACAACTTCGTGCACGCCCGTCCCGAGCTGCGTGACCGGGTGGTGTTCGTCGACTCGCTGTCCAAGACCTACGGCATGCCCGGCTGGCGCGCCGGCTTCATGGTCGGGCCGGAGGTGGTGGCCACCGCGGTCACCACGATGAACTCCAACCACATCACCAACCTGCCGGAGATCGTCACCGCGGCGGCCGTCGCCGCGCTGTCCGGTCCGCAGGACGTGCCGGCCGCGCGCCGCGAGGAGTTCCAGGCCAAGCGTGACCAGGTCGTCGCCGCGCTCAAGGCGATCCCCGGCGTGACCTGCCCGGTGCCGCAGGGCGCGTTCTACGCGTTCCCGGACATCAGCGTGGCGTTCGGCAAGTCGCACAACGGCAAGGTCATCGGCAACGACGTCGACCTGTGCAACGCGCTGCTCGACGCCAAGGGCGTGGCCTGCGTGCCGGGCTCGGCCTTCGGCGAGCCGCGCGGCCTGCGCATCAGCTACACCTGCCCGACGCCACAGCTGGCGCCGGGGCTGCAGCGCATCCAGGAATTCTTCGCCGAACTGATTTGATCTCCATCACTGTCATCCCGAACGCAGTGAGGGATCTGCTTCTCCCGGACATCGCGCAAGAAGCAGGTCTCTCGCCTTCGGCTCGAGATGACAGGTGTGTGGGTTTGGAACAACAAGAGACTTCGAGGAGCAACCAATGAAAACCCCCGTCCGCGTCGCCGTCACCGGTGCAGCCGGCCAGATCGGCTATTCGCTGCTGTTCCGCATCGCCTCGGGCGAAATGCTCGGCAAGGACCAGCCGGTCATCCTGCAGCTGCTCGAGTTGCCGATGGAGAAGGCCCAGGCCGCGCTCAAGGGCGTGATGATGGAGCTCGACGACTGCGCGTTTCCGCTGCTGGCGGGCATGGTCGGCACCGATGACGCCGAAGTCGCGTTCAAGGACGCCGACATCGCCCTGCTGGTCGGCGCGCGTCCGCGCGGCCCGGGCATGGAGCGCAAGGACCTGCTGCTGGAGAACGCGAAGATCTTCACCGCCCAGGGCGCGGCGCTGAACAAGGTCGCCTCGCGCGACGTCAAGGTGCTGGTGGTCGGCAACCCGGCCAACACCAACGCCTACATCGCGATGAAGTCCGCACCCGACCTGCCGGCGAAGAATTTCACCGCCATGTTGCGCCTGGACCACAACCGCGCGCTGAGCCAGCTCGCCGCCAAGGCCGGCGTGGCCGTGGGCGACATCGAGAAGCTCGTCGTGTGGGGCAACCACAGCCCGACCATGTATCCGGACTACCGCTTCGCGACCGTCAACGGCGAATCGCTGAAGGACAAGATCAACGACGCCGCGTGGAACGCCGACACCTTCATCCCCACCGTCGGCAAGCGCGGCGCCGCGATCATCGAGGCGCGCGGCCTGTCTTCGGCCGCCTCGGCCGCCAACGCCGCCATCGACCACATCCACGACTGGGTGCTGGGCACCGACGGCAAGTGGGTGACCATGGGCGTGCCGTCCGACGGCAGCTACGGCATCCCCGAGGGCGTCATCTACGGCGTGCCGGTGACCTGCAAGGACGGCGAGTACACCCGCGTGACCGACCTGCCGGTGGATGAATTCAGTCGCGCGGCGATGGACAAGACCTTGGCCGAACTGGAAGAGGAACGCGCCGGCGTGGCGCACCTGCTGTAATCCCGCCGCACGCAGTGGCACGGAAGGGCTGGCCGCGTGCCGGCCCTTTTCGTGTTGGCGGTGTGGCGCCTGCCGTGGTTGGATAGCGGCTTCCGCCACCGCGAGAAGCCCATGGAACGCCGACCGCCCATCACGCTTTCCCGTCGCGCACTGCTCGGTGCTGCCGGTGCGCTGCCGTTGCTTGCGCTGCCGGCTTCGCCGCGCGCGAGCGCGGCGGACGCGGCCGATACCGGCCTCGACGCGCTCGCCAGCCTCGCCACGGGCGCCCAGCCGATCGGTGAAGCCGAACGCCGGGCGCGCATCGCCCGCGCGCAGGCGCTGATGGCCGAGCACGGCATCGGCGCGGTGGTCATCGAACCCGGCGCCTCGCTGGTCTATTTCACCGGCGTGCGCTGGTGGCGCAGCGAGCGCCTGACCTGCGCCGTGCTGCCCGTCGAAGGCGATCCCTGCATCGTCACGCCGTTCTTCGAAGAGCCTTCCGTGCACGAATCGCTGGGCGTGCCGGCCCAGGTGCGGGTGTGGCAGGAGGACACCAGCCCGTTCGAGGTGGTGGCCGGGTTCCTGCGCGACCGCAAGCTCGCCGGCAAGCCGGTCGGCATCGAGGAAACCGCGCGTTACCTGCTCGTCGATGGCCTGCAGCAGGCGCATCCGGGGATTTCGCTTGTATCTGCCAATCCGGTGGTGCGCGGCTGCCGCATGATCAAGAGCGCCGCCGAGATCGCTCTGATGCAGTGTGCGACCGACGTGACCATCGCGGCCTACCGCTGGACGTATCCGCGCATCCAAGCCGGGATGACGCCCGCCGACATCGGCGCGCTGATGACCGCCGCCACGGAAAAGCTCGGCGGCGCGGTCGAGTTCAACCTGGTCCTGCTCGGCGAAGCCGCGGCCTACCCGCACGGCAGCGGCAAGCCGCAGCAGGTCAGGCCCGGCGAAGTCGTGCTGATGGACTGCGGCTGCAACGTGCACGGCTACCAGTCGGACGTGTCGCGCAGTTTCGTGTTCGGCGGCGAGCCGAGCGCGGCGCAGCGCAAGGTGTGGGAGCAGGTGCTTCGCGGCCAGCAGGTCGCCTTCGAGGCGGCGCAGGTCGGCGTGCCCGCCGGCGCGGTCGATGACGCCGTCCGCCGCTATTACGCGAGCCTCGGCTACGGTCCGGACTACCAGCTGCCGGGCCTGTCGCACCGCACCGGGCACGGCATCGGCCTGGACGGCCACGAGCCGGTCAACCTCGTGCGCGGCGAGAAGACGCCGCTGGCCGCCGGCATGTGCTTCTCCGACGAACCCGGCCTCTACCTGCCCGGCCAGTTCGGCATCCGGGTGGAGGACTGCTTCCACATGACGGCCGATGGCCCGCGCTGGTTCAGCCAGCCGCCGACGATCGATGCGCCGTTTGGATGACCGGGACTGGGCGCGGGGGTTTCGCGTTCCGCGCATCGGCTAAAATCGCGTTTTTGCCGGAGTTCCCATGAATGCATCCACCTCTGCCGGCGCCCGCTTCCGTGCCGCGCTGGCCGAAGAATCCCCGCTGCAGGTCATGGGTGCGATCACCGCCTACGCCGGGCTGATGGCCAAACGCACCGGTTACAAAGCCCTGTACCTGTCCGGCGGCGGCGTGGCCGCCAACTCCCTGGGCATGCCGGACCTGGGCATCTCGACGATGGAAGACGTGCTGGTCGACGCCCGCCGCATCGTCGATGCGACGGGCATGCCGCTGCTGGTCGACATCGATACCGGCTGGGGCGGGGCGTTCAACATCGCCCGCACGATCCGCAATTTCGAGCGCGTCGGCGTGGCCGCCGTGCACATGGAAGACCAGGTCGGGCAGAAGCGCTGCGGCCATCGCCCCGGCAAGGAAGTGGTGTCGAAGGGCGAGATGGTCGACCGCGTGAAGTCCGCGGTGGACGCGCGCAGCGACGAGGGCTTCGTGATCATGGCGCGTACCGACGCCGCCGCTGCCGAAGGCGTTGATGCGGCGATCGAGCGCGCGGTGGCCTACGTCGAAGCCGGCGCCGACATGATCTTCCCCGAGGCGATGAAAACGCTCGACGACTACCGCCGCTTCAAGGCCGCGGTGCAGGTGCCGATCCTGGCCAACCTCACCGAATTCGGATCGACCCCGTTCTTCACCACCGACGAACTGCGCGAGGCCGGCGTCGACATCGCGCTGTACTGCTGCGGCGCCTACCGTGCGATGAACAAGGCCGCGCTGGGCTTCTACGAAACCGTGCGCCGCGAAGGCACGCAGAAGAACATCGTCGACCGCCTGCAGACGCGCGAGGAGCTGTACGACTTCCTCGGCTACCACGACTACGAGCGCAAGCTCGACGAGCTGTTCTCCAGGGAATGACCGGCATGGGCACGGGCGAGCCGCAGGCGCCAGGCCCGGAGGCCTCGCACGGTCGTGACTGGAACGCGGTTGCCGCGGTGATCGCGGCGCTGATCGGCCTGCTTGCGCTGGCGGTGTCCGGCTACACCGCCTGGTTGCAGCGCCAGCAGGTGCGTGCCGAGGTCTGGCCTTACCTGCAGCCGGGCATTTCGCCCAGCCAGCACAACATGAACCTGTCCAACAAGGGCGTCGGCCCGGCGTCGGTGCAACGGGTCACGCTGTACGTCGACGGCCGGCCGCAGCGCGACTGGCCCCATGCGTTCGACGCGCTGGGGCTGCCCGAACTGCGCGATACGGCCGCTTCGACGATCAACGGCATCGTCCTTTCGCCGGGAGAGACGATCCAGCAGATCACGCTGCGCGACGCGGACGCGTTCGCGCGCTTCTACCGGCAGTACCCGCGCATCCAGCTCCGGCTGTGCTACTGCTCCGCGCTGGGCGAGTGCTGGATCTACGATGAGCGGGAACGATCCGCTGACACCAGGCGCCAGGCGATCGCGGCGTGTCCCGCGATCGGCGCCGACGAATTCATCGACAACCGGCTGCGTCCGGCACGGCCACCCGCGTGATCCGGGCGTTGGCCGGATAGTCGGCCGGCGGGCCTGGAGAGAAGTCCCATGGTCCGAGCCACCCCCCTCTGGCCAGACCCCACCGGCGCGTTCGAATGCGATGCGGTCATCCGCATCGCCGGCCTTTCCGCCCCGGGGCGTCCAGCCTTCAGTCCTGTCAACGCAGGCGACGGTACCGGCCGGACAGGCCGCTGGCCGAAAGCCGTAAAATGCACGGCTCACGAAGAAGAACCGACCGGAGCATGCCGATGAGCGATACCCCGTCCACCCTGCCCAAGCCGAAGAAGTCGGTGGCCCTGTCCGGCACCGCCGCCGGCAACACCGCGCTGTGCACGGTCGGCCGCAGCGGCAACGACCTGCACTACCGGGGCTACGACATCCACGACCTGGCCACGAAGTCGACCTTCGAGGAAGTCGCGCACCTGCTGGTGCACGGCGCGTTGCCGACGGCATCGCAGCTCAAGGCCTACAAGGCCAAGCTCAAGCGCCTGCGCGGGCTGCCGGCGATCGTGCAGGAGGCGCTGGAACTGGTGCCCGCCAACGCGCACCCGATGGACGTGATGCGCACCGGTTGCTCGGTGCTGGGCACGGTGCTGCCCGAACGCGACGGCCATCCGGCGCCCGAGGCGCGCGATATCGCCGACCGGCTGATGGCCAGTTTCGGCTCGATGCTGCTGTACTGGTGGCATTTCACCCGCAACGGCCGCCGCATCGACGTGGAGACCGACGACGACTCGATCGCCGCGCACTTCCTGCACCTGCTGCATGGCGAGACGCCGAGCGACCTGCATGCCGAGGCGATGGACAAGTCGCTGATCCTGTACGCCGAGCACGAGTTCAACGCCAGTACGTTCACCGCGCGCGTGATCGCCGGCACCGGCAGCGACATGCATTCGTGCATCACCGGCGCGATCGGCGCACTGCGCGGGCCCAAGCACGGCGGCGCGAATGAAGTGGCGATGGACATCATCTCGCGCTACGGCACGGCGGACGAGGCGGAGGCCGACATCCGGGCGCGCGTGGAACGCAAGGAGATCGTGATCGGCTTCGGCCACCCGGTGTACACCATCGGCGACCCGCGCAACCCCATCATCAAGGAGATCTCGCGCCGGCTGTGCCACGACGGCGGCAACATGACGCTGTTCGACGTCTCCGAGCGGATCGAGAACGTCATGATGGACATGAAGAAGATGTTCCCGAACCTGGACTGGTTCAGCGCATCGAGCTACCACATGATGGGCGTGCCGACGCCGATGTTCACGCCGCTGTTCGTGATCGCGCGCACCGCCGGCTGGAGTGCGCACGTGATCGAGCAGCGCGAGGACGGCAAGATCATCCGCCCGAGCGCCAACTACACCGGGCCGGAAGATCGCGAGTACGTGCCGATCGGCAAGCGCTGACGGGTGGAAGAAGAAGAGCCGCGCATTGCGCGGCTTTTTTGGGTTCTTTTGAGGGAAAAGCGCTACCGGGGATATCCGCACCGGGCATTCCGGCCGCGTCGGGGTCCATCAGGTCTGGCGAAGATTTCTTTGCCGCCGATTGCGCAGGTGAACGCGGATAAAGCGGATCAGTAGGGAATGCCTTCTGCACTCTCCGGGAAACAAAGAGAAGAGCCGCGCATCGAGTGGTCCCTGCGAAACGGAATGGTTCCACTCCATGTCGCCGTTGCCTTGGCCGCGCTCATCCGCGCAATCCGTGGCAAGCCCCCCGGTTGCTGGCGTCAGGACAGGCCTTCTTCCCCCAGCACCTTCTGCACCGCAGGGTCGGCTTCCATGCGCGCCGAGAATCGGGCGAGGTTGTCCAGGCCGGACAGGTCCACGCCCTGCGCATTCGCCCAGCGCGTGACGACGTAAAGGTAGGGGTCCGCAATCGAGCGGCTGCCGGCGATCCAGTCGCCGTTCGCAAGCTGCGCGTCTGCGCGCTCGAACAGCCCGCGCAGCGCCGTGCGCGCCGCGTCCCGGGTCTTCTCGATCGTCGCCTCGTCGTCGAGGTAGGCCGTCGCGCCGAACAGCGGCTTGAAGCCGGGGTGCACGTCGGAATTGACGAACGCCAGCCAGCGGTTCACCTCCGCGCGCCCCCTGGGCGTGCCGTCGCCGCCAAGCCCGGCTTCCGGGGAGGTGTCGGCGAGAAAGTTGAGGATGGCCACGTTCTGCGTCAGCGCCCAGTCGCCGTCCTGCAACACCGGCACGGAGCCCGCGGGATTGAGCCTGCGATAGCCCGGCGACTTGCGATCGTCGCTCGAAACGCGAATGGCCTCATAGGGCTTGCCGATCCATTCGAGCGTGATGTGGTCGGCGAGCGAGCAGGCCCCGGGTGCGTAGTAAAGCTTCATGTGGCGGATCCATGGCGGTTGGAAACCACCATGATGCCGTTGTCGCGGTGAGGACGCGGTGCCGTCGATACACCGGGTCGTCGCGCCGCGGGGGACGCTCAGCCGTGGCGCGGCTTGAGGTCCTGGACCTTGAGGAAAGTGTGGCCGCCGATGGTTGCGACCTGGTAGGCGTTGCGCCAGCTCGGGCTGGCGATGTCGTGGGCCAGGAAATGGCTGGCGCCGGGCACGACTTCCTTGCGCTCGCCGGCGGGCAGCGCCCAGTTGCGCTCGGCCTCGATGGCGACGGTCACCGCCTGCGACCAGGCCTCGACGTTGCCCAGGCGCGTGTTCGGCGACACCAGCGACGGCGCGAACTGCTTGCGCGCGGTGACCACCTCGCACATCGAGTCGCCCCACAGGCCGCTTTCCTCGCGGCGCAGGGCCACCTCCGCCACGGCCTGCTGGCCGAGGTCGGACTGGTTGCGGGCCTCCAGGTAGACCGTCGTGCTCAGGCAGAGCGAATCGGCGGCTTGCGGCGGCAGGACTGAGGCCAGCCACAGGATCCAGGCCAGTTTCATGGAACGACTCCTTGCTGCGTTGCGCCCGCAGGCATCCACGCGGTCCACGGGGACCGGGCGATGCCAACGGGCATGGCGTATTGGGGAGGGCAGCGGCTCTATGGCGCTTTAGCCCGGGCGCCGAAGACCGCAGAAGGGCGGTCCGGGCCGGTCCTGCCGGAAACAGGCGGCAGGAAAAGTGCGCGCACGGTACCGTCCGGTTTCCTAACGGAAGCTGAACACAAATCCTGAAATGCTTGATTGGATTGGAGTTTTTATTCTGATTCCAGGGGCCGGCGGCTACAGCGCGGCTGCCACGGCCGCCGCCTGGGCGATGGCGCGCTTGGCGTCGAGTTCGGCGGCCACGTCCGCACCACCGATGACCTGAACAGGGATCGAAGCGGCCTGCAGCGATGCCAGCAGGTCGCGCCTGGATTCCTGCCCGGCGCAGATGACGACGTGGTCCACGGGCAGGCGTTGCTCGCCGCCGTCGACGCGGATGCGCAGGCCGGTGTCATCCACGCCCAGGTACTCCACCCCGCCCAGCATCCGCACGCCCTTGGCCTTCAGGGTGGCGCGATGGATCCAGCCGGTGGTCTTGCCCAGCCGTGCGCCGGGGCGGCCCGGAGTGCGTTGCAGCAGCCAGAGCTGGCGCGGCGACGGTTCCGGCCGCGCGGGCACGAGGCCTGCGCGGGCATCGAAACGCGCGTCCACGCCCCATTCGGCCATCCAGCGTGCAGGGTCGAGGCTCGGCGAGGGCGCATCCTGGACCAGGAACTCGGCCACGTCGAAACCAATGCCGCCGGCGCCGATGATGGCCACGCGCGCGCCGGGCACAACGCGTCGCTGCAGCACGTCGAGATAGCCGACGACCTTGGGATGGTCGTGGCCGGGGAAGTCGACCCGGCGCGGCGTGACGCCGGTGGCGAGCACCACCTGGTCGAAGCCGGACAGCAGCTCGGGGGTCACCGGCGTCGACAGCCGCAGGTCCACCCCGGTCTCCTCGATGCGGTGGCGGAAATAGCGCAGGGTTTCGTGGAATTCCTCCTTGCCGGGGATCGTCTTGGCGAGGTTGAACTGGCCGCCGATCTCGTCCGCGGCGTCGAACAGCGTCACCCGGTGTCCCCGCCCGGCGGCGATCGTCGCGCAGGCCAGGCCGGCCGGGCCGGCGCCGACCACGGCGATGCGTTTCGGCGTGCTGGTCGGCGTGTAGTTGAGTTCGGTCTCCGCGCAGGCGCGCGGGTTGACCAGGCAACTGGCGCGCTTGTTCTGGAACACGTGGTCCAGGCAGGCCTGGTTGCAGGCGATGCAGGTGTTGATCGCCTGCGCCGCGCCCGCGCGGGCTTTTGCCACCCACTGCGGGTCGGCGAGCAGCGGCCGCGCCATCGACACCATGTCGGCGCCGCCCGCGGCGAGGATGCGCTCGGCGACGTCGGGCATGTTGATGCGGTTGGTGGCGACCAGCGGAAGCGCCACATGCGGGCGCAGCTTCGCGGTGACCCCGGCGAACGAGCCGCGCGGCACCGAGGTGGCGATGGTGGGCACGCGCGCCTCGTGCCAGCCGATGCCGGTGTTGATGATGGTCGCGCCGGCGGCCTCCACCGCTTTTGCCTGCGCGACGATCGCGTCCCAGTCGTTGCCGCCGTCGACCAGGTCAAGCATCGACAGCCGATAGATCACGATGAAGTCCGGCCCGCAGGCCTCGCGCACGCGGCGCACGATCTCCACCGCGAAGCGCATCCGGTTTTCGTCGCTGCCGCCCCAGCGGTCGTCGCGCCTGTTGGTGCGGGCGACGGTGAACTGGTTCAGCAGGTAGCCCTCCGAGCCCATGATCTCGACGCCGTCGTAGCCGCCGTCGCGCGCGAGCCTGGCGGCGTTGGCGAAGGCGTCGATCTGGCGCTCGACCCCGCGCGCCGACAGTGCGTGCGGGGTGAACGGATTGATCGGCGCCTTGAGCTTCGACGCCGACACCGACAGCGGGTGGTAGGCGTAGCGGCCGGCGTGCAGCAGTTGCAGGCAGATCTTCGCGTCGTGCGCATGCACCGCCGCGGTCACCTGGCGGTGCTTGCGCGCTTCCCACGGCCAGCTGAGCTTGCCGGCGAAGGGCTTGAGCCAGCCGACCAGGTTCGGCGAGAAGCCGCCGGTGACCATCATCGCGACGCCGCCTTCGGCACGTTCGGCGAAATACGCCGCCAGCTTCGGGAAATCGCGGCGGTGGTCCTCCAGCCCGGTGTGCATCGATCCCATCAGCACGCGGTTGCGCAGGGTGGTGAATCCCAGGTCCAGCGGTGCGAACAGGTGCGGGTAGGGCGTGGCGTCGGACATGCTGGCGTGCGCTGGCGTATGGAACGGGCCACGATGCCGGGAAAGCCGGCAGGCGGCAAGCCGCCGTTCCGCGGCGACGGGTGTCAGCCGATCGGCACCGCGGTGCCGCGCACCACGATCCCGCCCGTCGCGGGAATGTCCACCTGCAGCTGGCTTGGCCGGCCCATCGTTTCGCCCTGGCGGATCAGGAGCGACGCCGGTGCGTCCAGCAGGCCGGCGTCGCGCAGGTAGCCGCCGAGCGCGGCGGCCGCGGCGCCGGTGGCCGGGTCCTCGACCACGCCGCCGACCGGGAACGGGTTGCGCGCATGGAACACGCGGGGGCCTTCGCGCCACAGCAGCTGCAGCGTGGTCAGGCCATCGGCCAGCATCAGCGCCTTGAGCCGGTCGAAGTCGTAGTCGAGTCGCGCCAGGGTGCCGCTGTCGCCGACCGCGAGCACCAGGTGCCAGGCACCTGCGAAGGCGCGCGCCGGTGGAATCGTCGGGTCCAGGTCCGCGTGGGTCCAGCCGAGCGTCGACAGCGCGGTATCGACCAGCGCTGCGGACGCGGGCTCGTGGCGCGACGCGACCGAGGTCAGCGCGGCCTCGCGCCGGCCGTTGTCGGTGCGCACGTCGACCGGCACCTCGCCCACGGACGTGGCCAGCCGGTAGATGCCGTCGCCATCGCTCGTGCCCAGCACCACGCCGGTGGCGATGGTGGCATGGCCGCAGAACGGTACCTCCGCCTCCGGGCTGTAGTAGCGGATGACGCGCGCGCTGCCGTGCCGTGGCGCGACGAAGGCGGTTTCCGAATAGCCGACGTCGCGGGCGATGGCCTGCATCGTCGCTGCATCCGGCAACGCATCGCCGATCCAGACGCCGGCGGGATTGCCGCCGGCGGGATCGTCGGAGAATGCGGCGTAGCGATGCAGGGTTCCGTTGCCCATGAGTGGCTCCGTTGCGTTGGGGTGAGATCCGGTGCGGCGCCTACCAGCCGGCCAGCGTCAGCTTGCCGATGCCGCGGCCCGATTCCAGCCTTCGATGCGCCTCGCGCAGGTTGGCCGCGTCGATCCGGCCGAGGGTTTCGGCGTGAGTGCCGCGCAACTCGCCGGCGTCGACCAGCGCGGCGACGCGTTCGAGGATGCGGCCCTGTTCGGCCATGTCGGCGGTCTGGAAGCGCGAGCGGGTGAACATCAGTTCCCAGTGGATGCCGATGCTCTTGAGCTTGTAGGGATCGCCGATGTCGAGCGGCCCCGATGGTTCCACGATCAAACCGACGTGGCCCTGTGGTGCGACCAGTTCGCCGAGCGCTTCCCAGTAGCGGGTGGTGTCGGCGAAGTTGACCGCCGCGTCGACCTGTTCGAAACCAAGCGCGGCCAGCTGCGGCGCGAGCGGCTGACGATGATCGATGACGTGGTGCGCGCCCATCGCCTTGCACCATTCGATCGTTTCCGCGCGCGAGGCGGTGGCGACCACGGTGAAGCCGGCGCGCCGCGCCAGCTGGATCGCGATCGAACCAACGCCGCCGGCGCCGGCGATCACCAGCAGCACCTTGCCGTCGCCGCCGTGTTCCGGGTCGAACGGCATGCGCTGGAACAGCAGTTCCCAGGCCGTGATCGCGGTCAGCGGCAGCGCGGCCGCCTGCGCGAACTCCAGCGACTTCGGCTTGTGTCCGACGATGCGCGCGTCGACCCGTTGGTATTCGGCGTTGCTGCCCGGGCGGGTGATGTCGCCGGCGTAGTAGACCTCGTCGCCCGGCTTGAAACCGGTGACCTGATCGCCGACGGCTTCGACCACGCCGGCCGCATCGAACCCCAGCACTTTCGGCGCCGATTCGACCTGCGGCTTAGGCGCGCGCACCTTGGTGTCGACCGGATTGACCGACACCGCCTCGACCCGCACCAGCAGGTCGTGCCCGGCGGGGGCGGACGGCCTCGGCAACTCGACGTCGAGCAGCGACTGCGGATCGTCGATCGGCAGGTAGCGGGTGAGGGCGACGGCTTTCATGCGGACTCCTGCGGAACGGGATGGACGGCGACCGGCGCGGGACTGCGTTCGGCGAATTGCCCGTTCCAGTACGGGTAATAGGGATACGGCGGCGTGACGGCACTGGCGGCGTCCAAGCGTGCGACCTGCGCGGCCTCCAGGTGCCAGCCGATGGCGCCGAGGTTCTGCTTCAGCTGTTCCTCGTTGCGCGCGCCGACCAGCACCGTGGAGACGGTAGGCCGCTGCAGCAGCCAGTTCAACGCGACCTGCGGCACGCTCTTTCCCGTTTCCTCCGCGACGATGTCGAGCGCGTCGACGATCCGGTACAGGCGTTGCTCGTCGACCGGCGGCGCGAAGCCGGCGGTGTCGTGCAGGCGGCTGCCTTCGGGCAGCGGCTGGCCGCGGCGGATCCTGCCGGTCAGCCGGCCCCAGCCCAGCGGGCTCCACACCACCGCGCCGATGCCCTGGTCGAGCCCGAGCGGCATCAGCTCCCACTCGTAGTCGCGGCCGACCAGCGAGTAGTACGCCTGGTTGGCGACGAAGCGCGGGTAGCCGCGGCGATCGGCGACCGCCAGCGATTTCATCAGCTGCCAGCCGGAGAAATTGGACGCGCCGAGGTAGCGCAGCTTGCCGGCGCGCACCAGGCCGTCGAGCGTGGACAGGGTTTCCTCCATCGGCGTCATCGCGTCGAAGTGGTGCAGCTGCAGCAGGTCGATGTAGTCCGTATCCAGCCGCCGCAGCGCGTTGTCGACCGCGGCGACGAGGTGGTGGCGCGACGCGCCGACGTCGTTCGGGCCGTCGCCGAAACGCAGCGACGTCTTGGTCGAAACGATCACGCGGTCGCGTCGGCCCCTGATCGCCGCGCCGAGGATCGACTCGGACGCACCGTCGGAATACACGTCGGCGGTATCGAAGAAGTTGACGCCGGCCTCGAGACTGATGTCGACGATGCGCCGCGCCTGTTCGACGCCGGTGTTGCCCCAGGCGCTGAACAGCGGCCCCTTGCCGCCGAACGTGCCGGCGCCGAAGCCGAGCGCGGACACCTTCAGCCCCGAGGCGCCGAGGTGGCGGTATTCCATCGCCGTGCCGGTACCGCTCATGCCGCCGTCCCGCGCAGCTGGAAGAAATCGTCCTCGGGGATGCCGATCGCCGCGACCATCGCCTCGTGCACGCCGCGCGCAATGGCGGCCTTGTGCGCGGGCGATGTCCCGGCGGGAATGGCGACTCGGGTGAAAGGCATGACGGACTCCTGGGGGGAAGGGGGAAGTTCAGGCGGCTGCATCGCAGGCACGCGCGCGGGCGACTGTCGTGACGGGGGAGGGGGTGGCGTTGTCCTGGTTGTCGTCGCGCCGCTGCAGCGCGCGCGCCCACAGCGCGACGCCCAGGCCGCCCAGCGTCACCAGCATGGCCGCCCAGGCCACCGCGCCCAGGCCGGGGCCGTGGACGATGACCACGCCGCCCAGCCAGGCGCCGAGTGCATTGCCGAGGTTGAACGCGCCGATGTTGAGGCTCGAGGCCAACGCTTCGCCGCCCGTGGCGCGGCGCAGCACCCACAGCTGCAACGGCGACACGGTGGCGAAGGCCGCCGCGCCGAGCAGTCCGGTGAACAGCACCGCCGCCGGCTTGAAGTGCAGCGCGAAACCCATCGCGCCCAGCACCAGCGCCAAGGCGGCGAGGGTGGCCAGCAACGCCTGCATCAACCGGCGATCGGCCAGGCGCCCGCCGAGCACGTTGCCGATGATCATGCCGACGCCGAACACCAGCAGCACCGGCGACACCGCGCGGTTGGCGAAGCCGGTGACGCGGGTCAGGATCGGTTCGATGTAGGTGAACACGGTGAACACGCCGGCGAAGCCCAGCACCGTCGTCAGCAGGCCGAGCAACACCTGCGGCCGGCGCGCCACCGACAGCTGGCCGCGCAGGGACATGGCTTCGGTCGCGCCGCGGTCGGCCGGCACCAGCAAGGCGATCACCAGCGTCGCCACCATGCCGACCGCGGCCACCGCCCAGAACGTCGCCCGCCAGCCCAGGTGCAGGCCCAGCCAGGCCCCGGCCGGAACCCCGAGCAGGGTGGCGATGGCAAGCCCGGTGAACATCGCCGAGATCGCCGACGCCTTGCGGTCCTCCGCGACCAGTCCGGTCGCCACCACCGCACCGACGCCGAAGAAGGTGCCGTGCGCCAGCGACGTCAGCACGCGGGCGGCCATCAGCAGCGGATAGTCGGGCGCCAGCGCGCAGGCGAGGTTGCCCAGCGTGAAGACCACCATCAGCGCGATCAGCACGGCCTTGCGCGGCAGCCGCGCGGTGGCGGCCGTCAGCAGCGGCGCGCCGACGAACACGCCCAGCGCGTAGCCGGAGATCAGCAGCCCGGCAGCGGCGATGGTCACGTGGAGATCGGCGGCGACCTGCTGCAGCAGGCCCATGATCACGAATTCGGTGGTGCCGATGCCGAACGCGCCGGCCGTCAGTGCGTAGACGGCCAGCGGCATGCGGGAGCGGGCGGGCGGGGCGGCGGTGGCCATGGGCGGCTGCGGACTCTGGAATTGGGAAGCGCGCAGCCTAGGATGTTGCGTCTTCAGCAGAAACAGCCAAAATGGTGAATCAATATCAATGATTTATTGATAATGGATGATCGCATCGGTGACTTGGGCCTGTTCCTGCGCGTGCTCGACCTGGGCTCGATCAGCGCCGCGGCGCGCAGTCTCGACCTGTCGCCCGCCGTGGCGAGCCAGCGCCTGAAACGCCTGGAGCGCGCGCTGGGCGTGCGCCTGCTGCACCGGACCACCCGCCGCCTGCACCCCACGCCCGAGGGCATCGCGCTGGTGGAGCAGGGGCGTGCGCTGGTCGAGGACCTGGAAGCGCTGACCAGCGGCCTGCGTCGCTCGGCGACCGAGGTCTCCGGCACGTTGCGCGTGACCACGTCGGCCTCGTTCGGGCGCCTGTATATCTCCCCGCTGCTGCCCGAATTCCTGCTTGAGCACCCGCGATTGCGGGTCAGCATCGATCTGAGCGACCAGACGATCGACCTGGTGAGCGCCGGCTACGACCTTGCCATCCGCATCGGCGCGCTGGACGACTCCACCCTGGTCGCGCGCAGGCTGGCCAGCAACCGCCGGGTGCTGTGCGCCGCGCCCGGCTACCTGCGCCGGCACGGCACGCCGCAAACCCCCGCAGACCTTGCCCGGCACGAATGCATCCTGTTGTCCGGCAGCCAGGGGCGCCAGGACACCTGGCGGCTGCGCGACCGCCAGGGCCGGGATACCGTGGTCCACGTGCAGGGCCGCCTCGAAAGCAATTTCGGCGAGGTGATCCGCGACGCGGCGGTCGCCGGCCTCGGGATCGCCCTGCATTCGACCTGGCACGTATGCGAGGACCTGCGCGCAGGCCGCCTGCAGCGGGTGCTGCCGGACCATGCGATCGCCGACAGCGGCATCCATGCGGTGATGCCGCAGCGGCGCATGGTGCCGCCGCGGGTGCGGGCGTTCACCGACTTCCTCGCCGGCAAGTTCGGCGAAAACCCGCCGTGGGAGCGCGCTCTGGCAAAATAGCCGGTTCCCCTTGCCAGCAATGGCCAGAATCCAGGAGCCAGGCTTCCATGAGTCACGCAGACATCCGTTCCGCCGCCCGCCCCGATCCCGACCAGCCGATGGTCGACATCGCCGATTACGTCATCGACGCCAAGATCGATTCGCAGGAGGCCTATGACACGGCGCGCTACATGCTGCTCGACTCGCTGGCCTGCGCGATGCTGGCGATGAAGTTCCCCGATTGCGTCAAGCACCTCGGCCCGCTGGTTCCCGGCGGCGAGATCCCCGGCGGCGCGCGCGTGCCGGGCACGGCGTTCGAGCTTGACCCGGCCCAGGCCGCGTTCAACATCGGCACCCAAGTACGCTGGCTCGACTTCAACGACACCTGGCTGGCCGCCGAGTGGGGCCATCCGTCCGACAACCTCGGCACCATCCTCGCCGTTGCCGACTGGCTGTCGCGCAAGGCCGAGAAGGCAGGCGGCAAGGGCCTGACCGTGCGCGACGTGCTGGGCTGGGCGATCAAGGCCCACGAGATCCAGGGCGTGTACGCGCTGCAGAACTCGTTCAACCGCGTCGGCCTCGACCACGTGATCCTGGTGCGCCTGGCCTCGACCGCGGTCGCCACCGCGATGTTCGGCGGCAACAAGGAAGAGGTGATCAACGCGGTCTCGCATTCGTGGATCGACAACGGCGTGCTGCGCACCTACCGCCACGCGCCCAACACCGGTCCGCGCAAGAGCTGGGCCGCGGGCGACGCCTGCCGCCGCGCGGTGATCCATGCGATCAACGCCGTCGACAAGAAGGTGGTGGGCTACCCGAGCGCGCTGTCGGTCAAGACCTGGGGCTTCTACGACATCGCCTTCGGCGGCAAGGCATTCCAGTTCGAGCGCCCGTTCGGCAGCTACGTGATGGAGAACGTGCTGTTCAAGATCAGCTACCCGGCCGAGTTCCACGCTCAGACCGCGGTCGAATGCGCGATGCAGCTGCACGGCCAGGTCAAGGACCGCATCGACGAGATCGAGAAGATCGTCATCGAGACCCAGGAAGCCGGCGTGCGCATCATCGACAAGACCGGCCCGCTGGCCAACTACGCCGACCGCGACCACTGCATCCAGTACATGGTCGCCGTGCCGCTGATCTTCGGCCGCCTGACCGCCGGCGACTACAACGACGACGTCGCCGCCGATCCGCGCATCGACGCGCTGCGCGAGAAGATGACCGTGGCCGAGAACCCGCAGTTCACGAAGGACTACTTTGACCCGGACAAGCGCTACATCGGCAACTCGGTGCAGGTGTTCTTCAAGGACGGCAGCTCGACGGAGAAGGTGTCGATCGACTATCCGATCGGCCACCGCAAGCGTCGCGCCGAGGGCATCCCGGTGCTGATGGCCAAGTGCGAAAAGGCGCTGCGCGCGCAGCTCGACGGGGACAAGGTCGACCGCCTGATGGCGCTGGCCGCGGACCCCGCGGCGCTGGACGCGCTCCCCCTTTCCGACTTCATTCAGCTTTACCAACAATAATGGCGCCGTTCAGCGCAATTGGTTATGGATGCGTTAACATCGCCTTCACGGCACCCGAAATAGTGTTGCGGCGTGTTGTTTCGGGCCGAGCGCCCCTTGCATGATCCAGACCGATCCAAAGCTGATCCTTCCACAACAAGAAACGTTTCCCCCTGATCAAAGGAGCTGAACCCCAATGAAAAAGAAACTCCTCTGCGCCGCGCTGTTGGGCGGCCTGGGCCTGGTGCAGGCCGCCAATGCCCAGGAGTTCGATGACCGCTGGTACCTGACCGGTTCGGCTGGTTTCAACATCCAGGACAACGACCGCAACACCGGCAATGCCCCGTTCGGCACCATCGGCGTCGGCAAGTTCCTGAACCCCAACTGGTCGATCGACGGTGAGCTGAACTACCAGAACCCGAACTGGGACAGCAACCCGGACCTGAACTGGAGCCAGTACGGCATCTCGTTCGACGCCCGTCGCCACTTCGTCGTCGAAGGCCGCAACTGGAACCCCTACCTGCTGTTCGGCCTGGGCTACCAGCGCGAAGAGATCGAGATCGACAACTTCCCGAACCCGAACTCGCCGTTCGAGGAGAAGGAAGGCGCGATCGCCGGCAAGTTCGGCGTCGGCCTGCAGAGCAACGTCGGCCGCGTGCGCGTGCGCACCGAGCTGGCCTACCGTGCGGTTGGCCTGAACGACACCCGTGCCCAGCTGGTGAACGACGATCCGCCGCCGGAGCGCAACGACGGTGAAGACTGGTTCGGCGACGTGCTGGCCTCGGTCGGCGTGGTGATCCCGCTGGGTCCGGAGCCGACCGCCCCGGTGGCGCCGGCCCCGGTGGCCCCGAGCTGCGCCGACATGGACAGCGACGGCGACGGCGTGAACGACTGCGACGACAAGTGCCCGGATTCGCAGGCT
>NZ_BAAAZU010000025.1:0-933 GCF_039537065.1 Luteimonas lutimaris | reverse complement strand
AACGTCCAGAACTGAGGTTCGACGCCAAGCAGTACCGCGAAGCCCGGCTCACGCCGGGCTTCGTTTTTTGGGCAACCTGGCCGCAGGTGTGGTTAAAATTGTGCTAATACGCTATGATCGCGCCGCCCGCGCGGCCATTCAGCCGGCGTCCGGGTCCAGTACCCAGAGATGTCCTGCGCGAGATCCCTGCTTACAAGTTTTTCCGTTCCAGAAGCTTCCCCATTCAAGGAGTCTGCAATGAAGATCCACGTGTTGAGTGCCGCCCTTCTTGCGGGTCTTGCCTTTGCGCAGGCCGCCAATGCACAGGATTTCGACGACCGCTGGTACCTGACCGGCTCGGCTGGCTTCAATGTCCAGGACGGCGATCGCGGCACCCGTGACGCGACGTTCGGGACGCTCGGCCTTGGCAAGTTCGTCAGCCCCAACTGGTCCGTCGACGGCGAGCTGAACTACCAGAACCCGAAGTTCGACCGCAACCGCGACCTGAACTGGAGCCAGTACGGCATCTCCCTCGACCTGCGCCGCCATTTCATCGCCGAAGGCCGCAGCTGGAACCCCTACCTGCTGGTG
Organism: Luteimonas lutimaris; assembly: GCF_039537065.1. Lineage (NCBI taxonomy): Bacteria > Pseudomonadati > Pseudomonadota > Gammaproteobacteria > Lysobacterales > Lysobacteraceae > Luteimonas > Luteimonas lutimaris. The sequence continues at coordinate 363 of NZ_BAAAZU010000025.1, read as the reverse complement.
GGCCTTGGCTTCCAGCGTTCCGAGGAAGAGGCTGACGCCTTCCCGAACCCGAACTCGCCGCTCGAGCGCGAGGACGGCAATTTCGCCGCCAAGGTGGGCCTCGGCCTGCAGGGCACCTTCACCAGCCGCGTTGCCATCCGTACCGAGCTGGCCTACCGCGCCGACTTCGACGACCAGAGCATGGCCGCCCCGAACGAAGACTGGTTCGGCGACGTGCTGGCCTCGGTCGGCGTGGTGATCCCGCTGGGTCCGGAGCCGACCGCCCCGGTGGCGCCGGCCCCGGTTGCCCCGAGCTGCGCCGACATGGACAGCGACGGCGACGGCGTGAACGACTGCGACGACAAGTGCCCGGATTCGCAGGCT
>NZ_BAAAZU010000024.1:0-190551 GCF_039537065.1 Luteimonas lutimaris | reverse complement strand
CCGATACGAGGAAAGGCTTCCTCAGCAGTGAACCCCATCGCCGGTTACACAAAAATCTGTACACCCTCCAAGAGCCTTCGCCGCAGGTTAATTTCATAGCTTGGAGTCATCGTGTCCGCACCAGCTCGCGCCGGCATCTTCATCTACGCCAAAGACCCTGATCGCCTTTCTGGCTTCTACCAGTCTGTTCTCGGCATGGCCGCCGCTCATCGTACTGACCAGATGGTTGTGCTTCGCTCGCAAGATTTGCAGCTCATTGTTCACGCCATGCCCCCACAAGCTGCGTCGCAGGTTGCAATCACAAGCCCGCCGCAGCTGCGTGATAATGCCGCTATCAAGTTCTTCTGCACCGTCCCTAGTCTTTCGGGCGCTCAAGAATCAGCGCAAGCTTTGGGCGGGCAGGTCCTTCCAGAGCAATGGCAAGGTCACGGGTTCGTGGTTCGCAATGCCTGTGACCCCGAAGGCAATATCTTCCAGGTCCGCGAGAGTGCGGCCTAACAATTCGTTCAAGCCGAACTTGCTTCGCTACACCAACAACATGGCAGAAAGAGCTTGCCATGTTGTTGCCTCCGCTACGCAAGTCGGCTTAACTCAGGCGTTAGGCCGCTAAAAGCATGCGCTCATCTATTCTCATTGCAACGCTCTTGATCTGCAGTGCAATAACTGGTTGCACCCAAGATGGACAACCAGCCGAAGCAGCACACGCCGCTGCCAACGTCGACTGGAGACGTCAGTGCACAACTGAAGGCGTATCAGCGAATAGCGCTGAAGATAAAGCCTACTTTGAGCGCATTGCCTCGGAGTGTGAGCCAGTAGACGCTTGTATGCTTGCCTGCATTCGCAGCGCCTGTGCCGCTATTGGCGGAGGTTGTGCTCATGCATGCAGCAACGTTAGCGTGGACAACGCCGAGAGTGTGGTCGCTTCGTACGTGGATAAGTCAGCCTACTTCTGCAAATGGCAGCCGCCTAACAAGTCATTCAAGCCGAAGCGGTAGTTCCTGCAGTTCAGTGGACACTCTGATCTAACTTCAGGAGTGTCCAAAATGCCAAATCCTGGTCCGAGAACGACGTACCGGTACAGTGATGCCCTCAAGGCCACGGCGGTTCGTCTGAGCCAGCTGCCGGGCGTCGCGGTCCATCACTGAGGAACAGCAATGTCGAAAGCCAACTGGTTTCTGTCCGTATATGCGGGTCTACTGACACTAATATTTCTCGGCGGTGCAGTTCACGGGCGCACCAACACTGCAGATGAGATAACTGTCCAGCGCATCAATATCGTCGAGCCGGACGGCACGCCACGACTCATCATCTCAAATCACGCCAAGCTTCCTGGCGTATTGGTGCGGGGCAAAGAAAAGCCGCTGGATCGGCCTCAAGCCGGCCTAATCTTTCTCAACGACGAAGGATCTGAAATTGGCGGCCTGATTTTTGGCGGAAACAAAGATAAGGACGGGAAAGTGCGCAACTCCGGCGGTGCCCTCTCATTCGACCGCTACGAAGCAAATCAAGTGGTGCAATTGATTGGCGTTGATGATGCAGAGAACAGTTTCGCCGGATTAGCTGTCACAGATAGCCCATCCGGAACTGACGTTCGTCGCAGGGTCTGGCTCGGACGCGATGATGATGGTGCAGCCTCATTGGCACTCCGTGATGGTGATGGCAACAAGCGTATCGTCATGAGCGTAACCGCGGATGGTAACTCTCAAATATCCGTCCTGGATGCAAACGGGAATACTGTCAAAGAACTTCTGCCGTGACGTGCGGCTAACAATTCATTGAAGCTGACGCCACTTCGCGGCACGGCTTGACTCAGCGTTAGGCCCCTCAAGATGAAATCGCATTTCTGGAACAATCCAAAACTATTTCGTCGTCTGCTAGCCATCCTCACGACCTTGTTGGTCTTGTCGTTGGCTATGCATCCTGAGCTACGTCTGTTGGTTCCGCTGTTGGATGCCGCAGGTATTGATGTTCTTGTCACCCTGCTGGGCCTCCAAACGCTTTCCTTGTTCTCCGAGAGTCTGCTGCCGTACTTGCGGATGCTCTGGCAGAGACTCCTTCCGTGTCTCCTCGCCACGGGCCGCGCCGCTGCCGCTATTCCCGGCATGCGAACCTTTTTCTCGTTCTGCAGCGATCTATTGCTTTTTGGCAGCGGTTATCTCGGGCAATTCGCATGGCTCAAGCTCTGGAGCTGGTGGCAATGGGCGTTGAGGCCTGACAATTCATTCAAGCCGGATCCGTTTCGCAGGTCGGCTTGATTCCAGCAACTGTCTTGTAGTGATGCCAGGTTCAGGTCGTCAGCAAGCCCTCCGCCCGAAGCTCAAGTGCACCACCCCTTAGAAATCCGGTTGGCGCACGCGAGCAGTCGCGAGACCTATGGCAATCCGCGGATTCACGCGGTGCTGCGGCGAGGGGCGAAGCGGTGAGCTGGCGCCGGACGGAGCGCCTGATGCGCGAGCCTGGCATGCGTGCCCGCTCAGCCGGATCTATTGCAGGCGCCCGGACCTGGCCCGGTTCCTGGCCAGCGTGGAGAGCCGCGCCCACGAGGTCGCGGTCAACCACATCGACCAAGTCCGAGTGCCGGACATCACCTGTCTCAAGGTGAGCAGCCAGTGCCCACTTTTTTGACGCCCCACCCGCCCCGCGGGTCGGCTCGATTTAGGGGTTAGGGCGCCCGGCAGGCTTCATTGAACGCCGGAAAATTATTCATGCAGTGACTTGTCGATTTCTCTCTTTCTCGTTCGTCGGGCTATCAAAGCCGCAGTTCAAAACGAATTCCAGAAGGGAGTAACGACAATGCGTAAGGCTGTATCTCATCCGCAACTTGAGAACTCGCCCAGAAGAACATCGGCGACCAAGGCAATCCGACTTTGGTCGAGGCACCTATTCTTGCCGGACCGAATGACGCAGCGTGCGTTCCAACAATTCAATCCAGCGAGCGATCACCCGCAACGTGGGCGAGCGCCGATGCTTTCGGGCGTCAAGCGCCATCAAACCCCCAAAGGAGAACAACTTGCTCATCAAACATGACGGCGTTTCGCCGCACATCGATCCGACGGCATGGGTGGCACCAAATGCAGTTGTGGTCGGCAACGTCACAGTCGGCCCTGATTGCCGCATCATGTACGGCGCGCAGGTTGTCGCTGAGGGCGGGGCCATTTCCATCGGAAGAGGGTGCATCGTTCTGGAAAACGCAGTTCTCCGAAGCACGGGGCGCCATCCCCTGGTCGTCGGAAACAACTGCCTCGTCGGGCCCAACGCCCACGTGGTGGGTTGCACTGTTGAAGATGAAGTGTTCATCGCCACTGGCGCGGCGGTCTTTCATTCGGCTCGCCTGGGCAAAGGTAGCGAGGTTCGAATAAATGGGGTCGTACACCTCAAGACCCATGTCGCCGAGGGCGCAACGGTTCCCGTTGGCTGGGTCGCCGTGGGAAACCCCGCGCAAATGTTGCCCCCAGGAGAGCATGAACGCATCTGGGAGATCCAGAAGCCCCTGGACTTTCCGCGCACGGTCTACGGGTTCGAGCGCTCCGAGGCAACGATGCAGAAGATCACACGTCGCATATCGGAAGCGTTGGATTCGCACGCATCGAATGAGCTGAGCGCTTGACCCCTGCTTCAAGCGGACCTTCCTTCGGCAGGCTGTTCCAGTCGAACGTCAGGCCCCCGCATCCGCCATTGAGGACGGTTCATGAGACAACCACCAAACGATCTGCCTGCTTATCGTGCACTGACGGGCCCGGATGATGCCGCGTTCTGTCGACGTGTCAGTGAAGCCCTTGCGCTTGGCTATGAACTCTACGGCTCGCCTGCGGCCACATTCGACGGCCAAAGAATCGTCCTGGCGCAAGCCGTCATCTGGCCAGGCACAAAGCATCAGCTTCCAGGCACCTTCGAAGGTCGCGCCTAACAATTCGTTCAAGCCGTGCCTATTTCTTTACACCAGCAACATGGCAGATAGAGCCCGCCATGTTGTTGGCTCCGCTACGCAGGCTTGCTTGGCCCGGGCGCTGGCCCGCACGACTTACGAATCGAGGACTGTTGTATGAAACATTCAACTCTGACCCCGGACCAGATCACCATCCTGGGTCCCGCGGATAGCGCAGCAATCGAAACAAGGGAAGTCATCAGAAAATTTCACGACGCGTTCGATCGTCACGATCCGGATGCCATGGAGGACCTGGTCGCGGATGATTGCGTAATCGAGAACACAAATCCTGCCCCAGACGGAGCCCGTCTCGTCGGAAAGGCAGCGTGTCTGGAGAACTGGCAGGGTCTTGCGAAGTCGACCGGCACCTGGTTCGCACGCGAGGAAGTATTTGTCGTCGGTGAGCGAGTCGTTATCAGATGGCGCTATTGCTGGGGTGAAGACGAGGGCCAATCCATCCGCGGCATCAACCTGATGCGGGTCCGTGGCGGACGTATCGTCGAAGCGATGGGTTACGTGAAGGGATAGAAGTGCGACCCAACAATGCGCTACAGCCGACCGTCAACCCGCAGCATGGGTTGCCATCAGCCGAACTTGAACGTTAGCCCCAATAGTTGCCGAAGGAACTGCATGATGACCATCACCATAACTACCTTCGAAAGATCGCCCGATGGAGGCAAGGGATTGGCACGTGATATGCGCGTGCGCTGGGCGCTTGAAGAAGTGGGCCAACCTTATGGGATTCGCCTTGTTTCGTTCAGTGCCATGAAGGAACCGGCGCATCTGGGCTTTCATCCTTTCGGCCAGATTCCAACCTATGAGGAAGGTGATCTCGCCTTGTTCGAAACCGGCGCAATCATCTTGCATATCGGCGAACGCCATGCGGGTTTATTGCCAAAAGATGCCAAGTCGCGTGCGCGTGCCATCACCTGGATGTTTGCTGCGGTCAATACGGTGGAGCCGCCGATTCTTGAACTTGTCACAGCCAAGATATTGGAGGCCGATAAACCATGGAGCAAGGAACGCCTGCCTCTTGTCCAGGACCGCATCCGCAATCGGCTGGATCAGCTGTCGGCTCGACTGGGCAATGCCGACTGGCTCGATGGACCGTTCAGCGCAGGCGACCTGATGATGGTGCACGTGCTGCTCAGGCTGCGTCCTTCCGGCATATTGGGCGAGTTTCCCAATTTGTCTGCCTATGTTGCTCGTGGAGAGGCACGGCCTGCGTACAAGCGGGCTTTCGCCGCGCAATTGGCAATCAACGATCCTTCTCATGATGTTGGGGGCTAACAGTTCATTCAAGCCGACCGTCAGACCGCTACGCGCTTCGGCGCGGACGTGCACGGGCTGGCGCCTGACAATTCATTCAAGCCGGACCCGCTTCGCGGGTCGGCTCAATTCACGCGGTAGGCGGCCATGAGCGTTCTCAGCATTCTGATCGTAGTTGCCGGCGCGACTGGAGGAGTCTTGCCAGACTCAACCTGCAATGGGCTGGATCCAGAGCTTGTTCACTGCCCTTCGCCGGAAGCCCCTCGTGTCGCCGAGCTGGGCAGCGGCAAGGTCACTGTGGAGCTGGAAATTGATGTGGACGGATACGTCCGCTCCTCCAAAATCGTTTCATCATCCGGCCATCCCGCTTGGCCTGGTGCGGCACAAGCTGCGGTGGCAAAGTGGCGGTACTCGGCGGGTTCGGCACCACGTACGCGGGTAGTGCCCTTCGATTTCCAGTTGGGCGAGCCGTAGCCGCTGACAATTCACTCAGGCCCACCCCGCTTCACGGCGCGGATTGATCCAGGCGCCAGCCGCCACGAGGAATTCGCAGCCATGGGGCTTTTGACCTTCAGCATCAACGTCACCCTCGATGGTTGCATCGACCACCGGGAGGGGATCGCCGACGACGAGACACACGCCTTCTTCACCCGCCTCATGGACGAAAGCGGGGCGATGCTGTGGGGCCGCGTTACCTACGAGATGATGGAGAGTTACTGGCCGGCAGTCGCCCGGGGCGACGTAGAGGCGCCACCGGCGATCCGCGAGTGGGCGGTCAAGCTGGAGACCAAGCCGAAGTACGTGGTGTCGTCGATGCGAAAGGACTTTCGGTGGACCAACACCCACCACATCGCCGGCGACCTTCGCACGGAGGTGCAGAAACTGAAGGACGCGACTCCGGCCGGCGTGCTCGTTGGTAGCGGCACGCTCGCGACCGAGCTGGATCGGCTGGATCTGATCGACGAGTACATGTTTCTCGTCCATCCCAGGATCGCCGGCCATGGCCCGATCCTGTACCAGGGTGGGCTGCCCGGTACGCGACGGCTCGATCTGGTTTCCGCGAAGCCACTCCGCAACGGCGCGGTCGCCATGCATTACCGGCGCGAGTGCGGCTAGCACTTCAAGCCGATGCTGCTTCTCGGCGCGTGCGCGGGCATCGTCAGCGATGCGTCTGTCGCACGCACGCCCTCCCCATCTCGCGTTCTTGTGACGAGTTTGTTCTGGCGCTATCGTCCGTCAAAGGTCGGGCCTCGGATTCCAATCAGTTCGCTCAAGACGGACGGCTGCGCAGCCGCTCAACTCAAGCGCCAGCCTTCACGGAGACCGCTCATGGACACCCAACGCAACTCCGGGATTGCCACTGAATTCCTCGTCATGGCTGCATCAGCCGGCGTCAGGCTTTCACAACAGGTGCTGTCGCAACCATGACCACCAAAAGCGCAAGCGTTGTGGCACTCATGGCCCTGGCAACGTTCGCCATATTCTCGCTCGTCGTGGGCGCGCCGTACCTTGAGTCACGCTTGCCTGGTGGCCTGCCGCTTGGCAATGTCCTGGCCGCGCTCGTTCCTTGTGCCATGGCGGGTGCAGCCGTCGTCCTGAGCCTGCGGGGCACAGTGCTGCGTGCCGCCTCTCTCGCTTCGCTTGTTGGGGCGGTGCTTTGGCTCCCCGGTTCGGTCGCCCTTGCCGGCAACCCGGAACTCAACTTCGGCGGCGAGCGCGGCTCGGTTTGGCTGGCATTGACCATAGGGGTCGCCGCCGGCTCGGCCAGCACCCTGCTCTGGGCGTTGGCGGCGTCGGTGCCTGCCAGGATCAGGGGCACAAATGCAGCCTGACAATTGATCCTGGCGAACCCGCTCGCGGGTCGGCTTGATTCAGGCATTGGCCGTCATTGGGGAGTTCGTGGGAAAGATCGACCTCAAGAGTGAATTGAGGGAGCTGTACAAGCTTTCGACAAAGGAGGTGGCCGAAATTGATGTCCCGGCGTTCAATTTCGATCTTGCCCAGGCTCAGGAAGATTCGATTCGAGCAGTTCAAGGAGGGTCGCTGTGCGCAGACCATGCATGTACACAAGGCGTTCCCCGAGAAATGGAGAACCACCATTCGCCAGCCAATGGAATAATGGCCAACAGTTCAAACCGGCGGCGCGGCTTGATTCTGGCGCCAGCATCCTATGCAAGCCACACTGACAATCGGCATCCTGATTGGCGGCATCCTGGCGGGCGCCGTATCGCCTGTTATTCCTCGCGGAGAGACGTATCCAGAAGCAAGGGCCGCGCTTGTTCGTGCTGGATGGATTCCAGCACCGTCGGGGGCTGACTCCAGGGCATGGGACAAGTTCGGGGAACTTGTCTGTGGTGAGGGTTATCAGGCTGTCTGTAGCGCCGAGTTCCGCCGCAACGAAGATTTTTTATGCATCATCTTTGATGGAACCGAAGATCCGCCAACTGTGCTCAGCATTGGCAGCGGAGAGTGCTGACAGTTCAATCAAGCCGGGCGCGCTTCGCGATGCGGCCTGATTCAGGCGTTGTCCCCTCACCTGTTTCAACGGGACCGAAGCATATGAGTCGCACTACTCTCTCCGTTGTCGCCCTCGCCCTCTTGCTGGCAGCGTCACCATTGTTTGCGCAGGACCCTCCGCAACCAGCCGCGATGATGGAGCTCCCTGAATCTGCGTTGCCACCTGACCTGGATCGAGTACTTCGGGACTATGAGCGTGCATGGCGCACGGGTGATGCGAAGGCGATCGCGTTGTTGTTCACCGAGGATGGAGTCTTGCTGCAGAACTACCGTCCGCCAGTGCGCGGGCGCGCGGCCATCGAGGCAGTCTATGAGGGCCAACGTGGCAGCCCTTTGCAGCTGCGCGCGCTCGCTTATGCTGCTGGAGACACCGTCGGCTATATCGTCGGTGGGTATCGTTACGGCGATGCGCCGCACGACATCGGGAAGTTCACCCTTACCCTGGAGCGCGCGCCTGGCAAGGCCTGGCTGATTTCCTCTGACATGGACAGCATGAACGCGCCGCCGAAACCACGGCCGGCAGCGGATGGGCCGGCGCCAGCCAAGGCCTCGCCCGCATCCCGCCAGCCGGTGTTCCAGGAGCCGCTTGCCGTCCCGGGCAGCTGACAGCGCGTATTGGCATTGCCTGGGGGTGATCATGATCCAGCGCAGCAAGGCATTTTTCCTGAGCCTGTCGCTCCCGGCCAAGGTGCTGATGGCCGGGGTGGCAACCGTCGTGCTGTCCTGGGCTCCGATACTGCTGTACCTGGTCTTCGTGTATGGCCTGCTGGGCGTGAAAGACGGCAACCCCATCGGCCTGGGCCTGCTGATGGTGTTCGGCAGCGTGCTGGGCGGGGCAATCGCCATGATTGGCCTGATCCTGCTTCTCGCGTCGAAGATCAAGAGGGCGTCATCTTGATGGCTCGGCCTGCCGCTTGGCCGTGATCGGCGAGGTCTCAGGTCAGTCCTGGGAACGCTTGGTCGGGGCAGCCGTGTTGCCGGCGGCATCGGCGATGCGCCAGAGGTAGAGGCTGGCATAGGTGCGGTACGGACCCCAGCGTTCGCCGCGCTCGAGCAGTGCCTTCGGCGCCGGCATGACGTCGAGCGCGTCGATTGCCTGCGCGCCCTTGCGGATGCCCAGGTCGTCGATGGGGAGCACGTCCGCGCGGCCGAGGCGGAACATCAGCATCATCTCGACGGTCCAGCGGCCGATGCCGCGGATCGGCACGAGCGCGGCGATGATGTCGTCTTCCGGCATCGTCGACATCCGGCGCAGGGTCGGGATCTCGCCGCGTGACTCGCGCAGTGCAAGGTCGCGCAGCGCCAGTGTCTTGTTGCCCGACACGCCGCAGGCGCGCAACCCGGCATCGTCGATGCGGGCGAGCGTGTCGCAATGGAAGCGCTCGCTGCCGATGGCCGCTTCGACGCGGCCGACGATGGTCGCGGCGGCCTTGCCGCTGAGCTGCTGGTACAGGATCGCGCGGGCAAGCGCGTCGACCGGATCGAAGGACTTCCGCCAGCGCGGATCGGGGTCGATCGGGCCGATCCGCTTCATCCATCGGCCGAGCTTCCGGTCGCGGCGGGCGAGGTGTTCGAACGCCACCCCGGTGTCGAATCCACGGCTGTAGCGCGGCATCCCTATCCCCGCAGCGCGTCGGCCGCCCAGGCAAGCCAGGCGACGATGAGCAATGTCCCGCCGAACGGCGCGACGCGGGCTGGCACGCCGGCAAAGTGCGCCACCGCGATGCCGCCCGAGAACAGCAGCGTACCCAGCAACAGGCCCGACAGCGACGCCACTGCAAGCCTGCGCCCGGCAAGCCGCGAAAGCGCGGCCAGTGCGACGCCATGGCCGAAGGCCACGGCCGCCGCGACGTGGAGCGTCGCCTGCCCTGCCCCGGTGGCGCCGTGGGATGCGTAGGCCGAAAGCGCCACCGACGACGCGGCCAAAACGGCACCGGCAGAGCCCAGCCAGCGGATGGCGGCCATCGGGCCTGCAGCGGAACGGGGTGCTGGTGCGTGCATGGAAGCCTGCCTGAAACGCGACACGCCGCACCCTGGGGCGCGGCGTGTCGGGGATTACATCGCTGCGGCGATTACTTGAGCGTCCAAAAGACCTCGTATTCGCCCTCGGCGGTGAAGGACTTGTCGATCCCGCTCTTGTAGATCTCGTACGGCCGGCCGACCACTTCGTAGCCCTGGGTCAGCGCCCAGGCACGCAGTGCGTTGCGCACGTTGTCGAGTTCGGCCATGAAGCCGGTGTAGTAGGCCACGGCGACGTGGCCGGCTTCGGTCTGCACGTATTCGACCGGGGCATCGTCGGGAATCTTGACGTCCAGCGGTTCGCCGGCGGCCACGACCGGGGTCAGGCTGTCGACGGTGAAGGTCAGCTCGTCGACATCGCCTTCCTTGCCCTCGTCGGCGCTGGCCGTCGCGTTCTTCTCGTCGTCAGTCTTGTCGGCGGCCTTGTCGTCGTCGGCGCTGCCCTTCTTCTTGACCGGCTGGGCGATGTCGAAGGTGTAATTCTCGCGGCCCAGCTCGGTGGAGATGATGCGCATCGGGCCGGCTGCGACCAGGTCGTTGGCATCCATGACGCGCTTGATCCACTCCATGTTGGACTTCATGGAGGACTTGATCTTGTCGTTGTTGCGCTCGACGGCGCCGGCCTTGACGACCAGCAGGTCTTCGGCCGGGCGCTCCACCTCGGCCATGCCGCGCATCTTGCTGCCTTCGACGGCGTAGTCGATGTTCGGGACACTCGCGAGCATGTTGGTCAGGCGCTGCAGGCCGAGCTTCATGTCCTCGCCGACGTGGCGGCTGACGTACAGGCCGGCATAGCGGCCGATCAGGTTCCAGCCGTACTGGACGTCGTAGGTCTGGGTGATCTGGACGTTGCGCTTGACCGTGCCGCGCCCGGTCGGGGTCAGCGTGAATTCGGTGAACTTGTCATGGCCGCGGCGGTTGTCCTGGATCGCGTACTTGACGCGCTTGCCCGGCTCGGACTCGACGATTTCCCAGCTGCCGTCGCCCACCTGGCCGACGTTGGAATCCCAGGACAGCTTCGCGCCGACGCCCGATTCGGGGCCTGACAGCGTCAGCTTGGCCTCGGGGTCGCGCAGCACCAGCGGGTTCCAGTCCTTGAAGCGGCGCAGGCTGTTGACCGTGTCGTACACGATGGTCATCTTGCGGTTTGTTTCGACGCTTTCGTTGAGGTGACGGCTGGACGGCAGGACGACGCCCACGATCAACATCAGGGCAGCAACGATCGCGAACGAAATCAGGATCTCGATGAGACGGGTCATTCAGGGTTCTCCAGGACCATTTCCGGCCGGGCCGGGCGCAGACGGGCAATCGTAGCAATTTGAGCCGTGGCGGGCGAGAACTTCGAGAGCACGTGCCCCATCCCGGGTTCGCGGCCGGCAGCGGGCGCGGCGCTCGGCAGGGCCGGGGCCCGCTTCGCGGCGCCCGTGCCCGCCTCGCCCGCCTGCGGGCTTGCGTCGATCAGACCAGCTGCAGTTCGAAGGCCTTCAACACCGCCCGGGTGCGGTCGCGCACGCCCAGCTTGCTGAGGATGTTGGACACGTGGTTCTTGATCGTGCCCTCGGCCACGCCCAGCGAGTTGGCGATCTCCTTGTTGGAGAAGCCCGAGGCCATCAGGCGCAGGATCTCGGTTTCGCGGTCGGTCAGCGGATCGGGGCGGTCGAGGCTGACGAAGTCGTTGCGCATGTGCTCCAGGCCCGACAGTAGGCGCTGTGTCACCGCGGGCTGCACCAGCGAGCCGCCTCCGGCCACGGTCTGGATCGCGCCGACCAGCTGTTCCAGCGACACGTCCTTGAGCAGGTAGCCCTTGGCCCCGGCCTTGAGGCCGGCCAGCACCAGCTGGTCGTCGTCGAAGGTGGTCAGGATGATGGTCGGCGGCAGTGCGTCCTGCTTCGCCAGCGCCTGCAGCGCCTCCAGGCCGGACATCACCGGCATGCGCATGTCCATCAGCACCACGTCGGGCTTGACCTGCGGGACCAGCTCGACCGCTTGCTGGCCGTCGGCGGCCTCGGCCACCACTTCGATGCCGTCGTCGAGCGCCAGCAGGGAGCGGATGCCCTGCCGCACCAGTGTTTGATCGTCCACCAGACAGACGCGGATCATGTTGTCGTCTCCCAATCCTTCGAGCCAGGGCGCCCCGTGGGCGGGACGCCAGCGGTGCGGGATGCACCTTCTCCTGCGCCGCGCACTCGCGCGACGGCCAATCCGTATCCGGTCCGGGGCCAAGCCCGGGCCACGCCCCGCGGGCGGATCGCGGCCCTCGTCCGCGGCCTGTTCATGCCACCGGCGCCGGCTGCGGGGCCGCGGGTTTGCCGAGCCCGGCCCCGCGCCCGCGCGGCAGGCGCAGGCGCAGGGTGAAGCCCTGCCCCGGCGCGGATTCGACCTCCAGCTCGCCGCCATAGCCCGCCAGCCGCTCGCGCATGCCGGACAGGCCGTTGCCGGCGGTAGGGTTCTCCGCCCCGCGGCCGTCGTCGCGCGCCTGCAGGCGGATCTCGTCGCCATCCCAGCCGTAGCGCAGCCGCAGCACCTGGGCCTGGGCGTGGCGGACGGCGTTGGTGATGATCTCCTGGGTGCAGCGCAGCAGGACGTGGGCGCGATCCGGGTCGTCGAGCAGGAACGGCCGCGGCATCACCATGTCGATGTGCAGCCCCGGGACGTTGTCGGCCAGCGGCAGCAGGGTCGCCGACATGTCGATGGCGTCGTTGCCGCGGATCTGGCTGACCGCCTCGCGCACGTCCGACAGCAGCAGCCGGGCCAGGGTGTGGGCCTGGCCGACGTGTTCATGCGCCTTGCCCTCGGTGAGATGGCTGGCGACCTCCAGATTCAGGCTCAGCGCGGTGAGGTGGTGGCCGAGCAGGTCGTGGAGCTCGCGCGAGATGCGGGTGCGCTCGTTGACGCGGGCGCTCTCGGCCAGCAATGCGCGGGTGGCGCGCAGTTCGGCGTTCAGCCGGCGTTGTTCGTCGCGGGCCTGCGCCTGCTGCCGGGCGACCATGCTGGTGACGAACACGAACCCGGCGAAACCCACGTACAGCACCGCCTGCATCAGCGCCTCGAACCACGAGAACCCCAGCGCCCGCATGTATACCGGCACCACCACCAGCTCGCTCAGCGCGAGCACGGCGATACCCACCGGCAGCGGCAGCAGCCACGGCAGCACGCAGGCCACCACCATCAGCAGGATGCTGCCCAGCCCACTGCCGCTGTAGTAGCTGATCGCGATGGCGCTGCCGGTCAGCAGCACCAGCAGCAGGTAGTCCACCGCGGTGGCCCGGCGCGCGCTCAGCGCACGGGTCAGCCAGGCGTAGCTGAACCCGAACGCAGCCCAGGCCACCCAGGCCTGCCAGTCCAGGGCCGCGGCGACCACCAGCTCCTCGCCCTGGTCCATCGGCTGCGGCAGCGACAGCAGCAGCAATGGCAGCCCCACCACGGCCCAGGTGAACAGGCCGGCGAAGCGCAGGAGACGGCTGTGGTCGAAGCGCGCGAACATGCCCCATGGTAGGCACAAAACGCCGGGAAACGACCGCCCGGAAGTCATGCACGCCCTGCCGTCGAAGTCGCCCCGCCGGGCGGGTCGTGCGATAATCCGGCCGCGGCCAAGCGCCCGTTTCGTTATCTCCGGCCGATGCCGTACCTTTGAAGCAAGGGAGTCAGGAATGTCGATCGTCGTCCGCGACGTGCGCGAGCACGAGCTGGATTCCATCCTTGCCCTGAACAACGCCGCCGGCCCCGCCATCCTTCCGCTCGATGCCGCGCGGCTGCGCCGTTTCTTCGACACTGCCGAGTACTTCCGCGTCGCCATCCGCGACGGGACGCTGTCCGGCTTCCTGGTGGGATTCGGCTCCGACAGCGACCACGACAGCAGCAACTTCCGCTGGTTCCGGGAGCGCTTCGAGCGCTTCTTCTACATCGACCGCATCGTGGTGGCCAGCCGCCGCCGCGGCGGCGGGCTGGGCCGTGCGTTCTACGCCGACGTGCAGGGCTATGCCGAGCTGCGCTACCCGCAGCTGGCCTGCGAGGTGTTCATCGAGCACGACAGCGACCCGGCGCGGGTGTTCCACGGCAGCTTCGGCTTCAACGAGGTCGGCCAGCACGTGATGCCGGGGACCGACAGCGAGCCGTCCGGCATCCGCGCCTCGATGCTGATCAAGGAGCTGTGCAGCTACGCCTGGGTGCGCGAGCGGTACGGCGACCGGCTGCCCAACGTCCCCTGGCTCACCCGCCCGCGCGAGCCCGCCCCGGCGCCGCATCGCGCGACGGGAACCTGAGCGTGGCGGCGCCCTCCGCATCCCCGGCGCACGATTACGAGCCCGCCGGCGAACTCAAGATCGGCCAGGTCGGCATCGCCAACCTGCGCGTGCGCACGCTCGACGTGGCGCGGCTGGCGTCGGAAATGGCCGACCGGGTCAAGCGCGCGCCCAAGCTGTTCGCGCGCGCGGCGGTGATCGTCGATTTCGGCGGCCTGGCCGCCACGCCGGATGCCGCCACCGCGCGCGCCCTGCTCGACGGACTGCGCGAAGCCGGCGTGCTGCCGGTCGCGCTGGCCTACGGCAGCAGCGACAACGAGAAGCTGGCGACCGAGCTCGGCCTGCCGCTGCTGGCCAAGTTCCGGGCCCAGTACGAATCGGCTGGCGGGGCGCCCGTGGCGGCGCCAGCGCCAGCGCCGGCCCCCGCACCGCGGGACGCGGCCGAACCTGCCCCTGCCAGGACCGAGGCGAAGGCGCCCCCCAAGGCCGTCGCCGCGGGCCAGCCGGGCCTGATCCAGGCCACGCCGGTGCGCTCGGGCCAGCAGGTCTACGCCGACAACCGCGACCTGACGGTGCTGACCACCGTGGGCGCCGGCGCCGAGGTCATCGCCGACGGCTCGGTGCACATCTACGGCACGCTGCGCGGCCGCGCGCTGGCCGGCGCGCAGGGCAACGAAAAGGCACGTATCTTCTGTCGTGCGTTCCACGCCGAACTGGTCGCCATCGCCGGCAACTACAAGGTGCTGGAAGACATCCCGAAGGAACTGCACGGCAAGGCCGTGCAGGTGTGGCTTGAAAAAGAAGAACTCAAGATCGCCGCGCTGGACTGACGCGGCCAACCACGGAGAAGCATTTTGGCTGAAATCATCGTAGTCACCTCGGGCAAGGGCGGCGTTGGCAAGACCACCAGCAGCGCGAGCCTCGCCTGCGGCCTCGCGCGTCACGGCAAGAAGGTCGTCGTGATCGACTTCGACGTCGGCCTGCGCAACCTAGACCTGATCATGGGCTGCGAGCGCCGCGTCGTGTACGACTTCGTCAACGTCACCCAGGGCGAGGCCTCGCTGCGCCAGGCCCTGATCAAGGACAAGCGTTTCGACAACCTGTTCGTGCTGGCCGCCTCGCAGACCCGCGACAAGGACGCACTGACCAAGGAAGGCGTGGAGAAGGTACTCAAGGACCTCGCCGAGGACGGCTTCGACTACGTCATCTGCGATTCCCCGGCCGGCATCGAGAAGGGCGCCTTCCTGGCCATGTACTTCGCAGACCAGGCGGTGGTCGTGGTGAACCCGGAAGTGTCCAGCGTGCGCGACTCCGACCGCATCCTGGGGCTGCTCGACTCCAAGACCAAGCACGCCGAGGACGGCGAGTCGATCAAGGCGCACCTGCTGCTGACCCGCTACAACCCGCAGCGCGTGGATGGCGGCGAGATGCTGTCGGTCAAGGACGTGGAGGAAGTCCTGGGCCTGAAGACGATCGGCGTGATCCCCGAGTCCGGCGACGTGCTCAACGCCTCCAACAAGGGCGAGCCGGTGATCCTGGACATGGAGTCGATGGCCGGCCAGGCCTACGACGACGCCGTAGCGCGGCTGATGGGCGAGGAGCGGCCCATGCGCTTCACCCAGCTGGAGAAGAAGGGCTTCTTCAGCAAGATCTTCGGGGGTTGAGGCATGGGCATGTTTGATTTCCTCAAGGCGAAGAAGAACACCGCCTCGATCGCCAAGGACCGCCTGCGCATCATCATCGCCCAGGAGCGCACCAACCGCGGTGGCCCCGACTACCTGCCGCTGCTGCAGCGCGAACTGCTGGAAGTGATCCGCAAGTACGTCAGCATCGACGCGGAAGCGGTGAAGGTGGACGTGGTCAAGGACGGCGAACACGACGTGCTCGACATTTCCGTGGCGCTGCCCGAGGGGCGCGCGGCGACGGCGTGATCTCCCTCCAAGATGGACCATAAAAAGCCCTCCCCTTCAAGGGGAGGGTTGGGTGGGGACGGGTTTCCCATCAGCCGCAGTGAACCCGCGCATGCATCCCACCAAACCCCATCCCCACCCCGGCCCTCCCCTTGAAGGGGAGGGAGCAAAGCAAGGGCCCCTTGGAGGGGAGAGAGAAAAGTACGGCACGGAGGTCCTGCGCCTGCGCGACATTTCCTTCGCAGACGCCGCCGCCCTCCTCGCCCGCTACGGCCTGCAGCTCGAACGCGTCGCCGACGACGCCCCCATCCCCGGCAGCTACTGGGGCGAGTGCGAGGCCGGCCTGATCGGCACCAGCGTCCATGCGCGCGGCGACACGCCCGTGCACTCGCTGTTGCACGAAGCCTGCCACCTGATCGTGCTGCCGCCCGTACGCCGCGCGGCCGTGCACACCGATGCCACCGATTCGGTCGAGGAAGAGGACGCCGTCTGCCTGCTGCAGGCGCTGCTCGGCGACCTCCTGCCCGGCGTCGGCCGCGCGCGCGTGCTGGCGGACATGGATGCCTGGGGCTACACGTTCCGGCTCGGCTCGGCGGCGGCGTATTTCGAGCGCGATGCCGAAGCCGCCTGGGCGTGGCTGGCCGAACGCGGCCTGGTCGATGCAGCCCGCAAGCCGGTCTTGCCCGACGCGCCCGTCGGCGCGCAATTGCCCGGCAAAAAGCACGTAACTGCCACCTAACTGCAGCCAATTGCGCCGAATCGCTGCGCACCCGCCCGCGCAGGCGCTGTCAATGCTTGCGGCGGCCGCGACCACACACTAGCCTGCGCCTTCCTGTCCACGGCCCGGGGAATTCCGTGACCAAACGCCATCTCCTGCTCGCCCTGCTCGTCGCCGGCACGCTCGCGCTTCCGGCATGCAAGCGCGAGCGCTCGCCCGATGCTTCCATCCCCAAGGACGAAACCGCCGACCAGTTCATCGAACGCGTCAACGGCGAGCTCAGGGCGATGTACCCGGAGATGACCGCGTCGCAGTGGATCTCCAACACCTACATCACCGACGACAGCAAGCTGATCGCGGCCAAGTCCAACGAGCGTTTCCTGACCCAGCTCAACAGCTGGCTCGAACAGGCCAAGCGCTTCGAGGGCAAGGACATGTCGCCGCAGACCGCGCGCGCGATCAACCTGCTCAAGATCGGCACCTCGATGCCGCCGCCGCAGGACCCCGGGAAACTGGCCGAATTGACCCGCATCGCCACCGCGATGGAAGGCATGTACGGCGCCGGCACCTACTGCAGGGGCGAAGGCGACGACGCGGACTGCCGCCAGCTCGGCGAGCTGGAGGACGTGCTGCGCAACGACCGCGACTACGACGACCAGCTCGACGCCTGGCGCGGCTGGCATTCGATCGCCAAGCCGATGCGCAAGGACTACGCGCGCTTCGTCGAACTGGTCAACCAGGGTGCCCGCGACATGGGCTATGCCGACGCCGGCGAAATCTGGCGCTCCGGCTACGACATGCCACCGACCCAGGTCGGCCCGGAAACCGACCGCCTGTGGGAGCAGGTCAAGCCGCTCTACGACCAGCTGCACTGCTACGCGCGCACGCGGCTGGAATCGAAGTATCCCGGCGAAGGCTCCGTCGACGGCATGCTGCCCGCGCACCTGATGGGCAACATGTGGCAGCAGGACTGGAGCAACCTGTGGGACCTGCTCCAGCCCTACCCCGACGCCGGCAGCCTCGACGTCACCGGCGCGCTGAAGAAGCAGTACGAGGCCAACCTCAACCAGATGCTGGTCAAGCAGAACGTGATGCTGGACACCGACGGCCGCGCCGAGGTGGTCCACGCCGCGCAACTCGGGATGGCGAAGAAGATGACCCGGCGCGCGCAGGACTTCTACGTCTCGCTGGGCATGCCGAAGCTGCCTGACAGTTACTGGGACAACTCGCAGTTCATCAAGCCGCGCGACCGCGACGTGGTCTGCCATGCCAGCGCCTGGGACATGAACATGGCCGGCGACGTGCGCACCAAGATGTGCATCAAGCCCAACGAGGAAGATTTCACCACGATCTACCACGAGCTCGGCCACCTGTACTACGACCTGGCCTACAACAAGCAGCCGCCGCTGTTCCAGGCCGGCGCCAACGACGGCTTCCACGAAGCGATCGGCGACACCATCGTGCTGGCGATGACGCCGCAGTACCTGCATTCGATCGGGCTGGTCGACGAACAGAAGCAGGGCCACGACACGCTGATCAACTCGCAGATGCGCATGGCGCTGGCGAAGGTGGCGTTCCTGCCGTTCGGGCTGATGATCGACCGCTGGCGCTGGGGCGTGTTCGACGGTTCGATCAAGCCGTCCGAGTACAACACCGCCTGGTGGCAGCTCAAGGCGAAGTACCAGGGCGTAGCGCCGGTGGAAGCGCGCGGCGAGGAGTTCTTCGACCCGGGCGCGAAGTACCACGTGCCGGCCAACACGCCGTACACGCGCTACTTCCTCGCCCACATCCTGCAGTTCCAGTTCTACAAGTCGCTGTGCGACGCAGCCGGCTACAAGGGCCCGCTGTACGAGTGCAGCTTCTACGGCAACAAGGTCGCCGGGCAGAAGTTCTGGGCAATGCTGGACAAGGGCGCGAGCCAGCCCTGGCAGCAGACGATGAAGGAACTGACCGGCAGCGAAAAGCTCGATGCCGCGCCGGTGCTGGAATACTTCGCGCCGCTGCAGGAGTGGCTCAAGCAGCAGAACGAAGGCCAATCCTGCGGCTGGCAGGTGCCGGCGCCGAAGCCGACGCCCGGCGAAGCCAGGAAAACTGACGACACGGCGAGCAAGAATGCCGGCGCGCCCTGACGCAGAACCCCGTCCGCGCCGTGCAGGAAGCACCCGGCGCCGGACCGTTGCACGGCGGCACGGCGGTACAGTGCGATGACCATACGCATCCGACGCCTGGCGACACTGGCCCTTATTGCCTGTGCGGTCGCGGGACTCGCCAGCTGGCTGTGGTGGACCTGGCCAGCCGCCTCCGGCGCCAGCCACCCGCCTGCGGCAGGTACGCTGGACGCCGCCGGCCAAGCCGGCACCGGGGCCGACGGCATCGCAGCCACCGGTGGCGCCGTCGCCGTGGACGACCGGACCGGCGCCGCGCCCGATGCCCGGCCGCTGCCATCCACCGACCTGCCCCTGCGGCGCACCCTGGACCAACTCAAGCGTGAAGCCGCGCAGGGCGACCCACGCGCGGCGTGCCGCCTGGCCATGGAACTCGACCATTGCAATTCGTTGCACGAATCCGCGCGCGTTTTCGAGCGCCAGGCATCCCTGCGCCCGCAGGGCATGACGCAAGAGGACATGCGCAACCACGCCGCTTTGATGGAACGGTGGGCCGACAGCCTGGACCGGCTATCCCCGCGCTGCGACGGCGTGCCCCTTGCATCGTCGCAGGAGCGGATGCGTTACTGGCGCGCCGCAGCGCTGGGTGGACATGTGCCGGCCATGACCCACTACGCGATTGGGATCGGTTTCGTGAGAGCCGACACTCTGAAGAATCTCGCGGCATTGGAGGCTTACAGGCGCGAAGCGGAAACCATGGCCCGGCGCGCCGCCGCGGCCGGCGACCCGCTGGCGCTGTTCGCGCTCATCGGGGCCTACATGCCCGACCCGGTCCAGTACACCGACAGCCCGGCCATGCAGCACTTGACCGATGTCGGGTTTGCCGGGGGTTCTTACCTGCGGCAGGCGGTCAACCAGGATCTCGTCGAGACGATGGCACTGGCACTCCTGGTACGGCAGGCGTACGCCCGCGATGGCATCCCGCCGCCGGCGCAGTCACAGGCAGATATCTTTGCGATGCAGGTCGACGCACTCGACAGCGTGGCGACGCCGGAACAACGCCTCCAGGCGCAGCAGCGGATGCAGCAATTGCGCGCCGAATGGACGCCCATCGATCCGCGCGAGTCCATGCTTGGCCCACCCCTGCTGCCCTTTTTTGGCCTCCCCACATGGGACGACGACAACCTGGGCATCTGCGAGACAGGGCGCCGCCCGCCCTCGCCGCTGCCGTAACCGCGCCGCTACAGCCGCTCGGTCGGCTCCAGCGCCGCGGCCTCCGGCGTGCACTCGGGCACGCGGCGGCCGGCCCGGCCCATTTCCCAGCGCCAGAACACCCAGCCCAGCAGCGCGAACACGGCCGAGCCGAGCGCCAGGTGGATGCCCCTGTGGCTCAGCAGCGGCGACAGCAGGCCGGCCACGACCGCGTTCATCACCAGCCCGGTGAAGGCCTGCAGCGACGACGCCGAACCGCGCTGGCGCGGGTACATGTCGAGTACGGCAAGGGTCAGGATCGGGAACACCAGCGCGATGCCGAACGAGCCGAGCGCCATCGGCAGCACCGCCCACGGGATCGACGGCACCGGCACGAGCAGGTTGTAGGCCACGTTGGCGACCGCCGCGACGCCGCAGCAGGCGAAGCCGATGTTGGCCAGCCGCGCGCCGCTGATCCGGCCGGCCGTGCGCCCGGACGTGAACGCGCCGAGCATCATGCCGCCGATCATCGGGATGAAGAACCAGCCGAACTGGCGCTCGCCCAGCCCCATCAGGTCCATCACGAACGCCGGCGCCGAGGCGATGTACAGGAACAGCGCGCTGAAGTTGAACGTGCCCGACGCCGCCAGCCGCTGGAAACGCGGGTTGGCGAAGATCGCCCAGTAGTCGCGCAGCAGGCGCCCGGGCGCCAGCGACAGGCGCATCTGCGGCGGATGGGTTTCCGGCAGGCTCGTCGACACCGCCAGCAACAGCAGCAGCGCGAAGCCGACCAGGAACCAGAAGATCGCCGACCAGTGGCTCCAGCCCAGGATCCAGCCGCCGATGATCGGCGCGATCGCCGGTGCCACGCCGAAGATCATCGACACCTGGCTCATCAGCCGCTGCGCGTCGTCGCCATGCAGCACGTCGCGGATCACCGCGCGCCCGACGATCAGGCCGACGCCGGCCGACAGCCCCTGCAGTGCACGGAACGCCAGCAGCGTCGGCAGGTCGCGCGCCAGCGCGCAGCCCACCGAGGCGAGCACGAACACGGCCAGACCGCCGATGATCACCTTGCGCCGGCCGATCGCGTCCGACAGCGGCCCGTGCACCACGCTCATCAGCGCGTAGGCGACCAGGTACACGCTGATCGTCTGCTGCATCGCCACCTTGTCGGCGCCCAGCTCCGCGCCGATGCGCTCGAACGCCGGAAAGATGGTGTCGATCGAGAACGGGCCGAACATCGCCAGCCCGCCGAGCAGGAACGCGAGGCGGCGCAGCGGGACGGCCGATGGCGGCTGGGGCGCGGTCATGGAGGATGAACGGGGGAAGGCTGCGTGGGCGGAGACGCCCCGGCGGGAGCGGCCGGCCATCTTACGCGGCATGCCGCCGGAGCACGCGGGACGGAGCGTCCCGGTCCGGCAGGGAGCGCCGCGCCGCCGCTGAACGCCCGCCTCCGGTCGCCGGGCTATAATCCGCCGCTAGCACGCGGTGGGAGAAGCGGTCCTTGCCAACCGGCACGAGGCCGCTGCCGAAGGCGCAACGCCCGTAATCGCTCAGGCCCCAGACCGCCGCGTACAACAACACTCTGGAGAGACCGGCTGCCGCTTTTCGGCAGGGCCGGCGCCGAAGGGGCACGAAGCGCGCAATCCTCCCCTGCGCACTTCCAAACTCTCAGGCAAAAGGACAGAGGGGCACCCATCGTGCGGCGACGCACGCCCGGCTCTCATCGCCACCATGGATGCCCTCATGCCCAACACGCCCTCCCTGCGCGACCTGGAACACCATTCCGCCTTCGTCGAGCGCCACATCGGCCCCAACGACGCCGAGGTCGCGCACATGCTGCGCGCCATCGGCCAGGAATCCCTCGAGGCGATGACCGACGCCATCGTCCCCGGCTCGATCCGCTCGACCGGCGCGCTCGACCTGCCCGCCTCGCTGACCGAAGTCGACGCGCTGGCGAAGATCCGCGCCATCGCCGACAAAAACGAAGTCTTCCGCAGCTTCATCGGCCAGGGCTACCACGGCACCCACACGCCGAACGTCATCCTGCGCAACATCCTCGAGAACCCGGCCTGGTACACCGCCTACACGCCCTACCAGGCGGAGATCTCGCAGGGCCGCATGGAGGCGCTGATCAACTTCCAGACCATGGTCGCCGACCTGACGGGCATGGAAATCGCCAACGCCTCGCTGCTCGACGAGGCCACCGCCGCGGCCGAGGCGATGACCCTGGCCAAGCGCTCCTCGCGCTCGAAGTCGAACGTGTTCTTCGTGTCGAAGAACGTGCACCCGCAGACGCTGGAAGTGCTGCGCACGCGCGCCGGCGGCCTGGGCATCGAGCTGCACGTCGGCGACGATGCCGACGCGGCCGGCGTCGAGAGCTACGGCGTGCTGCTGCAGTACCCCGACACCTTCGGCCGCGTCCACGACTACAAGGCACTGGTCGAGGCCGTGCACGCGCGCGGCGGGCTGGTGTCGGTGGCCACCGACCTGCTCGCGCTGACCCTGCTCGCCGCGCCCGGCGAATGGGGCGCGGACATCGTCGTCGGCAACACCCAGCGCTTCGGCGTGCCGTTCGGCTTCGGCGGCCCGCACGCGGCCTTCATGGCTTGCCGCGACGCCTACAAGCGCTCGATGCCCGGCCGCCTGATCGGCGTATCGGTCGACGCCGAGGGCAACCCCGCCTACCGGCTCACCCTGCAGACCCGCGAGCAGCACATCCGCCGCGAGAAGGCGACGTCCAACATCTGTACCGCGCAGGTGCTGCTGGCGGTGATGGCGGCGATGTACGCGGTCTACCACGGCCCCGACGGGCTGGTGTGCATCGCGCGCCGCACGCACCGGCTGGCGGCGATCCTTGCCGCCGCGCTGGGCAAGGCAGGTGTCGCGGTCGGCGACGACTTCTTCGACACCCTGCACGTCACCGGCATCGACGCCGCAGCGATCCACGCCAGGGCGCGCGCGGCGCGGATCAACCTGCGCGACCTCGGCGACGCCGCCGTCGGCATCAGCCTCGACGAGACCACCACCCGCGATGACGTCGTCGCGCTGGCCGGCCTGTTCGGCGCGGCCATCGACGACATCGACGCGCTGGACGCAGCCACGCCCGACGCCCTGCCCGCGGCGCTGCTGCGCGGCTCGAAGTTCCTCGCCCACCCGGTGTTCAACACCCACCACAGCGAGCACGAACTGCTGCGCTACATGCGCGCGCTGGCCGACAAGGACCTGGCGATGGACCGCACGATGATCCCGCTGGGCTCGTGCACGATGAAGCTCAACGCCACCGCCGAGATGATCCCGGTCACCTGGCCGGAGTTCGCCGACATCCACCCGCTGGCGCCGGCCGGGCAGATTGCGGGCTACAAGGACCTGGTCGACGGCCTGGAGAAGATGCTGGTGGCGATCACCGGCTACGACGCGGTCAGTTTCCAGCCCAACTCGGGCGCGCAGGGCGAGTTCTCCGGCCTGCTGGCGATCCGCGCCTACCACCGCTCGCGCGGCGAAGGCCACCGCGACGTGTGCCTGATCCCCGAGTCCGCGCACGGCACCAACCCGGCCTCCGCGCAGATGTGCGGCATGACGGTCGTGGTCACGCGCTGCGACGCCAACGGCAACGTCGACGTCGAGGACATCCGCGCCAAGGCCGAAAAGCACGCCGACCGCCTCGCCGCGATCATGATCACCTACCCGTCCACGCACGGCGTGTTCGAGGAGGACGTAGTCGAGATCTGCGAGATCGTGCACCGGCATGGCGGCCAGGTGTATACCGACGGCGCCAACATGAACGCGCTGTGCGGCCTCGCCCGCCCCGGCAAGTGGGGTTCGGACGTGTCGCACCTGAACCTGCACAAGACCTTCTGCATCCCGCACGGCGGCGGCGGCCCCGGCGTCGGCCCCTGCGCGGTGAAGTCGCACCTTGCGCCGTTCCTGCCGCGCACGGCGCCGGGGGATGCACCCGAAGGCGGCGTCGGCATGGTCTCCGCCGCCGCCCACGGCAGTGCTTCCATCCTTCCCATCAGCTGGATGTACATCGCGCTGATGGGCGCCGACGGCCTGCGCCGCGCCAGCCAGGTCGCCCTGCTCAACGCCAACTACGTCGCGCGCCGGCTCGCGCCGCATTACAGGACGCTCTACACCGGCCGCAACGGCCTGGTCGCGCACGAGTGCATCCTCGACCTGCGCCCGCTCAAGGACGCCACCGGCGTTGGCGCCGAGGACGTCGCCAAGCGCCTGATCGACTTCGGCTTCCATGCGCCGACGCTGAGCTTCCCGGTCGCCGGCACGCTGATGGTCGAGCCGACCGAGAGCGAGTCGCTGCACGAGCTGGACCGCTTCATCGACGCGATGATCCAGATCCGCGAGGAGATCCGTACGATCGAGGAAGGCAAGCTCGAACGCGACGACAACCCGCTGCTCAACGCCCCGCACACCGCGGCGCAGGTTTCGGCCAGCGAGTGGACCCATGCCTACCCGCGCGAGCTGGCGGCGTTCCCGCTGGCCAGCCTGCGGCAGCAGAAGTACTGGCCGCCGGTGGCGCGCGTGGACAACGTGCACGGCGACAAGAACGTGTTCTGCAGCTGCATCCCGATCGGCTCCGCCGACGAGGAGCCGGAGGCGTTCAGCGAGCCGGACGTGGCGTAGTCCCAGGCTGCCGCGACACACGAAAAGCCCCGCGGTGCGGGGCTTTTCGCTTTGTGCTCCGGCGCCGCGCCGGCGTCGCGTCAGCCAGCGACCGACAGCCGGTACCAGTCGACCTTGCGGGTCAGCACCATCACCGCCGCCAGGATCACGAACAGCAGGCCCGCGCCGAGCACCAGCGCGTTGTCCTCCGACACGAGCAGGCCGTAGAGCGCGGCGTACAGCGTCGCCAGCATCACCGCGAAACCCAGCCCGCGCAGCGCGCTGCGCAGCACCGCGCTCAGGTAGAAGCCCAGCAGTCCGATGCACGCCACGCTCGCGACCAGGTACGCCCAGCCGAACTCGATGTGCTCGGACAGGCTCACCAACAGCAGGAAGAAGATCGCCAGCGCCAGCCCGACCAGCGCGTACTGGACCGGGTGGATGCGCAGCTGCCGGATCAGTTCGAACATGAAGAAGCCGACGAAGGTCAGCGCCACGAACAGCAGCCCGTACTTGGTGGCGCGGTCGGCCTTGGTGTAGATGTCGACCGGGTCGATCAGCTTCAGCTCGATGCCGTCCACGCCGGCCAGCACGCTGGATGCGTTGCCACCACCCCGCTTCAAGCCGCGCAGGACCTGCGCCTGCGTGTTCGACGCCAGCGCCGGGCGGTCCCAGCTCGCGCGAAATCCGTCGTCGCCGACGTCGAGCACGTCCGGCGACAGCGTGCCGACGAAGCTCGGATGCGGCCACGGCGAGTCCAGCGCGACGTGGTTGTTGTCGCCCAGCGGCACCACGGCCAGCGACTCGGTGCCGGCAAGCGTGAAATCCAGGCGGCTGCGCAACGCGAGCCGCTGCCCCGCGCGCGGCGCCGGCAGGCGCGCGTGCACGCCGTCGCCGCCCTGCCCGTCCAGGCCCTGCAGCACCTTCGCCTCGCGGCCGTCCACCTGCAGCCGCGACTTGCGCAGCCCGCGCACGTCGCCGACCGCGTAGCCCAGGTAGGGGCGGCCGATGCTGCGCGCGGCGGCCGGATCGGCGTCGTCGGGAATGCGCACGTCGAAGTCCGCCTGCGCATGTCCCTGCCACGCATACACCCGCACCCGGTACAGCCCGCTGCGGCGGACCTCCGGTTCCAGCTTCCCGCCCACGTCCAGCGTCTTCGGGAAAAACACCCACTGCCGCCGCTCGGTGCGGTGCACCACCTGCTCGACCCCGTACTTGTCGCGCTCGACCACCTCCACCTGCTCGCTGTAAGGCACCACCAGCACCGGCCCGGCCAGCGACTGCCGCCCGGCATTGCTCCGCGCCACCTTGGCCACCGCCTCCGCACGGTAGCCCTCGCGCTCATGGATGACGCCGCGGATCATCGCCAGCGGCACCAGGATGGCCAGGGTCAGGCCCAGCACCATCAGGATCTTGAAGCCCAGTCGCATCGTGTTTCCCCTCGTCGTGTGAGGACCGCACGATGGCGACCGGCCGCGGCGGGACGATGGCGCGATGGTGAAGTGGCGGTGAAGTTGCCTTTGCTGTTGCTGTTGCTGTTGCTGTTGATCTTGACCTTCGGGGCCCCTCCGAAGCGGCGGAGCCGGCGGACAAGACCCGGAGGGCGCCGCACATGGATGTGCGGCGTGTTTCTTTGCGCCAGGTTTCTTTGCACAAGCAAAGAAAGGTGGCTCGCGCGCTCAGCGCGCGAAACGCTCTTGATCTTGAACCTGGACTTGATCTTGTTATTCGCGGAGACAGCAGGAGCAGCTCGCTGCGCTCGCGCCCTCGTCCGCCCTTCGGGCACCTTCTCCCGCACGCGGGAGAAGGGTCACGGCGTCGCCGCGGCCGGCAGCTCGATACTCGCCACCGCACCGCCACCCTCGCGATTGACCAGCCCCGCACACCCGCCGTGCAACTCCGCCACCTGCGCAACGAAGCACAACCCCAGCCCGCTGCTCCGGCTGCCGCCCTCCGGCCGCGGCAGCGAATAGAACCGTTCAAACACGCGACCGGCGGCATAGTCCGGCACGCCCGGCCCGCGATCGGCCACCGCCAGCCGCAGCGTGTCGCCGTCACGCTGCACCGATATCTCGACCACACTGCCGTGCGGCGCGAAGTCGATCGCGTTGTCGAGCAGGTTGGCCAGCGCCTGCCGCAGCAGGAAACCGTCGCCCACCACCACCGCGCCCGGATCGCCGATATCGCGGGCCAGCGACACTTCCGCCGCTGTGGCGGCCGTTTCGACCTGCGCCAGCGTTTCGTCCAGCAGCCCGGCTACCGCCACCGGCGCGGGCTGCTCCAGGCGCTGGCGGTGTTCGACCGCGGCCAGCGCCAGCAGCTTGTCGATCATCTGCGCCATGCGGTCGCCCTGGGCCCGGATGGTGGCGACGAAGCGCACGCGGTCGGCGTCGGGCAGCGGCGACTCGAGCAGTTCGGCGCTGCCGCGGATCGCCGACAGCGGGCTTTTCAGCTCGTGCGTGAGCGCATGCACGTACTGCTCGACGTACTGCTTGCCTTCCAGCCGGTCGCGCATCGTCGCCAGTGCACGGCCGAGGTCGTCGAACTCGCCCGCCGTGCGCGGTACTTCGACGCGTTCGCCCGCGGTCACCGCCTGCGCATAGCGTCGCAGCCGCCCCAGCTGCCGCGACAGCCACCAGGCCGCGAGCACGCCGACCAGTAGCGCGGTGCCCAGCAGGACCAGGCCCCAACGCAGCACCGCCTGCTGGCTGCGCTCGATGAACGGCGCGATCGCGCGGTTGGGCTTGGCCACCGTCAGCACACCGGCGATGCGGCCGTCCGCATCGCGGATCGGGGCGGCAACGTGCATGACGGTGGAGTTCTCGTCGTCCGGGTCGCTGCGGGTCGAGCGCGCGCCGTACTGCCCGCGCAGGGTGAGGAAGACGTCGTTCCAGCGCGAGTAGTCGCGCCCCATGTCGCGCCCGGCCGAATCGAACACCACGATGCCGCGCGCGTCGGTGACGTAGACGCGGTAGTCGCTGGCCTGCTTGCGGAAGCCCCAGATGTGCGCGTCGATGTCGCGTTCGCCCAGCGCCCGCATGCGGCGCGCGAAGCGGCCGTCGGCGATGTGGCCTGCGAGGAAGTCGTCGGCGGCCAGCTCGGCCAGCGCGTTGGCGGTGTCGGCCAGGGTGTCCTCCATCGCCTGGCGCACGCCCGGCTTGACCTCCTGCACGAACACGTTGCCCAGCAGCCATGCCGCCAGCGCGACGATGACGAAGTAGCCCAGCAGGATGCGCAGGCCGATCTTCATGTTCGCGCGTCCCGCCCCACGGGCTCAGCGTCCCGCCAGCTCGAGCGAATAGCCGAGCCCGCGGTGGGTGCGGATCGGATCCTCGCCCGGCGCCAGCGCGCGCAGCTTGGCGCGCAGCGTCTTGACGTGGGTATCGACGGTGCGGTCGCCGCTCTCCAGCGCGTCGCCCCAGACCCGGTCCATCAGCTGCGCCCGCGACAACACCGCGCCGGGGCGCGCCAGCAGCGCGGCGAGCAGGCCGTACTCGTAGCGGGTCAGGTCCAGCGCATGGCCGTGGTAGCGGATGCGCATGCCTTCGGCGTCATGTTCGAACGCCCCGGTGGCCGCCGCGCGGGGTGCCTCCGCCGCCGCCCGCACCCGCCGCAGCAGCGCGCGCACCCGCGCCACCAGCTCGCGCGGCGAGAACGGCTTGACCACGTAGTCGTCGGCGCCCAGTTCCAGCCCGAGCACGCGATCGGCCTCCGCGTCGCGCGCGGTGAGGAAGATCACCGGCAGGTCGCGCCCGCGGCGCAGCTCGCGGCACAGCGCGAAGCCACCGATGTCCGGCAGGCCGACGTCGAGGATCGCCAGGTCGTGGGTGCCGCCCTGCGCGGCACGCAGTGCGTCCTGCCCGGTCAGGCAGTGCTCGGCCTCGAAGCCCTCGGCCCGCAGCGCGTAGAGCACGGTGTCGGCGATCGCGGTTTCGTCTTCGACCAGGAGGATGGAGGGCATGGGGGTGGTGGGGGCTGCGGGCTGAGGGATTCGGGACTCGGGACTCGGGACTGGCAACGTACGGATCGGTCGGGTGCTTTGCATCCGGGATACCCTTGCACGGGATGGTAGCTGCTCCCCGCTGCTTGCAATCACCAGTCCCATTCCCCAGTCCCGGTCTCCCATGAACTATCGCCACGCCTTCCACGCCGGCAACCATGCCGACGTCTTCAAGCACGTCGCGCTGCTGGCGATCTGCGACGCGCTGGTGGCCAAGCCGGCGCCGTGCTTCGCGCTGGACACGCATGCCGGGCGCGGGCTGTACCGGCTCGGTTCCACCGCCGCGCAGCGCACGGGCGAAGCCGAGGACGGCATCGCGCGGCTGCTGGCCGAGCGCCCGCGCGAGTCGGCTATCAAGCGCTACCTCGCCGCGGTGGAAGCCTGCCGCGCTGCCCACGGCGCGGACGCCTACCCCGGCTCGCCGTGGCTGCTGGCCCACGCGCTGCGCGAACAGGACCGGATTGCCTGCTGCGAGCTGCAGCCGGTGGAGGCCGAGGCGCTGCGCGCGAACTTCACCGGCGACGAGCGCATGGCCGTGCATGCGCGCGACGGCTACGCCGCGGTCCGCGCGCTGCTGCCGCCCCGCCACGGCGCGCTGCGCTACGCCCGCGGACTGGTGCTGGTGGACCCGCCGTACGAGGCGCAGCTGGAGGAATTCAGCGCCGCGCTGGCCGCGCTGAAGGAGGCGCTGGCGCGCTGGCCGACTGGCACCTACTCGCTGTGGTACCCGATCAAGCTGCGGCGCGCCCTGCACCCCTTCCTGCGCAAGGCCGCGCGGCTGCCGGCGAAGTCGGCGCTGGTGGCGGAACTGCTGGTGCGTGCCGATGACTCGCCGCTGCGCATGAACGGCAGCGGCCTGCTGCTGCTCAATGCCCCCTGGAAGCTGGACGCGGCGCTGGCACCGGCGCTGCGCGCGCTGCAGGGCGCGCTGGGCGAAGCCGGCGCCTCGACCCGCCTGGAGTGGCTGCGCCCGCCGGAATAAGCGCGAAATCGCCATCAGTGTTCGAGCTTTTTGGGGACTCGGGACTCGGGACCCGGGACCCGGGACCCGGGTGGGTACGGAGGATTTGCTCTTCTGTCTTGCCAGCCCGGCCATTCAAAAGCTCGCGGCTGAAGCCGCTCCTGCAAGGGTCGCTGACTCAGTTCGCCGGGCTGGACGCCCCGTGCACGTCGTCGTCGGAGACATCCGGCTCGAAGAAGCTCCAGCGCACGTCCGGGAATTCCGCCTGCATCGCCTGCTCCACCGCGTTGACCTGCGCCACCAGCGCGCCGGCGTCGGCCGCGCGCATCCGCGCCTTCACCGCCACCATCACCTCGTTGCCCAGCTGCAGGGTGATCAGGTTGAACACGCGCGCGATCTCCGGGCGCGCCTCGAGGAAGGTCCGCATCTGCGCCTGCCGCTCCGGGTGCACGCCCTGCCCGATCAGCATCGCCTTGACCTCGATGGCGACGAACACCGCCACCACGATCAGCAGCGCGCCGATGGCGATGGTGCCCAGCGCGTCCCACATCGGGTTGCCGGTGGCCACCGTCATCAGCACCGCGAACAGCGCGAACGCCAAGCCCAACAGCGCGGCCAGGTCCTCGCCGAAGATCACCACCAGCTCGGCCTGGCGGCTGCCGTGGAACCACTGCCACAGGCTGCGCCCGCCGCGCGCCTTGTTCACTTCCTGCATGCAGGTCCGCATCGAGATGCCCTCGGCGACGATGCCGAACACCAGCACGCCGGCCGCCCACCCCCATTGCCGCAGCGGCTCTGGCTGCTGCAACTTGTGGATGCCCTCGTAGAGCGAGAACATGCCGCCGACGGTGAACAGCATCACCGCCACCAGGAACGACCAGAAGTAGATCGCCTTGCCGTAGCCGAGCGGGTAATCGGGCGACGGCGGGCGCCGGGACTGCCTCACGCCGAGCAGCAGCAGCAGCTGGTTGCCGCAGTCGGCCAGCGAGTGCACGGTTTCGGCCAGCATCGCGCTGGAACCGGTGAAGAACGCCGCCACGCCCTTGGCGCAGGCGATCGCGAAGTTGGCGCCGAGCGCGAAGAAGATCGCGCGGGTGGAATCGCCGCTGCCGGCCATTGGGCATATCCGTTTCGTCGGGACCGGCATGGTGCAACCTCGTCCTGGCATCCGCAACGCGCGCCGAACACCCGTTCTTCACGGCGGCTAGGGTTCCTTAACGCCATGGATGCCATCTTTCCCGCATGAGCGCTCGCAACCGACTCCCCCCCTGGCACGAACGACTGCGCCTGGCCAACGGCCGTGAAATCCTGATCCGGCCGATCCGCGCCGACGACGCTGGTCCGCTGAAGGCCTCGTTCCCCCTGCTGCAGCCCGAGGAAGTGCGGCAGCGCTTCCAGCATCGGGTCAAGGAGCTGAGCGACGAAACGCTGCAGCGCCTGACCCAGCCGCAGCCGAAGACCGAGTTCGCACTGGTCGCCGCCGAGCCGCTGCCGCCCGGCGAGGCGCTGGTGGGCGCGGTCGCGCGCGCGGCGATCGCGCCGGGCACGCGCGACGCGGAATTCGCCATCCTCGTCAGCCACTACGTCGCCGGCATGGGCCTGGGCCGGCACCTGATGCGACGGCTGGTGCGCTGGGCGAAGGGCAAGAAGCTCGACCGCCTGTGGGGCGAGGTGCTGGAGGACAACCAGCCGATGCTGTCGCTGCTCGATTCGCTGGATTTCCGCCGCGAATCCGCGGGCACGCCGGGCCTGGTCCGCGTGGTGCTCGACCTGTCGCCGTCCAGTGCGCGGAAAACATCGGCCGGTCGCGGTGAAGGGCCGCGCCCGCCCGGTTAGCCAGAGGCCGAGCGCCGGCGCCTGTCACAGGCATCGGCTTCCCGGCCGCATCCCCGGGGATCACCCTCCCGATCGACCCGGCGACCGTCGAATGAGCGCGATCGCGCGCTGATCCCGCATCGCGGCGATGCCGTCGCCGCGAGCGGCTAAAATGGACGTCCCTGCGGCGGGCGCATCGCGTCCGGCGCTGTCGTTGTTGCGGATGCAGATGTCCCGGACCCCCGATTCCCCCCGATCCCCCGCTGTCCCCGCCGTCCCCGCCCCGCCGCTGCCCAGGACCGGGCAGCAGCGCGCGTACTGGCGCCAGCCGGCTAGCGCGAGCGCGCTGGCGTGGTCGATCGCCGGCGCCGCGCGCGCCCATGGCGGCCCGCTGCTGGCCGTCGCGCGCGACAACCAGCACGCGAACCAGCTCGAAGCCGACCTGCGCACGCTGGTCGGCGACGACCCCGCGCTGCCGGTACTGAACTTCCCCGACTGGGAAACCCTGCCGTACGACCACTTCAGCCCGCACCCGGAGATCGTGTCGCAACGGTTGGCGACCCTGCACCGGCTGCCGGCGCTGCGGCGCGGCATCGTGGTGGTGCCGGTGCAGACGCTGATGCAGCGGCTGGCGCCGCTGGCCTACGTGGTCGGCGGCAGCTTCGACATCCGCGTCGGACAGACGCTGGACATGGACGCGGAGAAGCGCCGGCTGGAGTCCGCCGGCTACCGCAACGTGCCGCAGGTGTTCGACCCGGGCGACTTCGCCGTGCGCGGCGCGCTGCTGGACGTGTATCCGATGGGCGCGGACGCGCCGTTCCGGATCGAACTGTTCGACGACACCATCGACACCATCCGCGGTTTCGATCCGGAGACGCAGCGCTCGCTGGACAAGGTCGAGGCGGTGCAGCTGCTGCCCGGCCGCGAGGTGCCGCTGGACGAGGCGTCCACCGCACGCGCGACGGATGCGCTGCGCGAGCGCTTCGACATCGACACCCGCCGCAGCGTGCTGTTCCAGGACCTGAAGGCCGGCCACGCGCCGGCGGGCATCGAGTACTACCTGCCGCTGTTCTTCGACCGCACCGCGACGCTGTTCGACTATCTCGCCGACGACACGCTGCCGCTGGTCGCTGCCGGCGTGGCCGAGGCGACAGATCACTTCTGGAAGCAGACCGGCGAACGCCACGAACAGCGCCGCCATGACATCGAACGCCCCCTGCTGCCGCCCGACGCGCTGTACCTGCCGCCGGCGGCGCTGCGCGAACGGCTCAACGCAGGCGACCGGATCGAGGTCTGCGGTGCGCAGCACCCGCGCCACGCGCAGGCCGCCGCACTGGGTGACCAGCCGGCGCCGGAGTTGCCGCTGGTGGCCAGGGACGCGCAGCCGGCCGCGGCGCTGAAGTCGTTCCTGGGCAGTTATCCCGGCCAGGTACTGATTGCCGCGGACACCGCCGGGCGGCGCGAGGCATTGCTGGAAGTGTTGCACGCCGCCGGTATTCGACCGGATGTGCTGGCATCGTTCCAGGATTTCATTGCCGGCGTCCGGCGTGGCGACAGCGTCGCTCCAATGGCGGCAGTCGATCCGTCCGCGCAGGGGATGGAGAACGTACACATCGCGGTCGCACCGCTGGACGACGGCTTCGCGCTCGACGCGGACGCCGCGGGCGGCGTTCCATTCGCCATCCTCACCGAGCGCCAGCTGTTTCCAGAACGCGCCTCGCAACCGCGCCGCCGCCGTCGCGCCGGGCGCGAGCCCGAAGCGATCATCCGCGACCTCGGCGAACTGTCCGAGGGCGCCCCGATCGTGCACGAGGACCACGGCGTCGGCCGCTACCGCGGGCTGGTGACGCTGGAGGCCGGTGGCCAGCCCGGCGAATACCTCGACATCGAGTACGCCAAGGGCGACCGCCTGTACGTGCCGGTCGCGCAGCTGCACCTGGTCAGCCGCTACTCGGGCGCGTCGCCGGACACCGCGCCGCTGCACAGCCTTGGCGGCGAACAGTGGACGAAGGCGAAGAAGAAGGCCGCCGAGAAGGTCCGCGACGTCGCCGCCGAACTGCTCGAGATCCAGGCCAAGCGCCAAGCCCGCGCGGGCCTGGCGATCGACGTCGACCGCGCGATGTACGAGCCGTTCGCGGCGACCTTCCCGTTCGAGGAGACGCCCGACCAGCATGCCGCGATCGAGGCGGTGATCCGCGACCTGTCGTCCTCGCAGCCGATGGACCGCGTGGTCTGCGGCGACGTCGGCTTCGGCAAGACCGAGGTGGCCGTGCGTGCGGCATTCGTCGCCGCCACCGGCGGCCGCCAGGTCGCGGTGCTGGTGCCGACCACGCTGCTGGCCGAGCAGCACTACCGCACCATGGCCGACCGCTTCGCCGACTGGCCGATCCGCGTGGAAGTGCTGTCGCGCTTCAAGTCCGGCAAGGAGAACAAGGCCGAACTGGACCGTCTGGCCGAGGGCAGGATCGACGTGATCGTCGGCACCCACCGCCTGTTGCAGAAGGACGTGCGCTTCAAGGACCTGGGGCTGGTGATCGTCGATGAGGAACAGCGCTTCGGCGTGCGCCAGAAAGAGGCGCTCAAGGCGCTGCGCGCCAACGTGCACCTGCTCACACTGACCGCGACCCCCATCCCGCGCACGCTCAACATGGCGATGGCCGGGCTGCGGGACCTGGCGATCATCGCCACCCCGCCGGCACATCGCCTCGCGGTGCAGACCTTCGTGGTGCCGTGGGACGACGCACAGCTGCGCGAGGCCTTCGAGCGCGAACTGGCGCGCGGCGGGCAGGTCTACTTCCTGCACAACGATGTCGAGAGCATCGGCCGCATGCAGCGCCAGCTGCAGGAGCTGGTACCGGAGGCGCGCATCGGCATCGCCCACGGCCAGATGCCCGAGCGCGAGCTGGAGCGGGTGATGCTCGACTTCCACAAGCAGCGCTTCAACGTGCTGCTGTGCTCGACCATCATCGAGTCGGGCATCGACATCCCCAATGCCAACACCATCATCATCAACCGCGCCGACCGCTTCGGCCTCGCGCAGATGCACCAGCTGCGCGGGCGCGTGGGCCGCTCGCACCATCGCGCCTATGCGTACCTGGTGATCCCGGACAAGCGTTCGATCACCAGCGACGCGCGCAAGCGGCTGGAAGCGATCGCATCGATGGACGAACTCGGCGCCGGCTTCACCCTGGCCACCCACGATCTGGAGATCCGCGGCGCCGGCGAACTGCTGGGCGAGGACCAGAGCGGGCAGATGGCCGAAGTCGGCTTCAGCCTCTACACCGAACTGCTGGAGCGCGCGGTGCGCAGCATCAAGGCCGGCAAGCTGCCGGACGACGACGCCATCCACGACCGCGGCGCCGAGGTACTGCTGAACGTGCCGGCGCTGATCCCCGAGGACTACCTGCCCGACGTGCACACCCGGCTGATGCTGTACAAGCGCATCAGCTCGGCGCGCGACGCCGAAGAACTGCGGGAGCTGCAGGTGGAGATGATCGACCGCTTCGGCCTCCTGCCCGACCCGGTCAAGTCGCTGTTCGCCACCGCCGAGTTGAAGCTGCAGGCCAACGCGCTGGGCATCCGCAAGCTCGACCTGGGCGCCAACGGCGGCCGGCTGCAGTTCGTCGAGAAGCCGAACGTGGACCCGATGGCGGTCATCCGCCTGATCCAGGGCCAGCCGAAGCACTACCGCATGGACGGCCCGGACAAGCTGCGCATCACCCTCGACCTGCCCGACGCCGCCACCCGCTTCAACGCCGCGCGCGGGCTGCTGACCGCGCTGCGGCCCGACAAGGCCGCGTAACCCGCAATCCTGCAGGAGCGGCTTCAGCCGCGAGCTTTTTGCCTGATCGACCTGCACGCAAAGAGCTCGCGGCTGAAGCCGCTCCTGCAAAAAGGCCAATCACCGATCCCGACCCTTCAGCTAGAATTGCCGCGTTTGCCCGCCCGGAGCCCCGCATGTCATCCCCACTCGCCTATCGCCGCATCCTGCTCAAGCTCTCCGGCGAGGCCCTGATGGGGGACGAGGACTACGGCATCGATCCCAAGGTGATCGGCCGCCTGGCGCGCGAGGTCATCGAGGCGCAGCAGGCCGGCGCCGAGATCGGCGTGGTGATCGGCGGCGGCAACATCTTCCGCGGCGCAGGCCTGGCGGCCGGCGGCATGGACCGGGTCACCGGCGACCAGATGGGCATGCTCGCGACCGTGATCAACGCGCTGGCGATGCAGGACGCGCTGGAGAAACTGGGCGGCAAGGTCCGGGTGATGAGCGCGATCAAGATCAACGACGTGTGCGAGGACTACATCCGCCGCCGCGCCATCCGCCATCTCGAAAAGGGCCGGATCGCGATCTTCGCCGCGGGCACCGGCAACCCCTTCTTCACCACCGACTCGGGCGCCGCGCTGCGCGCGATCGAGATCGGCGCCGACCTGTTGCTCAAGGCCACCAAGGTCGACGGCGTCTACGACTCGGACCCGAAGAAGAACCCGGACGCCAAGCGCTTCGACACGCTGGGCTACGACGAGGTCATCAGCCGCAACCTCAACGTGATGGACACCGCCGCCTTCGCCCTGGCCCGCGACAGCAGCCTGCCGCTGCGCATCTTCGACATGGGCCAGCCGGGCGTGCTGCTGCGCATCCTGCGGGGCGAGGAAATCGGCACGCTGGTGCGGTGAAAGCGGGACTCGGGACTCGGGAAAAGCAGGAGTCCCCAGCCCCTGGCCTCCTGAAATAGTGTCCGCCCCCCTCCACTGGCAGCATGCCCTCCCATGCACGGCCACTCGCACTCCCACGCCCATCACCACGGCTCGTCGACGCGCGCATTTGCCGCGATCACGCTGATCAACCTCGCCTTCACCGCGCTGGAGGCCGGCTACGGCTTTGCCACCGATTCGCTGGCGCTGCTGTCGGACGCGCTGCACAACCTCGGCGACGTGCTCGGCCTCGGCCTGGCCTGGGGCGCGGCGGTGCTCGCCAAACGGCGGCCGACGGGGCGCCACACCTACGGCTGGCGACGCGCGACGCTGCTCTCGCCGCTGGCCAACGCCGCCCTGCTGATCGGCTTTTCCGGCGCGCTGGCGTGGGAGGCCGTGCGCCGTCTGGGCGCGCCGCCGCAGATCCCGGCGACGCCGGTGATCGTGGTCGCGGCGATCGGCATCGCGGTCAACCTCGGCGCGGCCTGGTTCGTGCGCGACGGGCACGCCCATGACCTCAATCGCCGCGGCGCTTACCTGCACCTGGTCGCCGACGCGGCGGTATCGCTGGCCGCGGTGCTGGCCGGCATCGGCATGCTCACGCTCGGCTGGGCCTGGCTGGACCCGGCGACCGCACTGCTGGTCGGCGCGGTGGTGGCGGTTGGCGCGTTCGCCCTGCTGCGCGACAGCTTCGACGCGACCATGGACGCGGTGCCCGCGGGCATCGACCAGGCGGCCGTGCAGGCCTTCCTTGCCGGACAGCCGGGGGTTTCGGCCGTGCACCACCTGCACATCTGGCCGCTGGGCGCCGGCGAAGTCGCCATGACCGCGCACCTGGTGCGCGCGGAGGCCGGGGACCACGACGCGTTCATCGGCCGCCTCGTCCACGATCTCGACGAACGCTTCGGCATCCACCATCCCACGCTGCAGATCGAGCGCGGCGAGGCCTGCATCCAGGATATGCATGCGCAGGCAGACCAGGGGCACTGAGAGGCCGGCTTCGTTGCCGGCGAGGCTGCAGGAGCGGCTTCGGCGGCGAGGTTTTCCGGCGCCTGGATCAGGCGCTCGGGGCTGATGCCGAGCCCGCGGGGTGACCTGGGGCACGGGGCCGCCTGGGTCCCCGATTCGTGATCCGCCGCTTCACCCTATAATCCCGGGATTATGCCTTTGCCCCGGAGCCGGCCATGATCGACGACATCAAGAAGGATGCGCAGACCCGCATGAACAAGAGCGTGGAATCGCTGCGCCACGACCTGACCAAGGTCCGCACCGGCCGCGCCTCCACCGCCTTGGTCGACCACCTGAAGGTCAACTACTACGGCTCGGACATGCCGCTGACCCAGGTCGCCAGCGTCACCGTCGCCGACGCACGCTCGCTGGTCATCACCCCGTGGGAAAAGCAGATGGTGCAGCCGGTCGAGAAGGCGATCCTCGCCTCCGATCTGGGCCTGAACCCGACCACCGCCGGCACCGTGATCCGCATCAACCTGCCTGCCCTGACCGAGGAGCGCCGCAAGGAGCTGTCCAAGCTGGTCCACGGCGAGGGCGAGAACGCCAAGGTCGCGATCCGCAATATCCGCCGCGACGCCCTGCAGCAGGTCAAGGACCTGCTCAAGGAGAAGGAAATCTCCGAGGACGACGACCGCCGCGCCGCCGACGACATCCAGAAACTCACCGACCAGGGCATCAAGGACGTCGACGAGGTGGTCAAGGCGAAGGAACAGGAATTGATGGCGGTATGAGGACCCGGGATCCGGGATCGGGGACGGGGGATTCGGAAGAGCGAATGCATCCGGCTCCACGGCATGGCGCCAGCGCAGGCGTTTCCCTGCTTTCTCGAATCCCCGATCCCCAATCCCGAATCCCGGCGCCCCAATGACCCTCCCCCGCCACCTCGCCGTCATCATGGACGGCAACGGCCGCTGGGCCGCGCGGCGCAGGCGGCCGCGCATGGTCGGGCACCGGGCGGGCGCGCGGGCGGTCAACCTGTGCATCGACTTCTGCCTGGAGCGCGGGATCGGCGCGCTGACCCTGTTCGCCTTCTCCAGCGAGAACTGGGGCCGGCCGGAGGAGGAAGTCGGCGCGCTGATGAAATTGTTCCTCAACGCGCTCGAGCGCGAGGTGGTCGAACTCGACCGCCGCGGCGTGCGCGTGCGCTTCATTGGCGAGCGCGGGCGCTTCGCCGCGCAGATCCGCGCGCGCATGGAAGCCGCCGAGGCCCAGACCGCCGGCAACACGCGCCTGGCGCTGAACATCGCCGCCAGCTACGGCGGCCGCCAGGACATCGCCATGGCCGCGCGCGCGCTGGCGCGTGACGTGGCCGAGGGCCGGCTGCAACCGGACCAGATCGACGAGGCACTGTTCGCCTCGCGCGTGGCGCTGGCCGACCTGCCGCCGCCCGACCTGTTCATCCGCACCGGCGGCGACATGCGCATCAGCAACTTCCTGCTGTGGCAGCTGGCCTACACCGAGCTGTGGTTCACCGATACCCTGTGGCCCGAGCTGGACGCGGCGACCCTGTCGCGCGCTCTGGACGATTTCGCCGGCCGCGAGCGCCGCTACGGCCTCACCGGCGAGCAGGCCGCCGCACTGGAGACCTCCGAATGACCCGCACCCGCGTGATCGCCGCACTGCTGATGGCGCCGCTGGCGATCCTGGCGATCCTGCTGCTGCCCACGCCGTGGATGGCGGCGGTGGCGGCGGTGGTGTTCCTGGCCGGGCTGTGGGAATGGCTGAAGCTGGCGGAGGTCGACGACACCTTGCAGCGGACCATCCTGCTGCTGCTCAACCTGTTGCTGATGGTGCTGATGGTGTGGGCGGCGCAGGGTTCGTTCGTGCTGTTCCAGATCGTCGCCGTGGTGGGCGTGGGCTGGTGGCTGCTGGCGCTGCTGTGGCTGCGCTTTTCCTCCTTCGCCTCCGACCACGACACCCATGCGCGCGTGTTCAAGCTCGCCGCCGGCACGCTGGCGACGCTGGCGGCGTGGTGCGCGCTGGTGCTGATCCACGGCGACCAGCCGGTGCAGGGCGATCCGCCGATGGGCCATCGCTGGCTGCTGACGGCGCTGGCGATCGTCTGGGCCGCGGACTCGGGTGCCTACTTCGCCGGCCGCCACCTGGGCGGCAAGCTGTTCAAGGGCCGCAAGCTGGCGCCAAGGATCAGCCCGAACAAGACCATCGAAGGCCTCCTCGGCGGCGTGGTGGCCGGCGTCGCCACCGGGCTTGCGTTCGGCTGGCTGGCCGGCGCCGCGCCCGCGCAGCTGCCGGCGCTGGCGCTGGTGGCGCTGGCGACCGTGCTGTTCTCGGTGGTCGGCGACCTGTTCGAGAGCCTGCTCAAGCGCCACGTCGGCGCCAAGGATTCGGGCAACGTGATCCCGGGCCACGGCGGCGTGCTCGACCGCCTCGACGGCGTACTCGCCGCCCTGCCGGTGTTCCTGCTCGGCAAGGAACTGCTCGGCTTCTGAACATGCCGGCTTCCGACCTGCAATCCGTCGCCGTCCTCGGCGCCACCGGCTCGATCGGGACGTCGGCACTGGACGTCATCGCGCGCCATCCCGGCCGCCTGCGCGCCTCGGTGCTGGCCGCAGGCCGCAACGTCGATGCACTGCTGGCCCTGTGCCGTACCCATCGCCCGGATCATGCGGCGATCGCCGACCCGGACGGCCATGCGGCCCTGCGCGACGGCCTGGCCGCCGCCGGCCTGCCAACGCGGGCGCATGCGGGCATGGACGCGATCACCGACCTCGCCGCCGGCAACGCCTGCCAGACCGTGGTCGCGGCCATCGTCGGCGCCGCCGGGCTGGATTCGACCCTGGCCGCCGCCCGCGCCGGCAAGCGCCTGCTGCTGGCCAACAAGGAGTCGCTGGTGCTGGCCGGCGAGCTGCTGGTGGCCGCCGCCCGCGACGGCGGCGCCTGCATCGTGCCGGTCGACAGCGAGCACAACGCCATCTTCCAGTGCCTTGACGGCCGGGGTTCGGCCAACCACGCCGAGGACGTGCGGCGGATCGTGCTGACCGCCTCCGGCGGACCGTTCCGCGGGCGCAGCCGCGAACAGCTGGCCGACGTGACCCCGGCGCAGGCGATCGCCCATCCCAAATGGTCGATGGGGCCGAAGATCTCGGTCGACTCGGCCACGCTGATGAACAAGGGCCTGGAGGTGATCGAGGCCCATCACCTGTTCGACATGCCTGGCGCGCGCATCGACGTGCTGGTGCACCCGCAGAGCCTGGTGCACTCGCTGGTCGAGTTCATCGACGGCTCCACCCTCGCCCAGCTTGGCCTGCCGGACATGCGCACCGCGCTGGCCGTGGGCTTCGGCTGGCCGCGGCGGATGGAATCCGGGGTCGGCGGGCTGGACCTGCTGACGCACGGGCGGCTGGAGTTCGAGGCCCCCGACACGGCGGCATTTCCCTGCCTGCGGCTCGCGTTCGAGGCGCTGGAGGCCGGCGGTACCGCCCCGGCGACCCTCAATGCGGCCAACGAAGTGGCGGTTTCATCGTTTCTTCAGGGGCGGATCGGTTTCCTGTCCATTCCCGCCCTGGTCGAAGACACGCTGGCGGCGCTGCCCGCGGCGCCGGCATCCTCGCTGGACGCGCTGCGCGAGGCCGACGCCCGTGCACGCGACCGCGCCACGCAACTGGCCACCCGCCTGACCGCCCCATGAGTCCGTCCGCATGAGCACCCTCGTTGGATCCCTGTGGTGGTTCGTCATCAGCCTGGGGCTGCTGGTCACCTTCCACGAATTCGGCCATTACTGGGTCGCGCGCCGCAACGGGGTCAAGGTGCTGCGCTTCTCGGTCGGCTTCGGCAGGCCGCTGTGGTCGCGGCGCGGGCGCGACGGCACCGAGTACGTGATCGCCGCGATCCCGCTCGGCGGCTACGTCAAGATGCTCGACGAACGCGAGGCCGAGGTGCCGGCCGACGAGCTCGACCAGGCGTTCAACCGCAAGTCGGTGTGGCGGCGGATCGCAATTGTGATCGCCGGCCCCGCGGCCAACCTGCTGCTGTGCGTGCTGCTGCTGTGGGCGATGTTCGTGATCGGGCGCCCGGGCTATGCGCCGGTGGTCGGACAGGCCGACGGCATCGCCGCCGCGGCCGGCCTGCATCGCGGCGACACCATCCTTGCCGTCGGCAACCGCACCACGCAAACCTGGGACGGGGTGATGATGGCCCTGCTGCCGCACGCCCTCGACCGCGAGGACGTCGACCTGCGCGTGCGCGACGCCGATGGCGGCGAGCGCGAGCACGCCCTCGGGCTGTCCGCCCTGCCCTCCAGCCTCGACGAGCGCGGCGTGCTGGCCGCGATCGGCCTGACCTCGCACCAGGCGCTGCTGCCGCCGGTGGTGGGCAAGGTCCGCGAGGACACCCCGGCCTGGGGCGTGCTGGCCGAGAACGACCGCATCACCGCCATCGACGGCCGCCCGGTGCGCTACTTCGACGACATCGGCGTGATGATCCAGCAGCTGGGCCGCCAGGGCGGCGAGGCCATGGTGGAGGTCGAGCGCGACGGCGAGCGCCTCGCCCTGCCGGTCACGCCGCGCCTGACCTCGGTGGACGGGCGCGGGGACTTCTGGATGCTGGGCATCGAGCCGCTCCACCGCAGCGAACTGCCGCCCAAGGACGCCGTCGAGCATTACGGCCCGCTGGCCGCGGTGCCAGCGGCGGTACGCGAGATGCGCTACCAGACCGTGCAGCTGTTCGAAATGGTCGGGCGGGTGTTCTCGGGCCGGGTGTCGGTGCAGAACTCGGTGGCCGGCCCGATCACCATCGCCCGCGCCGCGAACGCCTACGCGCAGCGCGGCGCGGCCTGGTACCTGACCATCCTCGCGCTGCTCTCGCTGAGCCTGGGCGTGCTCAACCTGCTGCCGATCCCGCTCTTGGACGGGGGTCACCTGTTGTATTACCTTATCGAGTTGGTCAAGGGCAGCCCGTTAAGCGAGCGTGCGATGGCCGCAGGGCAGTATGTCGGCCTTGCCCTGCTGGCGGGACTCATGGGTCTGGCGTTCTACAACGACATCCTGAACAACTTCGTACGGTAACTGTCCCACCATGCCCAGCCCGCGCCGCGGTTCGGGCGCCGACCCCAATCCTGGATCCGATTTGATGACGCGTACCCCCAACCGCCGCCTGCTTGTCCTTGCCCTCGCCACGGCCATGACCGGCCCCGCCTGGGCCCAGCAGACAGTCGACCCGCAGGCCGCCTTCGGGATCACGCCCCCTGAACAGCAGGCGCCCGCCGCGCCGGTCGCACGGCCCGACAGCAACTTCACCGTCAGCGACATCCGCGTCGACGGCCTGCAGCGCATCGGCGCCGG
Source organism: Luteimonas lutimaris (assembly GCF_039537065.1). NCBI lineage: Bacteria > Pseudomonadati > Pseudomonadota > Gammaproteobacteria > Lysobacterales > Lysobacteraceae > Luteimonas > Luteimonas lutimaris. The sequence goes on along the minus strand of NZ_BAAAZU010000024.1, from coordinate 148,254 downwards.
CACCGTGTTCACCTACCTGCCGATCGAGCGCGGCGACAGCGTCGATTCCTCGCGCATCGCCCAGGCGATCCGCGCGCTGTACAAGACCGGCTTCTTCGAGGACGTGCGCGCCGGCCGCCAGGGCGACATCCTGGTGTTCACCGTCAGCGAGCGCCCGGCGATCAACAAGCTCACCGTCACCGGCAACAAGGACATCAAGAGCGAGGAACTGCTCAAGGGCCTGGGCGACATCGGCCTGGCCGAGGGCGAGACCTTCGACCGCCTGAGCCTGGACCGCGTGACCCAGGAGCTCACCCGCCAGTACAACAACCGCGGCAAGTACAACGTCGAGATCAGCCCGACGGTAAGCAAGCTCGACCGCAACCGCGTCGACGTCACCATCGCGATCAAGGAAGGCAAGGCCGCCAAGATCCGCCACATCAACCTGATCGGCAACGAGGCCTTCGAGCAGGAAGACCTCACCGACTCCTGGGAGTCGGCCGAGAGCAACTGGCTGAGCTGGTACCGGCGCGACGACCAGTATTCGCGCGAGAAACTCTCCGGCGACATGGAGAAGCTCAACAACTACTACCTCGACCGCGGCTACGTCGACTTCAGCGTCGACAGCACCCAGGTCGCGATCAGCCCCGACAAGCGCGACATGTTCCTGACCATGGGGCTGACCGAGGGCGAGGTGTACAAGGTCTCCTCGATCCAGGTCACCGGCGACACCGTGCTGCCGAAGGAAAGCATCGAGCGCATGGTGCTGGTGAAGGAAGGCCAGACCTTCTCGCGCGCGCTGCTGGAACTGACCGCCGACTCGATCACCGCCACCCTGGGCAACATCGGCTACGCGTTCGCGCAGGTGAACCCGATCCCGGACATCGACCGCGACGACCGCACCGTGGCCATCAACCTGCAGGTGGTGCCCGGCCCGCGCGTCAACGTGCGCCGGCTCGTGTTCAAGGGCAACACCCGCACCTCCGACGAGGTGATGCGCCGCGAGATGCGCCAGTTCGAAGGCGCCTGGTACTCGCAGGTCGCGATCGACCGCTCCAAGGTGCGCCTGCAGCGCCTGGGCTTCTTCGAGCCCGGCAGCGTCGACGTGCAGACCCAGCCGGTGCCCGGCACCTCCGACCAGGTGGACGTGGTCGTCAACGTCAAGGAAACCACCTCCGGCAGCTTCGTCTTCGGCTTGGGCTACTCGCAGCTGGCCGGCGTGACCACCTCGGTGCAGCTGTCGCAGAACAACTTCCTGGGCAGCGGCAACCGCATCTCGGTCGAGGCGCAGCGCAACGTCTACCTGCAGCGGTATTCGTTCTCGTTCCTCAACCCCTACTTCACCGACGGCGGCCTGTCGCTGGGCTACAACCTGTGGTGGCGCGAGTTCGACAACTCCGAGTTCAACACCGCGCAGTATTCGTCGACCAGCGCCTCCGGGCAGATGGTGCTGGGCGTGCCGATCACCGAATCCGATACCGTCAGCGCGCTGTTCGGCATCGACCGCAACCAGATCAGCACCTTCCGCGGCTATACGCCCGACAGCATCGTCGACTACATCGACGCGCTGGGCGCGCGGACATTCCACTCCTGGCGCACCGAACTGGCCTGGGCGCGCGACACCCGCAACGACTACCTGCAGCCCACCCGCGGCACCCTGCAGCGCGTGTCGCTGGAAACCACCCTGCCCGGCTCCACCGTGCAGTTCTACAAGCTCAACTACGAGTTCTCCAAGTACTGGCCGATCTCGCGCGCGCTGGTGCTCAACACGCGCATCGACCTGGGCTACGGCGACAGCTACGGTTCCGACTCGGTGCGCGTGTTCTGCCAGACCAATCCCGGCCAGCCGCTGCCGACGCCTTCCGGCGCGGTCATGGCGGCCGCACCGGCGGACTGCGCGCCGGGCTCGACCTACGACCGGACCCTGGTCGCCAGCGGCCTGCCGTTCTTCGAGAACTTCTACGCCGGCGGCGCGCGCTCGGTGCGCGGCTTCCGCGACAACACCCTCGGTCCGCGCGAGGCGGCGGCCAACAGCACCTACCTGCAGCCGCTGGGCGGCTCGCTGAAGACGGTCGGCTCGCTGGAAATGTTCTTCCCCACGCTGTTCGACAGCCCGGCCGCGCGCATCTCGGCGTTCGTGGACTTCGGCAACGTGTACAAGGACGTGGACGCCTTCGACGCCAACGAGCTGCGCGTGTCCACCGGCGTCGCGCTGATGTGGCGCGCACCGGTCGGCCCGATCTCGATCAGCTATGCGTTCCCGCTGCGCCAGGGCGACAACGACGAGGTCGAACGCCTGCAGTTCACCTTCGGCGGCGCGTTCTAGCGGCAAGGGATCGAGGATCGGGATTTGGGAACCGGGAATCGCGACTTGCCAGCCGGATTCACCGCCGCCGAACTCGCACACCGGTTCGCCCTGCAGCTGAAGGGCGACGGCGCGGCCGTGGTCGCCGGCGTCGCCACGCTCGCCAATGCCGGTCCGGACCGGCTGTCCTTCCTGTCCAACCCGCGCTACCGCGCCCAGCTTGCCGATTCGCAGGCGGCCGCGGTGGTGATGCGCGCGCAGGACAGCGAAGGCTACGCCGGCACCGCGCTGCTCGCGGCCGACCCCTACGTCGCGTTCGCGAAGATCGCTGCGCTGTTCGACCCGCCGCCGCCGCTGCGGCCGGGTGTCCACGCCAGCGCGGTGGTGGATCCTTCGGCCAGGGTCGACCCGCAGGCGCAGGTCGATGCCTTCTGCAGCATCGGCGCGCGCGCGCAGATCGGTGCCGGCGCGGTCATCGGCCCGGGCTGCGTGATCGGCGACGACTGTGAGGTCGGCGAAGGCTGCGTGCTGGTCGCGCGGGTCACGCTCGTGCGTCGGGTACGGCTGGGCAGGCGCGTGCTCGTCCATCCGGGCGCGGTGCTCGGCGCCGATGGCTTCGGCCTGGCGATGGACGCCGGGCACTGGATCAAGGTGCCGCAGCAGGGCGGCGTGGTCATCGGCGACGACTGCGAGATCGGCGCCAACACGACCATCGACCGCGGCGCGATCGAGGACACGGTGCTCGGCGAGGACGTGCGCCTGGACAACCAGATCCAGATCGGCCACAACGTGCGCATCGGCGCGCATACGGCGATGGCCGGCTGCGCCGCGGTGGCCGGCAGCGCCACCATCGGCAGCTACTGCCTGGTCGGCGGCGCAGCGGGCATCCTCGGCCACCTCGAGGTCTGCGACCGGGTCATGATCACGGCGATGAGCCTGGTGACGCACTCGATCCGCGAGCCGGGAGAGTATTCTTCCGGCACGCCGCTCATGGCCAACCGCGAATGGCGCCGCAACGCGGCGCGGTTCCGGCAACTCGATACACTTGCACGCCGGGTCAATGCCCTCGGCAAGACCCCGCGCGACGAGGAGGATTGATGTCCGCACCCGTGACCCTGCCGATCGACGTCACCGCGATCCGGCAAATGCTGCCGCATCGCTATCCGTTCCTGCTGGTCGACCGCGTGGTCGAGTTCGAAGCCGGCAAGCGCGTGCTCTGCTACAAGAACGTCAGCGCCAACGAAGGCTACTTCCAGGGCCACTTCCCGGACCGCCCGGTGATGCCCGGCGTGCTGGTGATCGAAGCGCTGGCGCAGGCCGGCGGCGTGCTCACCCAGCTCACCCACGGCGGCGGCATCGAGGGCCGGCTGTCGTACCTGGTGAAGATCGACAACGCCAAGTTCTCGCGCATGGTGGTGCCCGGCGACCGCATGGACCTGGAGGTCACGATCCGGCGCGAGATCCGCAACATGACCCAGTATTGCGGCGTCGCCAGCGTCGACGGCCAGCAGGTGGCCTGCGCCGACATCCTCTGCGCCGAGGTCAAGAGCTGACGTGGCCGACGCGACCATCCACGCCAGCGCGGTGGTCGATCCGTCGGCGCGGATCGGCAGCGACGTCGAGATCGGGCCGTTCACCTTCATCGGCCCCGACGTCGAGATCGGCGATGGCACCCGCGTCGGCCCGCACTGCAGCATCCACGGGCCCACCCGCATCGGCCGCGACAACCGCATCCACGGCCACGCCGCGATCGGCGGCGACCCGCAGGACAAGAAGTACGCCGGCGAGCGCGTGTCGCTGGAGATCGGCGACGGCAACGTGATCCGTGAGTTCGTCACCATCAACCGCGGCACCGGCGGCGGTGGCGGCACGACCCGGATCGGCGACGACAACTGGCTGCTGGCCTACACCCACGTCGCCCACGACTGCATCGTCGGCAGCCACTGCGTGTTCTCCAACAACTCCACCCTCGCCGGGCACGTCGAGATCGGCGACTGGGTGATCATGAGCGGCTTTTCCGGCATCCACCAGTTCTGCCGGATCGGCGCCCATGCCTTCCTCGGGATGGGCGTGCTGGTCAGTGGCGACGTGCCGCCCTACGTGATGGTGGGCATCGAGGATCACGGCCGCCCGCGCGGGATCAACGCCGAGGGCCTCAAGCGCCGCGGCTTCGACGCCGACCGCATCGCCGCGATCAAGCGCGCGTATCGCACCGTGTACGTCGCCGACGGCAGCCTGGCCGAGGCGAAGGAAAAACTGTCCGGCATGGCCGCCGACAGCGCCGACGTGCGCGATTTCCTCGACTTCATCGAGCGCGGCGAGCGACCGCTGGCGCGGTGACGACGGGAATCGGGAATCGGGAGCCGGAGATCGCCAGCGGCACGGGCGAACGCCCGGCGTCGGCATCCGCCTTTCCGGGACCCGGGTCCCGGGTCCCACGTCCCGGCCCTCCCCGCTTCGCCCTTTGCGCCGGCGAAGCCTCCGGCGACCTGCTCGGCGCGGGGCTGGTCGAGCAGCTGCGCGCGCGATTCCCGGATGCGCAGTTCGCCGGCATCGGCGGCGATGCGATGCGCGCGGCGGGATTCGAGGCCTGGCACGATGCGCAGGCGCTGGCGGTGATGGGGTTCGCCGAAGTGCTGGCGCACCTGCCGCGATTGCTGAAGCTGCGGCGCGGATTCCGCCGGCAGGTGCTGGACTGGCGGCCGGACGCCTTCATCGGCATCGACGCGCCCGACTTCAACCTCGGCGTCGAGAAGTGGCTCAAGCGGCGCGGCGTGCGCACGGTGCACTACGTCAGCCCGTCGGTGTGGGCGTGGCGCGAGAAGCGCGCGGAAAAGATCGGCCTCAGTGCCGACCGCGTGCTGTGCCTGTTCCCGATGGAACCGCCGATCTACGCGCGCCACGGCGTCGATGCACGATTCGTCGGCCATCCGCTCGCCGACGCGATGCCGCTGGAACCCGACCGCGGCGCCGCGCGCACGCAGCTCGACCTGCCCGCCGACGCGCCCGTGCTCGCGGTGCTGCCTGGTTCGCGGCTGGGCGAGATCTCGCGGCTGGGCGCGCCCTTCCTGGAGGCCGCGGCGAAGGTCGCCGTCGAAGTCCCCGGACTGCAGGTCGTCGTCCCCGCCGCCAACGCGGCGTGCCGGCAGGCGATCGAAGCCCTGCTCTCCCGGTCACCGATTCCCGCTTCCCGATTCCGGCTCCTCGACGGCCAGGCGCGCACCGCGATGGTCGCCGCCGACGTGGTCCTGCTCGCCTCCGGCACCGCGACGCTGGAGGCGATGCTGGCCAAGCGGCCGATGGTGGTCGGCTACCGCATCGCACCGCTCACGCACGCGATCGTCAAGGGCATGGGCATGCTCAAGGTCGACCGCTACGCGCTGCCGAACGTGCTCGCCGGCGCCGACCTCGCCCCGGAGCTGATGCAGGACGACTGCACACCCGACAGGCTCGCCGACGCGGTGCTCGGCTGGTTCCGCGACCCCGCCTCGGTGGCGGCGCTGCAGGCGCGTTACCGCGAGATCCACGAGACGCTGCGCCGCGACGCGTCGGCACGCGCGGCCGCCGCGATCGCCGAACTCGTCGCGGGGGCATCGGCAGGAGCGCCGCGATGAGCCGTCGCAGGCCGGTCATCGCGCGCAGGGCCGACGCCGACGCCGGTGGCGTGGCGGAAGGCGACCTGTTCGCCGGCGCCGCCGAGCCCGACGCCAACCTGCCGACCTTCGTTGCCGGCGTGGACGAGGCCGGCCGTGGGCCGCTTGCCGGGCCGGTGGTGGTCGCCGCGGTCGTGTTCGCACCCGGGCGCACGCCGGTCAACGGCCTGGACGATTCCAAGCAGCTCGCCGCCGGACGGCGCGAGGCGCTGTACGCGCGCATCGTCGAGCGCGCGCTGGCGTGGAAGGTCGTGTTCGTCGGTGTCGACGAGATCGACCGCATCAACATCTTCCAGGCCACGATGACCGGGATGCGGCGCGCGCTGGAAGGCGTGCTGCCCGCGCTCGGCGGCGGCAGCTGTGTCGCCCGCATCGACGGCAACCAGCTTCCGCGCCCGCTGCCCTGCCGCGCCGAGGCGTGGATCGGCGGCGACGCGCTCGACCGCTCGATCATGGCCGCGTCGATCCTGGCCAAGGTCGCGCGCGACCGCCACATGCGCGAGCTGCACGACGCCTGGCCGCAGTACGGTTTCGACCTGCACAAGGGCTATTCGACGCCGGCGCACCTGGCGTCGCTGCGCGAGCACGGGCCTTGCCCGCAGCACCGGCGCAGCTTCGCACCCGTGCGCGCGGCGCTGGCGCAGGCGGGCGCGGAGCCGGCGGCCGCCTTCAGCGGTCGATGATGATGTGCGGGTCGAGGACGTGGCCGTTGGCGGTCACGTTGTACTTGTGGTCGATGCTCTCGTTGCCCTTGTTCTCCACCCGGATCGTGACCTTGCGCGGGGATCCTTCGCCGGCCTCGACCGTCACCGGCGACCTGGCCGACCGGTAGCCGCGCCCGGGCGTTCCTTCGGTGACCGTGCCCGGGCTGCCCTGCGGGAACTCAAGCGCGAACGCCGTGCTGTCCGCCAGCGGGCCGCGCCAGGTGACCTCCACGCCCGACCGGACCCTGCACGTTTCCGGCTCGACCCGTGGCGTGTGGTCGGCGGCATAGGTCACGTTGATGTGGACGGGCTGTCCCGGTTCCCCGGTGCCGCACAGGCGGGTGGCGCAGGCGGCAAGGGACAGGCAGGCGGGAACCGCGAACAGCAGCGAAATCGGACGCATGGCGACCTCCGGGGGATCCGGTGCACCGGCACCGGTTGGCTTCGCGTGCTAGTGCCTACGCGAACCGGGCGGCGCGCCGGCCAGCGCCGCGCCTGCCAGGGCCCTGAGGACGGGCGACGCGCGGATACGGTCGGGGTCGACACCCTCCCGGCGCGCGGCCTCGAGCCGGGTACGCGCCTGCTCCGCGTCGCCCAGCCGGGCCAGGGTCTGCGCGGCCCACAGCGACACCTCGCCGCGCTCGGTGCCCAGCGCCTCGGCGCGGGCCAGCAGTTCGCGCGCGGCATCGGCCTCGCCCAGGTTGGCCCGGTACCACGCCGATGACGCCAGCGCCTGCGCGTCGTCGGAGCGGATGTCGACGTAAGGCTGCGCCAGCTCGACCGCGCGCCGGTACATCGCCCGCGCCGCGTCGCCGCCACCGTCCTGCGCCGCCAGCGCGTCACCGAGGTTGCCCCAGTTGCGGTAGTCCTCGGGCTTGAGTTCGGCCGCCTGCCGGTACAGGCGCGCGGCCTCGACGTAGTGGCCGGCCTCGTACTGGAGGGTGCCCAGGTTGCCCAGCACGCCGTAGCTCGGCGCGATCCGCAGCGCGCGCCGGAAAGCCTCGCCGGCCTCGCCCCTGCGGCCCGCGGCCAGGTACATGCTGCCCAGCCCGCTCCAGGCCTGACCTCCCGCGGCTGCAGCTCCGTCGCCTTGCGATAGGCCTCGATCGCCCCATCGAGGTTGCCGCTGGCGTACTGCTGGTAGCCGATCTCCCGCCAGGTCTCGCCGTCGCCCGGCCGCAGGTCCAGCGCGCGGCGCAGGTATTCCAGCGCCATCCCGGCGCGGCCGTTGGCGCCGTGGACCCTGGCGATGCCGATGTCGGCGTCGGCGGCGAACGCGGGGTCCTCCATCGCGCCGGTGTACTGCTCGATCGCCTTGGCCGACTCGCCGCGCACGCGGTACAGGTCGCCGAAGGCGAGGCGGAGTTCGTGCAGGCCCGGGTCCATCCCGGCCGCGCGCTCGCAGGCGTCGCGGGCGCGGGTGTAGGCATCGGCGTCGCGGGCGTATTCGAAATGCCGGATTTCCGCCCGGCAGATGCCGGCCTGCGCCCGCGCGAAGCCGGAGTCGGCGCTGAGCGCCTGGTTGAAGTAGCCGACCGCGCTGGCCAGGTTGCCGTCCTCGCCGCGCGCCTGCAGCCGGTCGAGCCCCCTGAGGTAGGCGTCGTAGGCGGCGAGGCTGCGGGTCGGCGCCAGCCGCCGGGCAATCGCCCCCTCCTGCGCCGGGATGACGCCGAGCAGGGCGTGCACTACTTCGTCGGCGATCTCGTTCTGCACGTCGAACACGTCCGACAGCTGGCGGTCGTAGCTGTGCGTCCACAGCGTGTAGCCGCTGCCGGTGTCGGTGAGGCGCGCATTGACGCGCACGCGCGAACCCTCGCGGCGGATGCTGGCGTCGAGCAGGGTCGCCACGCCGAGCCTGGCGCCCAGCGCCTTCGCATCGAACGCGCCGTCCCCGGCGATGGTGTCGGGCGAGGTGCGCGCGGCGACCTTGATCCCCGGCACGCCGGCCAGCGCCTCGTGCATCTCCAGCGCCAGGCCTTCGGCGAAATAGCGATCGTCGCGGTCGTCGCTGAGCGTGGTGAACGGGAGGATGGCGACCGAGGCCTCCGCCGGCCTCGGGACCGCCGTCGCGCGATCGTGCAGCCACCAGGCAGCGGCCAGCACGAGCACGATGGCCGCCGCCGCGGCCAGCCAGGGCCAGCGGCGTGGCAACCGGCGCGGCGATGCGGGCGTTTGAGCCGCGAGGGTTCCGGCCGCGGCCTCGGGTGCACCGCCGGCAGCAGCGCCCCCTTCCGGCAGCAGCGGCCCGGCATCGCTCTCGGGGATCGCCAACCCCGTCTCCATCTCCGATGACAGGCCGGAAGCCGTGTCCGGCACCCCTGCCGCCTGCTCCGGCGCACCGGCGGCCTCCCCGTCCTCCAGCACGCCGATGAAGCAATAGCCCAGCGCGTGCCGGGTCTGGATGTAGCGCGGGTTGTGGGAATCGTCGTCCAGCGCGTGGCGCAGCTGCGCGATGGCGCGGGTCAGCACGCCCGGGGTGACGTGGCGGTGGCCCCAGACCCGGTCGAGCAGGTCGTCGCGCCCGATCAGCTCGCCCGGACGCCGCAGCAGCGCCAGCAGCACGGCGAAGGCCTTGGGCTCCAGCGGTTGCGGCGCACCACCCCGCACCAGGGTGTGGGCGGAAGCATCGACCACGACGTCGCCGAAGCGGTATTGCCCCGCCGTGCCGTCGTCCCGGTCCGCTGCTGCCAGCTTCATCGCCAGGTCCTCATGCGATCACAGAAACATCCGTGTTCGCTCACACAAACCTTGCACGGCCATCATGACCCAAAGCGGCCCGGCGCGGAATCTGGGCGTGCGCCGCAAGCCCGTGGCGCCACACACGAGGATCACGCCATGAACGCCCAGCTTTCCAGCTTCAAGCCCCTCCCGACCTCCCTGCTGCCGCGGTCCGTCCCGCATCCGTCGCGCCGCCACCTGATCGGCGACTACCCGCTGGACGACGCCGCGCTGGCGCGGTTCAACCAGCTGATGGCCCGCCTGAGCCATGCGCCGCTGGATCCGGACCAGCTCGCCACCGCCGCCCGCGAGCTGCCCCGGCCGAAGGACGCCGGGCGCGCCCCGCGCTGCATCGAGCAGCGCCTCCGGCGCGCGACCTCGGTCGGGCTGATGATCGCCGACCCGGCCTGGGAGCCCGCCAACGAGGCGGCCGAGCCGGCCGCGCTGGTCCTGGACTACCTGCGCAGCCGCCAGGACCTGATTCCGGACGACCTGCCGCGGATCGGCCGCCTGGACGACGCCATCGTCGTCGACGCCGCCTGGCCGCGGCTGGCGGACGAGGTGGCCTGCTACCTCGACTATTGCCGCATCCGCCGCATCGAGGCCGAACTGCGCCAATGCGAGGTCAGCCAGTTCGCCTTCAGCCGCGGCGACTGGGAGCAGGCGCGCAGCGCCGAGCAGGCGTGGATCGAACACTGCCGCGCATCCGGCGAACGCAGCTACCTGCCTTCCGCCGCGCCCCGCCACTTCCGGGTGTGCTGATGCCCGCCCACGGGACCCACCGGAGAGACAACCATGAACATTGCACGCATGCCGATCCGCAACATCCTGCTCACCGTGGTGGTCGCCTGCGCCTTCATCATCGACGCGCGCACGGCGCGGGCGTCCGCCGTGGACCGGCCCGGGGATGCGGCTCCGGCCTTCCCGCACGCCGTCGCCACGCCCACCGTGGAAGGCCGCTGCCCGTGGCTCCGGGCTGGATGCCCGCAGCTGCGGGCGGGGACGGAACGACGGTAGCGCCGCGGCCCGCGCGCCCCCGGCACGCGCCTGCGCACGCCCCGGCCTGCGCAGGCGGCCCTTCCCGGGCCGTCCACGTGGCGGCCCTTCTTTTGCCGATCTCCCGCGGATCCCGCAATCACGCCCGCCCCCGCGGCCATGGCCTGTCAAGTCCTTGTCCGCGCCGGCCCCCCGGCCTAACCTGCCTGCATCCGTTTTCCTGCGATGCCCGCCATGGCGCAATCCCATCGGTCCCGGCCCGACACCCGTCCGGGCAGGCGGCGCCGGACGCGCCCCTGACCCATGCCCGCCCGCTTCGCCCACCTCCATCTCCACAGCGAATACTCGCTCGCCGACTCGACGATCCGGATCCCGGAGCTCGTCGCGCGCTGCGTGGAGCTGGGCCAGCCTGCGGTCGCGGTCACCGACCGCAACAACCTGTTCTCGCTGGTCAAGTTCTACCGCGCGGCCGAATCGAAGGGCATCAAGCCCGTCGCCGGCGCGGACGTGTTCATCGCCGAGGCCGACGAGGCGCCCACGCGACTGACCCTGCTGTGCCGCGACCATGACGGCTACCTCGCGCTTTCGCGCCTGCTCACGCGCGCGTGGATGGAAGGCCAGCGCCACGACGGCGTGGTGGTGCGGCCGCAGTGGCTGGCCGAACACAACGAAGGCCTGTTCGCGCTCGCCGGTCGCCACGCGCAGCCGGGCCAGCTCGCCGCCGGCAACCGGCATGACCTGGCCGAACAGGCGCTGGCTGACCTGCAGCGCCGGTTCGGCGACCGCCTGCACCTGGAGCTCACCCGCTGCGGCCTCGACGGCGAGCAGGCGTTCAACGACTTCGCCCTGCATGCCTCGGGCAAGCTCGGCATCCCGGTGGTGGCCAGCAACGACGTGCGCTTCCTCGCGCCCGAAGGCTTCGACGCGCACGAGGCGCGCGTGTGCATCGCCTCCGGACGCGTGCTCGACGACCCGCGCCGGCCGCACGACTACGGCCGGCAGCAGTACCTCAAGTCCAGCGACGAGATGGCGGCGCTGTTCGACGACGTGCCCGACGCGATCGACAACGCGCTGGCGCTGGCGCAGCGCTGCAACCTCGAGCTGCGGCTGGGCACTTACTACCTGCCCGCCTTCCCGGTACCGTCCGACCACACGCTCGACTCGTGGATCCGCAGCGAGGCGCGCGACGGCCTGGCCAGGCGCCTGCAGACGCAGCCGCTGGCCGAGGGCCACGATCGCGACAGCTACGCCGCGCGGCTGGAGACCGAGCTCGACGTCATCACCAAGATGGGGTTCCCCGGCTACTTCCTGATCGTGGCCGACTTCATCAACTGGGCCAAGGACCACGGCATCCCGGTCGGCCCGGGCCGCGGCTCGGGCGCCGGCTCGCTGGTGGCCTGGTCGCTGGGCATCACCGACCTCGACCCGCTGCCCTACGACCTGCTGTTCGAGCGCTTCCTCAACCCCGAACGCGTGTCGATGCCCGACTTCGACATCGACTTCTGCATGGACCGCCGCGACGAGGTGATCGACTACGTCGCCGCCAAGTACGGCCGCGACCGCGTCAGCCAGATCATCACCTACGGCACCATGGCCGCGAAGGCGGTGGTGCGCGACACCGGCCGCGTGCTCGGCTTCCCGTACGGCTTCGTCGACGGCATCGCCAAGCTGGTGCCGATGACGCTGGGCATCTCGCTCGACGACGCGCTCGGCCGCACCGACAAGTCGCGCAGCGACGAGAACTGGCGCTCGGACGAACTGATCGCGCGCTACAACGACGAGGACGACGTCCGCGACCTGCTCGACCTTGCCCTGCAGCTCGAGGACCTCACCCGCAACGCCGGCAAGCACGCCGGCGGCGTGGTGATCGCGCCGACACCGCTCAGCGACTTCTGCCCGCTGTTCGCCGAACACGACGGCGACGGCCACGGCCGCAACCCGGTGACGCAGTTCGACAAGGACGACGTCGAAGCGGTGGGTCTGGTCAAGTTCGACTTCCTCGGCCTGCGCACGCTGACGATCATTGACTGGGCGGTGAAGGCGGTGAATCGTCGCCGGGACCCGGGACCCGGGACGCGGGACCCGGAAAGCCGGGAGGCTGGCGCCGGAGATCCGCTTCCAGCTGGCGACGGCAAATCTCCAGCCACGCAGGGTAGGGCAGGCCCCGGGTCCCGAGTCCCGGGTCCCGGGTCCCGGGACCCGCTCGACATCACCACCCTCCCCCTCGACGATCCCGCGACCTACGAACTGTTCGCGCGCGGCGACACCGTCGCGGTGTTCCAGTTCGAATCGCGCGGCATGCGCGAGCTGCTGCGGCGGGCGAAGCCGGACCGCTTCGAGGACCTGATCGCGCTGGTCTCGCTGTACCGGCCGGGCCCGATGGACCTGATCCCGGACTTCATCGAGCGCAAGCACGGACGCGCCGAGGTGCAGTACCCGCACCCGCTGCTCGAACCGGTGCTGGCGCCGACCTACGGCGTGGTGGTGTACCAGGAACAGGTGATGCAGACCGCGCAGATCCTGGCCGGCTACTCGCTCGGCGGCGCCGACCTGCTGCGCCGCGCGATGGGCAAGAAGAAGGTCGAGGAGATGGCCAAGGAGCGCGCCAAGTTCGAGGCCGGCGCGCTCGAGCACCACGGCATCGAGCCGCGGCAGTCCGGCCCGATCTTCGACCTGCTGGAAAAATTCGCCGGCTACGGCTTCAACAAGTCGCACGCGGCCGCGTACGCGCTGGTGTCGTACCAGACCGCGTGGCTCAAGGCCCACCACCCGGCCGAGTTCATGGCCGCGGTGCTGTCGTCGGACATGGACAACACCGACAAGGTGGTGATGTTCCTCGACGAGGCGCGCGCGATCGGGCTGGAGGTGCTGCCGCCGGACGTCAACGCGTCGACCTACATGTTCGAGGCGATCGGCGAAGGCACGATCCGCTACGGCCTGGGCGCGGTGAAGGGCGTGGGCCGCGGTGCCTGCGAGGCGATCGCCGCCGAGCGCGCGGCCAACGGGCCGTTCGCGGACCTGCTCGATTTCTGCAAGCGGGTGGAATCGAACAAGCTCAACCGGCGCACGCTGGAGGCGCTGGTCAACGCCGGCGCGCTCGACGCGCTGGGCAGCAACCGCGCCACTCTGATGCTGCAGCTGCCCGAAGTGCTCAAGGCCACCGAGCAGATGGCGCGCGAGCGCGAGGCCGGCCAGGTGTCGCTGTTCGGCGGCTTCGCCGAGCCCGCCTCGCCCGCACGCATCGAACTGCCCGAAGCCGTCGAGTGGCCGCTGGCGCAGAAGCTCGCCGGCGAACGCGAGACGCTGGGCCACTACCTCAGCGGCCATCCGCTCGACCCCTACCGCGACGAACTGGCCGCGCTGGTCGGCCACGACCTCGGCCAGCTCGACGCCCTGTGGGAACGCGCGCAGTCCGGCGCGCGGCCGCAGGAAGGCCGCAGCTGGCGCCCGGAGGCCAACGTCGTCATCGCCGGCCAGGTCGTGGGCATGCGCAAGCGCGGCGACTCGCAGGCCTTCGTGCACCTGGAGGACGGGCGCGGCCGGATCGAGTGCGCGTTCTTCTCCGAAGCCTGCTTCGAGTACGCGCAGTTGCTGGTGCGCGACCGGATCCTGGTAGTCGAGGGCGGCCTGCGCGAGGACGAATTCAACGGCGGCTTCTCGCTGCGCGCGCGGCGCTGCTGGGACTTCCACCAGGTCTGCCCGGAAAGCGCGCGCCGGCTGGCGCTGCGCCTGGACCTGCGCGAGCCCGGCGTGCTCGACCGCATCGAGGCCCTGCTCGCCCGCCACCGCCCCGGCGGCACGCCGCTGCGCTACGACCTGCTGCTGCCCGACGGCGCCGCCGGCACGCTGGACCTCAACGGCAGCCACTCGGTGCGCGCCGACGCCGACCTGATCGGCAGCCTGCGCGCCCAGCCCGGCGTGCGCGCGGTGAAGGTGGCGATGGGCAGCCGGCCCTGGGCCAGCTGACCGAACCGGGCAGCCTCCTGCAGGCGCCGCGCCCACACCCGCCCGTACGGCCGCAAACCCGCCATCCGCTAGACTGTCGCTTTCCCGCGTCACGGCCCGTCGATGAACCCGAACTACCTCGACTTCGAACAGCCCATCGCCGACCTCGAGGCGAAGATCCAGGACCTGCGCCAGGCCAGCCACGGCCCGGCGGTCAACATCGACGCCGAGCTGCACACCCTGCAGGACAAGCTGCGCCTGCGCACCGCGCAGATCTTCCGCGACCTCTCGCCGTGGCAGGTCTCGCAACTGGCGCGCCACCCCGCGCGTCCGTACACCAACGACTACATCCGGGTGATCTGCGACGAGTTCCAGGAGCTGGCCGGCGACCGCGCCTATTCCGACGACGCCGCCATCGTCGGCGGCCTGGGCCGCATCAACGGCCGCAGCGTGATGATCATCGGCCACCAGAAGGGCCGCGACACCAAGGCCAAGGTGCGTCGCAACTTCGGCATGCCGCGCCCGGAGGGCTACCGCAAGGCGCTGCGGCTGATGAAGATGGCCGAGCGCTTCAGGCTGCCGCTGCTGACCTTCATCGACACGCCCGGCGCGTATCCGGGCATCGGCGCAGAAGAGCGCGGCCAGTCCGAGGCGATCGCGCGCAACCTGCTGGAAATGTCGGAGCTGAAGATCCCGATCGTGTGCACGGTGATCGGCGAAGGCGGCTCCGGCGGCGCGCTGGCGATCGGCGTCGGCGACCGCACGGTGATGCTCGAATACAGCACCTACTCGGTGATCTCGCCCGAGGGCTGCGCCTCGATCCTGTGGAAGGACGCGGGCAAGGCGCGCGACGCCGCCGAACAGCTGGGCCTGACCGCCAAGCGCCTGCTGGAGCTGGGGCTGGTCGACAAGCTGGTCCGTGAACCCATCGGCGGCGCCCACCGCAACCCGAAGCAGACCGCCACGCGCCTTAAGGCCGTGCTGCTCAACGAGCTCGACGCCCTCGACGCACTGCCGACGGACCAGCTGCTGGAACAGCGCTACCGCCGACTGCGCAGCTACGGGGCGTACGAAGCGGCCTGACGCGCCTGCGCACCAGGCTGGCGCCGGCAACACCGGCCGCCGGCGTGCAGGATTTCATGATCTAGACTCTCCCCGCCGGCACTCGGCCGGCATGGGGAGAACACACGATGATCATCAAGCGTATCGACGTGCTGTCCGCCGGGAAGATCTCCGGCATCATCGCCGCGGCCATCGGCCTGATCGCGGGCCTGCTGTTCCTGGTGTTCGGCGGCATGATCGCCAGCCTCGCCGGCCAGCAGGACGGGGGAGGCCTGATCGCCATGGGCGGGGGCATCGTGGGCGTGATCGTACTGCCGATCATGTACGGCATCTTCGGTTTCATCGGCGGCGTGATCCAGGCCTTCATCTACAACCTGGCCGCGGGCTTCGTCGGCGGCATCCGGATCGAAACCGAGTAAGCCTTCCGGCACGCCGGGCGCATTGTCCGGCGTGCTGCTTCAAATCAGCACGTCACATCCGCATCGCATATCGGCGCCGTCACCAGGCGCGCAGGTACTGCGCCGGCGCCTGCGGCTCGACGTCGAGCGCGCGTGCCGCACGGCGCGGGAAGTACGGATCGCGCAGGAACTCCCGCGCCAGCAGCACCATGTCCGCGTCGTCCCGCGCGAGGATCGCTTCGGCCTGTTCCGGCGCGGTGATCATGCCGACCGCGCCGGTGGCCACGCCCGCCCCGCGGCGGATGCGCGCGGCGAAGGGCACCTGGTAGCCGGGGCCGGTCGCAATCTGCTGGCGCGGGTCGAGTCCGCCGCTGGACACATCGACCAGGTCCACGCCGAGCGAGGCCGCGACGCGCGACACCTCGACGCTCTGTTCGATGTCCCAGCCGCCGTCCACCCAGTCGGTCGCGGAAATGCGCAGCCACAGCGGAAGCGACTCCGGCCAGGCTTCGCGCACGGCGGCGATCGTTTCGCGCAGCAGGCGCGTGCGTCCTTCGAAACCGCCTCCATAGGCGTCTTCGCGCCGGTTCGACAGCGGCGACAGGAACTCGTGCAACAGGTAGCCGTGCGCGGCGTGGATTTCGACGATCCGGAATCCCGCCTCGTGTGCGCGCACCGCCGCGGCGCGATAGTCGGCCACGACCCGGGCAATGCCGTCCGCATCCAGCGCCGCCGGCAGCGGATAGTCCTCGTCGAAGCGCAGCGCCGACGGCGCGACCGTCTGCCAGCCGCCCTCGCCCACCGGCACCTCGCCCGATCCGCGCCAGGGCGCGAACGTGCTCGCCTTGCGCCCGGCGTGCGCGAGTTGCATCGCCGGCACCGCGCCCTGCCCGTCGATGAAACGCGCGATCCGCGCCCACGCCTCCGCTTGCGCATCGTTCCAGATGCCCGCGTCCTCCGGCGAGATCCGGCCTTCCGGCGACACCGCGCTGGCCTCGGTGAACACCACCGCCGCGCCCCCCACCGCGCGGCTGCCCAAATGCACCAGATGCCAGTCGCCGGGCATGCCGTCGACCGAGCTGTACTGGCACATCGGCGACACCGCGATGCGGTTGCGCAGCACGAGGCCGCGTTGCTGCAGGGGCTGGAAGAGTCGGCTCATGGTCCGGGCATTCGGAGAAGGTCTGGCTACTCTAGCGAACGACCTCGCGATCCCCGCGCACGCCGGCGGATCACTGCGTCGCGGCGACGTGGCACCATCGCGGCATGAGCGACGCCCTGCCCGCCGGATTCTTCGCAATGCCAGGCGTCGAAGACCGCGTGCGAGGGGTCCTGGTCGGCCTCAGCGGCGGCCTCGACTCGGTCGCGTTGCTGCACCTGCTCTCGACGCAGCCGCGCATCCGCGGCGCCGGACTGCGCGCGCTCCACGTGCATCACGGGCTACAGCCGGCCGCGGACGACTGGGCCGCACACTGCCGCGCCGTGTGCGAAGCGCTGGACGTGCCGCTCCAGGTGGTGCGCGTCGACGTGGCGCGCGACACCGGCAGCGGCCTGGAAGCCGCCGCCCGCAGCGCGCGCCGCGCGGCCTTCGCCGACGCATTGCGCGAAGGCGAAGTGCTGGCGCTCGCCCACCATCGCGACGACCAGGCCGAAACCTTCCTGCTGCGCGCGCTGCGCGCCTCCGGCCCGGATGGGCTGGCCGCGATGCGGCCGTGGCAGCGCTTCGGCAGCGGCTGGCTGTGGCGGCCGCTGCTCGCGGTGCCGCGTGCCGGCCTGCTCGCGCACGCGCGTGCGCACGGGCTGCCGTGGATCGAGGACCCGAGCAACGACGACACCGCCCACGATCGCAACTTCCTGCGCCACCGCGTGCTGCCGCTGCTGCGCGAACGCTGGCCCGCGGCCGATGCGGCGCTGGCGCGCAGCGCGGCGCTCGCCGCCGAAGCCGGCGACCTGCTGGCCGATGAGGATGCCTCGGCGCTGGACGCCGCGCGCACGCCCGATCCGTACACCCTGTCGGTGACCGCGCTGGCCGCGCTGCCACGGGCCCGTCGCGCGCGGGTGCTGCGGCGCTGGGTCGATGCGCTGGGCTTGCCGCCGCTGCCCGCGCAGGGCGTCGCGCGCATCGAATGCGACCTGCTGGCGGCCGCCGCGGATGCCGGCGCGATGTTCGAATGGCAGGGCTGCGCCGTGCGTCGCTGGCGCGACCTGCTGCACGCCGGTGCGCTGCCCGAGCCATTGCCATCGACCTGGCGCGTCGCGTGGGACGGACGCACGCCGCTTGCGCTTCCCGGCGGCGGCGAACTGCGGCTGGAAAGCGCGGACGGCTTCGAAACACCGCTGTTCGCCCACGCCCGCGGTGGCGGCGAGCGCATCCAGCTGCCCGGCCGCGCGCACTCGCACGCGCTCAAGCACGTGCTGCAGGACCTCGGCGTCCCGCCGTGGCGGCGCGGACGGCTGCCGCTGCTGTCCGATGCCGACGGCCGGGTCCAGGCTGCAGGCGACCTCGTCACGTCCGCGCCGTTCGACACCTGGCTGCGCGCGCGCGGCGCGCGCCTGGTGTGGCGCGACGCGGCGCCACGCGCAATCCCGCCCGCCTGACACCGGCCTTGTCGTAAACTCCACGCATGCCGCGCAAAGCCTCTCCCGACAAGTCCGCCGAACCCTCGCCCGTCGCCGATTTCGAGGCCTCGCTCGACGCCCTCGAGCAGCTGGTCGAGAAGATGGAACACGGCGAGCTCAGCCTCGAGGAATCGCTGGCCGCCTACGAACGCGGCGTCGGCCTGTACCGCCGCTGCCAACAGGCGCTGGAGCAGGCCGAGCTGCGGGTCAAGCTGCTCAGCGACCCGGACAACCCGGCGTCGGCCGAACCCTTCGGCGCGATGCAGGATCCCTGAGCGGCGTGGACGCCGCTGCCACGCCGGCGCAGGCGGCCACGCAGTGGCGCCAGCGCATCGACGCCGCGCTCGAACGCATCCTGCCCCCGGCCGATGAAGCCCCGCAGCGCCTGCACGCCGCCATGCGCCACGCCGCGCTGCTGGGCGGCAAGCGCATGCGCCCGCTGCTGGTCTACGCGACCGGCACCGCGTTCGGCGCAAGTCTCGAAGCGCTCGACGCCCCGGCACTGGCGGTCGAACTGGTGCACGCCTACTCGCTGGTGCACGACGACCTGCCGGCGATGGACGACGACGCCCTGCGCCGCGGGCAACCGACGGTGCACGTCGCCTTCGACGAGGCCACCGCGATCCTCGCCGGCGATGCGCTGCAGTCGCTGGCGTTCGACACCCTCGCCCACGCGCGCTGCGACGCGCGGGCCACCGTCGACATGCTGCGCGAACTGGCCGTCGCCGCCGGTGCGCGCGGCATGTGCGGCGGGCAGGCGCTGGACATCGACGCCACCGGCGGCGCGCGGGTGCTGCGCATCGACGAACTCGAACACCTGCACGCGCTGAAGACCGGCGCCCTGCTGCGCGCCTCGGTCCGGCTCGGCGCGATCGCCGCCGGCGTCGACGCGGACACGCGCGCGCAGCTCGACCGCTACGCCGACGCCCTCGGCCTGGCCTTCCAGGTCCGCGACGACCTGCTCGACGTCGAGGGCGACAGCGCCACCCTCGGCAAGACGGCCGGCAAGGACGCGGCACAGGACAAGGCCACCTTCCCCGCGTTGATAGGAGTGGAAAGCTCGCGCGCGCGGCTGGCCGAGCTCGCGCAGACCATGGAAGACGCACTGGCCCCGCTGGGGCCGCGTGCAGCCGCGCTGTCGACGCTCGGCGAGCTGGCGATCCGCCGCTCGCACTGACCGTGGCGGTCGCCGCCCGGCTTTGACGTTTCTTTCCCGAACGGGTGCAGCACCCGCGGGGAGGATTTCGAGTGGCAGGCAAGGCCAGGCACCGGCTGGAAGGCGCGATCGACCGCTTCATGGCGGCCGCGAGCCTGGCGTTCATCGACGCCTGGGCCGTCGTCGAGCGGGACTATCGCCGGCCGCTGTCGTGGTTCGCGCGGCACCTGCGCTACGCCTTCTATCCGCTGCTGGCCATCGCCATGGTCGGCTGGCTGGCCTGGGACTGGCACCACGGCCGCTCGCTGGACGCGGCCGAGGACGCGATCTTCGACAACGTGATCAGCTGGCGGCCGGCCGAACCGGCGCCGTCGGGACGCACGGTGGTGGTCGAGATCGACGACTGCTCGATCGAGTACTACCGCGCCCGCGGCGAAGGGGGCTGGCCATGGCCCCGCGAGCGCCACGCCGACCTGCTCGATGCGCTGGATCGCGCCGGCGCGCGCGCCGCGGGCTTCGACGTGCTGTTCATGGACCCTTCGCCGGATGATCCCGGCGGCGACGCCCTGCTCGAGGCGATGGCCACCGGCGGCAAAGGCCGGTTCCTGTTCGCGGCCAGCCGCCTGCATCCCGACTTCGACGCCGCCGCCGCCCTGCGCGCGGCCGACGTGCCCGGCGCGTTCGGCCTCGTGCCCGATGCCGCGCCGCCCGGGCCGCGCGTCGCCCTGGCCCGGCCCTACGGCACGGCGATGGCCCGGCACGCGGGTTTGGTCAACATCCGCCGCGGCAGCGACGGCGTGCTCCGCGACGTACGTCTGTACGAGGCCGCGGGCGACTGGGCGCTGCCGTCGCTGGTGCTGCGGCTGGCGCAGGCGGCGGGTGCGGACACGGCCGCTGCCCTGTCCGCGCGCGGCGGCGACCTGCGCGTCAACTGGCGCGAGCACGCGCGCCTGCCGTACGCCAGCGCCGCGGACATCATCGAGGGCAAGCCGGTCTGCGGGCGCACGCTGCCGCCGCTGCGCGGCGTGGTGGCGGTGGTCGGGCACACCGCCGCCGGGGTCGAAGACGCCAAGCCCACGCCCGTCAACATGGCCATGCCCGGCGTCGAGGTGCTGGCCGAAGCGGTCGAGGCGCTGGTTGCCGACACCTGGATCCGGATGCCGCCGGGCTGGCTGAAGTACGCGCTGGCCACGTTGCTGGTGCTGCTGTCGACCTTCGTGTTCTGGCGCGGCGAACCACACAAGGACGTCGACCCGGCCTTCTTCGGCGCCAACCTGCTGCTGGTCGCAGGCGCATTCGCGGGGCTGACGTGGCTGGGCTGGTTCGTCGACATCTTCGCCAGCCTCGGCTACGGCGCGCTGTGCTTCGGCCTGTGCCGCGGCTACGCGACCGTGCAGCGCAAGCGCACGGCAGGCAACGTCGATTACGTGCGCGAATACGACCCCGTCGCCCAGCCCTGGCTGCTCCTGGTGCGCCTGCGCTTCGAGGCCGAGCCGTCCCTGCCGCGGCAGCAGGCCCGCCGCAGGCGCCGCGAATACCGGCGGGTGCTGCGCCGGTTCCTCTATCGCGGCGAGGGCATCGTGTTGATCGAAGGCGTGGTCGAGCGCAAGCACTGGCTGCAGGCGATCCTCGACGACACGGTGCTGCTGCTGTGGCACGGCGAAAGCGAAGCCGGCGTGCGCGCCCGCGCGCGTCGCGACCTCGACGCGCTGCACGCCGCCCTCGACCGGAACGGCGAACGCCTCGATCACGACAGCCGGGTGCTGGCCTGCGCCAGCGCAATGCGGATCGGCGGCGACGACATCCCTGCCGGCGACCGTCGCCGGCGCCTGCGCGCACTGCTCGGACAGGACCCAGGCCGCCTCGGCGAATGGCCGCTGGCCGCCGACAACCTGCCTGTTTCCCGGATTCCCCCACGCGAGGAGAACGACCCATGCGACTCCCCTTCCGCTTCCTGACTCCCTTCCTGCTGGCCGCTGCCACGCTCGCAACGCCGGCCGCGCTGGCAGCCGAGGTGCCCGCGATCGTGCACAAACGCTCGGTGGAGGTCCGCCAGGCGCCTGATCCCGGGGCAGCGGCGATCACCACGCTCCGCCGCGACACACGCGTCGCGATCGGCGCCCAGCAGGGCCTGTGGTACGCGCTGGTGCTCGACGATGGCCGCAGTGGCTACGTACGCGTCAACGAAGTGCGCATGCTGCCATCAGGCACCGAAGCCGCTGGTACCGCCCGTCCGCTGTTCCAGGGCAACGCCGGCAAGGGCCGCGTGACCGAAACCGCGACCGTGCGCGGCATCGACGCCAGCGACCTCGCCGGCGGCCGCCACGATGCCGCGGCGCTGGCGCGGATGGAGGGCTACCGCGTCGACGCCGACACCGCCGCCGCGCACGCCCGCGAGCTGGGCTGGCAGGCAAGGCAGGTGTCCTATCCGGGCGAGGCGAAGGAGCTCGACACCTCGGGCCAGCAGGCCACGCGCGCGGAGAAGCGCAGCGGACTGTCGGCCGCGCGTGGCCTGCTGTCGAAAATCGGCGGCGGCGCCATCGCCAGCGCGCCGGTCGCGCGCGTCGCCGACCGCGCGGTCGGCAAGTCCGACCAGGAGGTCGCCGAAGAGGAGCGCGCGCTCGGCCCGGCCGTCACCGGCCGCGTCCTCGGCGTGGCACCGCTGTGGAACAACGACGACGCCCAGCGCCGCGTCAACCTGGTCGGCCGCTGGCTGGCCTCGCAAACCTCACGCCCCGGCCTGCCGTGGACCTTCGGCGTCATCGACGATGGCGAGATCAACGCCTACGCCGCCCCCGGCGGCTACGTGCTGGTGACCCGCGGCATGTACGAGCTGCTGGCGGACGACGCCGAGCTGGCGGCGGTGATCGCGCACGAACTCGCCCACGTCGTCCAGCGCGACCACTTCGAGGTCATCCGCAGGCAGCAGGTGCGGGAAGCAGGCAAGGACGCCGTGATGTCGCAGGTCAACGCCCCGGCTGCCGCCTCGTACGCCAAGCGCTACGTCGACCGGCACGGCGCCGCGGTCCTGCTCACCGGCCTCGACCGCGATGCCGAATACGGCGCCGACGCCGCGGCCGGCATCTACCTCCAGCGCGCAGGCTTCGACCCGCTGGCGCTCTACTCGGTGCTGCAGAAGATGGCCGCCCTCGGCGACCGCCCGGCCCCCCTCGCCCAGCTGTACCGCACCCATCCGCCACTGGACGAGCGCATGGACCGGCTGGACCGGTAGATGGAAAGCCCGCGCCGTTGACGCACAACGCCCATGGATCCAGCCCACCTTTTCCCTTCCGCTTCTGGAGATGCGGACGCCGATTCGATATGACCAGACCCGGAGGGCGCCGCACATGGATGTGTGGCGTTTTTCTACAAGACATGGATGTCTTGTAGAAAAATCCCCGCGACGACGATTTCCCGGGTTTGCTGTTGGCACAAAGCGTTTTTCTTTGCTTCCGTTTCTTTTGACGCTCATCAAAAGAAATGAAGTCGCCCGCACAGCGGGCGAAACGCTCTTGATCCGCTCAAAAGGAAAGGCAAACCTCGCGGCTGAGGCCGCTCCTGCACGGATGTTCGGCCCGCGCCGCTCAGTCGAACAGCCGCAGCGTCAGCGGATAGCGATACGCCTCGCCATTCCACGCCTTGACCGTCGCCACGATGCTGCACACCAGCCACATCACGGCGATGACGCCGATCGCGGCCAACAGCGCCAGTCCGGCCGGCAGCGTGACCAGGATGCCCAGGCCCAGGGTCAGCACGGTGACGCCGACCAGCGCGATGCCGATCGCGGTCGCCACGCAGGCGTAGACGAACATGCTGAGGTTGAAGTTCAGCGCCTCGCGCGCGTGCTCGCGGATGAAGGGCGAATCGTCGCGCTTGAGCAGGTAGACGGCACCGGCACCGGCCATGCCGGCGAAACCGGCGATCCAGCTTGTGCACAGCGCCAGCACGAGCGCGGACAGGTGCGCCAGCGCGGCCCACTGGCACTCGCTGGCGGTCGGGGACAGGGTCTGCGGCAGGTTGCCGTCGGCGGTGTGTTCCATCGTGCGCTCCCGGCCGGGAAACAGGCCCGGCACAGGACAGAGGATGAGGCCTGGAACGGCGCAGGCAACCCAACCGATGGCCTATGCGCCGTCCGCGCGGATACCGGAACCCGGCACCGGGCACGCGCACGCCGTCGCATCGACGGCGCGCGCGTGCGGATTACTTCACCAGCCGCAGGGTGAACGGATAGCGGTAGGCGACGCCTTCGTTGGCCTTGATCGCCGCGATGATGGTGAACACCAGCCAGGCGATGCCGATGATGATCCACAGCGGCACCGAGATCACCAGGCCGATGCCGAAGGTCAGCAGCGCCAGCAGGAACAGCGCGAAGAACACGATGCCCACGGTGATGTTGAAGTTGAGCGCTTCCTTGGCCTGGTCGTCGACGAAGGGCATGGTGTCCTTCTTCACCAGCCAGATGATCAGCGGCCCGATGAAACAGCCCAGGCTGCCGGCCCAGCCGGACGTCAGGATGCCGCCGGCGAGCGCGGACAGGTGCGCGAACATCGCCCACTGCCGCTCCTCGGCGCTGGGGCCTGCCGATGGCGACGGTGGTGGAGGCGTTACGGTTTCATTGAAATCGGTCATCTCTCGTTCCCCGCTTGCGTGATGTTGGAGGGCCGGCCGCGCCGGGCCTCTCCGGAGCATACGTCAGACGGCGCCCAACCCTGCCATCGGCGCCTCCCGCGGGCCCGGGCTACTGGTCCCCGGCCACCGTCATCCTGCCGACCAGGATCGGGCCGGTGCGGATGTGCGAACGCGGGTCGACATCGCTGCCCACCGCCTCGATGCCGCTGAACATCGTGCGCAGGTTGCCGGCGATGGTGATGCCATCGACGGCGTGCGAGATGGCGCCATCCTCGATCCAGAACCCCGCCGCACCGCGCGAGTAGTCGCCGGTGATGTTGTTCACGCCCTGCCCCATCAGCTCGGTGACCAGCAGGCCGCGGCCCATGCCGCGCAGCATCGCGTCGAGGTCGCCGGCGTTGGCGGCAACTTCCAGGTTGTGCACGCCACCGGCGTTGGCCGTGGTCTGCAGGCCGAGCTTGCGCGCCGAGTAGCTGCCCAGCACGTAGCGCTGCAGTACGCCGCCCTCGACCAGTGCCGATTCGCGCGTGGCCACGCCCTCGGCGTCGAACGCCGCCGAGCGCAGGCCGCGCGGCAGGAACGGCCGCTCGTGCATCGACATCCAGTCCGGGAACAGCTGCGTGCCGGCGCTGTCGACCAGGAAGCTCGCGCGCCGGTACAGCGCGCCGCCCGACACCGCGCCGAGCAGGTGGCCGACCAGCGAACGGGCCATCTCGGCGGAGAACAGCACCGGGTATTCGCCGGTCGCCACCTTGCGCGGCGCCAGCCGCGCCAGCGCGCGCTGCGCGGCGTGGCGTCCGATCGCGGCCGGGGATTCGAGATCGGTTTCGGCCAGCGCCAGGCTGTACCAGCCATCGCGCTGCATCGCCTCGCCCTGCCCGGCGATCAGCGCGCAGCCGATGCTGTGCTGGGTGCCGCGTTCGCGGCCGACGAAGCCGTGCGAATTCGCGTACACGCTCAGCGATTGCCCGCTGCCGACCGAGGCGCCGTCGGAATTGGCGATGCGCGCATCGGCGTCGCGTCCGGCGGCCTCGCAGGCCAGGGCCAGGTCGACCGCGCGGTCGGCGTCCAGCGCCCACGGGTGCCAGCCGTCGAACTCGCGCAGGTCGGTCGCCATCAGCGCTGCGTCGGCCAGGCCGGCGGCGGGGTCGTCCTCGGTGAACCTGGCGATCGCGCAGGCCTGGGCGACGGTCGCCTCCAGGCTTTCCTCGCGCAGGTCGGCGGTGCTGGCGCTGCCCTTGCGCTTGCCGAAGTAGACGGTGACGCCGATGCCGCGGTCGCGGGTCGACTCCACCGTCTCGACGCTGCCCATGCGCACGTTGACGTTGAGGCCGCGCTCCTCCGAGCACGAAACCTCGGCCTGCTCCGCACCGCTGGCGCGGCAGCGTTCGAGCAGGCGCACGGCGGTGGCTTCGAGGTGCTCCAGGCGCGCCTGGCTGTCGTCGGAAGCGGAAACGTCGGGGGTAAGCACGGTGGTCAATGGACTATCCTTGCGACTGGATCGAAACGGCGGACGGCATGCGCGGACGGGACGAAGACAGCGGCGAATTCCTCGGCGCCAGCCGCAGCCAGCAGCGGCGCGAGGCGCTGGACGTGCTGGCGCTGGCGCAGCGGCTGGTGGCGCTGTCGCCGGCGCAGCTGGCGAAGCTTCCGGTGCCCGACGACCTGCATCCGCACATCGCCGACACCCGGCGCATCACCTCGCACATCGCGCACAAGCGCCAGCTCGCGTTCCTGGCCAAGCAGATGCGGCGCGAGGACGACGAGGTGCTGGACGCGATCCGCGACGCGCTCGACGCCGGCGGCGAAGCCGCGCGCCAGGAAACCGCCCTTTTGCACCGCGCCGAACGCTGGCGCGAGCGCCTGCTGGACGACGGCGACGCCGCGCTCGCGGAACTGATCGAGGCGCACCCCGCCGCCGACCGCCAGCAGCTGCGCCAGCTGGTGCGCAACACGCTCGACGAACGCAAGCGCAACAAGCCGCCGCATGCGTTCCGCGAGCTGTTCCGGGCGGTGAAGGAACTGCTGGAAGCCGGTGAAGCCGGCGACGACGAAACCGCCTGACCCGACCTCTGCTCCTGTAGGAGCGGCTTCAGCCGCGAGCTCTTCGCTTCCGTTGGTTGCGACAAAAAGCTCGCGGCTGAAGCCGCTCCTGCAAGGTCGCATCGCCCGCATCACGCCCGCGTGCCGCCAACCGTCAGCCCGTCGATCAGCAGCGACGGCTGGCCTACGCCCACCGGCACGCTCTGGCCATCCTTGCCGCACACGCCGACGCCGTCGTCCAGCGCCAGGTCGTGGCCGACCATCTGCACCTTCTGCATCGTCTCCGGGCCGTTGCCGATCAGGGTCGCGCCTTTCACCGGCGCGGTGACCTTGCCGTCCTCGATCAGGTAGGCCTCGGTCGCGGAGAACACGTACTTGCCGCTGGTGATGTCGACCTGGCCGCCGCCGAAGTTGACCGCGTACAGGCCGCGCTTGACCGAGCGGATCATCTCCTCCGGGTCGTGCGTCCCGGCGCGCATGTAGGTGTTGGTCATGCGCGGCATCACCAGGTGCGCGAACGATTCGCGGCGGCCGTTGCCGGTCGGGCTGGCGCCCATCAGGCGCGCGTTGAGCGTGTCCTGCATGTAGCCGGTGAGCACGCCGTCCTCGATCAGCGTGGTGCACTGGGTGGGCGTGCCCTCATCGTCGATGTTGAGCGAGCCGCGGCGGCCGTCCAGGGTGCCGTCGTCGACGATGGTCACGCCCGGCGAGGCCACGCGCTGGCCCATGCGTCCGGCATAGGTACTCGTACCCTTGCGGTTGAAGTCGCCTTCCAGGCCATGGCCGACGGCCTCGTGCAGGAGCACGCCGGGCCAGCCGGCGCCGAGCACCACCGGCATCACGCCGGCCGGCGCATCGATCGCCTCCAGGTTCACCAGCGCCTGGCGCAGCGCCTCGCGGGCGAACTTCTCCGGCTTGCCGTCGGCCAGCAGTTCCTCGTACGAGTAGCGGCCACCGAAACCGGCGAAGCCCGATTCGCGGCGCCCATCCTGCTCCACGATCACCTGCACGTTCATGCGCACCAGCGGGCGCACGTCGCCGGCGAGGACGCCGTCGCTGCGGGCAACAAGGATGGTGTCGACGCCGCCGGTCAGGCCTACCATCACCTGCTTCACCCGCGGGTCGGCGGCGCGCAGCAGTTTGTCGATGCGGCGCAGCGCCTCGACCTTGGCGGCGCTGCCCATCGCGTCGATCGGATCCTGCGGTGCGTACAGCTGCCGCCCCTGCCCCGGCACCAGCGTGCGCGCGACGTGGCCGTCGCCCTCGCGTGCGATCGCGCGCGCCGAGCGCGCCGAGGCCAGCAGCGCGTCGCCGTTGATGTCGTCGGAATAGGCGAAGCCGGTCTTCTCGCCGGAGATCGCGCGCACGCCCACGCCCTGCTCGATCGAGTGCGCACCGTCCTTGACGATGCCGTCCTCCACCGTCCACGCCTCGCGCCGGGCGTGCTGGAAATACAGGTCGCCAAAGTCGATGCCGGGGCCGAGCAAGGCGCCGAAGGCGCGTTCCAGCCCGGAAGAATCGAGGCCGGCGGGCGCCAGCAGGCGGGTCTGGGCGAGTGCGAGGGGCGAATCGGAAGGCGTGGTCATGGCCCCGAGTTTGGGGCCGCGGCGCCGTTTGGCAAGCCGTCGGTTCCCGGCGGTGCTTCCGAGGGCTGCGGCGCATCCGCGGTATCGGCGTCCGGCGGGCGGGCGCTGCTTGCCGGCGCGGGCGGCTCCGGCGCCGTCCCGCGACTGACAACGTCCACTTTCGGGTCCGCCCACGGCCCGCTCACCCGGT
Organism: Luteimonas lutimaris; assembly: GCF_039537065.1. Taxonomy (NCBI): domain Bacteria; kingdom Pseudomonadati; phylum Pseudomonadota; class Gammaproteobacteria; order Lysobacterales; family Lysobacteraceae; genus Luteimonas; species Luteimonas lutimaris. The sequence continues at coordinate 120,271 of NZ_BAAAZU010000024.1, read as the reverse complement.
AGCTTTTCGCGCCCATCTCGCCCAGTGGCTTTTTCAGCACCGCGTTGGTCAGCGCGCCGACCGCGGCGCCCACCGGACCGCCCGCCAGCGCGCCGGCAACCGTGAGCAGGTTGCCGGACCTGGGCAGCACGTCGATGTGCTGGTCGAAGGTGCGCGCGCGCAGGTCGGCGCTGCCGCGGATGCGGATCTCGGCGGCGGGCCCGTCGATGTGCATGTCGTCGCTGCGCGCCTGGCCGCCGCCGAAGGCAATGTTGCCGCCGATGCGGTTGAAGGCGAAGCCCTTGGAGAACAGGTCGCGGAAATCCAGCATCAGCCGGCGCGGCAGCTCGGCCACGCTGAGCAGGCCGAGCACGCGCCCGGCCCCGGGCTCGACCTCGACCAGCTGCCCTTCCTTGATCGCGATCGCCAGGCTGCCCTGCAGTCCCGCCAGCTGGAACCCGGCCGGGCTGCCCGGCCAGTTCGCGTCCAGCCGCGCTTCGCCGTTGCCGCCGGCCAGCCGGCCGCCGTAGCCGAACCCGGCCAGCAGCGCGCCGAAGTCCTCGCTGTGCACGTCGGCCGTCAGCCGGGTGCGGGCGTTCGCACCGCGGCCCAGCCAGTCGCCGCTGATGTCGATGCGCTGCTTCTGCGACTGCGCCTGCAGGCGGTCCACGCGCAGCCCGGCGGGCACCGGGTGCGTGCGCACCTCGGCCTTGCCCAGCGCCAGCTCGCCCAGGCGCAGTTCGTCGATGTCGATGGACAGCGGCGGGATCGAGGACGGATCGATGCCGGCGCCGTTGTCGGTTGCCGGCGGCGATCCGGCGGCGCCGGCGGCGGATGCCGCGGCAATCGGCTTGCCTGCGGCATCCGTGGCAGCCGGCCTGGCCGGCATCGCCCACGACACGCGGCTGAACCTGCCCGTGATCGGCGCGCCGTCCGCATCCGGGATCGACAGGCTGCCGGCCAGCCGTTCGCTGTCCACCCGCACGTCGGTGCCGGCACGCGACGGCTGCGCGCGCAGGCGCGCGTCGGCGAAGCTGCCGCCCAGCAACAGCAGGCGGTCGACCTGGATGTCGATGTTCCGCAGCGGCAGCGAGCCGCCGCCCTTGCCGCCGGTGGCAAGCGCCGTCCAGTCGATCGCGTCCAGCGTCGGCGTGCGCCCGGTGGCGACGAGCCCCGAAGCCGGCGGCGCCTCGGCGACGCGGTCACTGCCGAGCGCCACGCGCACGCCGGTGCGGTTGCCGGCGCTGCGTGCGCGCAGCGCCAGGCGCTGGCCGAAGGCGACGCGGATGTCACCGGCGCCGAGCGGCAGCATGGTTTCCACCGTGGTCGGCAGCGATTCGACGGCGGGCTTCTCCAGCGGCGCCGGCAGCGCAAGCCGGGTGCCTTCCAGCGACGACTGCAGGCGCAGGCGCGTCGGCGGCAGCGTGTCCGCGGCGGTCCCCGCGACAGCGGTCCCGATCGATACCGCGATCGTCCACGGCGAACGGCCGTCGACGTACGGCTTCAGCCACGCCATGTCCGGCGCCTGGTCGAGCAGTTCGTGCGCATCGAACGCGGCAGTCGCCTCGGCCTCGAACGCATTGCCGCCCTCGCGCACATGGCCCTTGCCCGCGCGCAGCGACAGCCGCCCGGGCTGGCCGAGGTGGACGGCGCGCAGTGCGCCGGCGCTGAAGCCCTCGTGGTCGTAGCTGGCGGCGCCGCGCACCTCGTCGAAGTCGAGCTTCCAGCGCTTCTCCGCGAGGTTCACGCCGGCCAGCTCGACGCGGCCTGCGATCTTCGGCGCGGGCGCATCGTGATGCAGCGGCAGGTCGAGCGAGAAGCCGGCCGTGGTCGGGCCGCTGGCGGCAAGGTTGTCGAGCGTCTCGGCGTGCTCGTCGTGGAGCGGGCTCGCGCGCAGCAGCGCGAGCAGCTTGCCCGCGTCCGCTTTCGCATCGGCGTCGATACGCAGGTCCGCCTCGCCGAAATCCGCGATGCCCGCCTGCAGCCGCGGGATCGCGACGTCCGCGAGCGTGCCGCGCCCCTTCACCGTGAACCCGTTGCCGACGAACGCCACATCGGCATCGATGTGCTCGGCCGCGGGCCAGTCGGGCTGGAACCTGACCACCGCGCCGGCCAGGCGCCCGGTCGCCTCGAACAGGCCCTTGTGTGCGTCGGAATGGAACGGCCAGTCGTCGAGGTCGCCGGACACCACTGCACGGCCGTCAAGCACGCGGCCGTCGACAAGCGCGGTGTCGAGCCAGTGCAGCGCCGCCTCGGACATCAGGTACCGCACCCAGAAGCGCCTGGCGACCGGGACGCGGGTCTCGTCGAGCCGCGCGGCCATGTCGATGCGCGGCCGCGTGCCGTCGCCCTCGAACGTCATCCCGCCACGCACATCCGCGCCGTAGTCGTCGCCGTCGACGCGCAGCGCCGGGGTTTCCACCCGCCAGTCCGCGCCTTCGCGCCAGCCGGCGACACGCCCGCGCAGCGTCACGTCGTGCGGCGCGCCGAAGCCGCTGGGCCAGTCGAAGCGCAGCGTGGCTTCGGGATCGAATTCGAACACCAGTCCTCCGGCGTCGCCGTCGAGGGTGCCGGCCACGCCGCTGATGCCCGGTGCATCGCCGTGGGCGGCGAAACGCAGGCCCTCGATGCCGGCGTGCACGCGCAACCGGCCGCCGCCTGCGCCGGCCAGCTCGACGTCGTGCAGCACCACGTCCGGCCTGGCGTCCAGCAGCCAGTGGCGCAGGCCGGGCGCGACGCGATCGCTCAGCGCGGCCAGTGCGAGCAGCGGACCGGCGTCGATGCGTTCGGCCAGCAGTGCCTGCCGTTGCCCGCCGGCGACGACCAGACCGTCCAGCACCTGCGCATCCTTGCCGTCGCCGATCCGCAGCAGCGGCGCGTCGGCACGCCAGCCGCCGTCGACCGCCTGCCAGCGGCCGCGCAGCTGCACCTTGCCGAAGGCCACGCGCGATGCGGTCGCGTTTTCCAGCGCGGCGCCCTGCAGCTGCAGTGCCTGCAGGTCGGCGTCGACGGTCACGCTGGAGATGCGGTGGTCGCGCAGCGTCGTCCATGCCTCGATCCGCCCGCTGCCGTCGGCAACGGTGATGCCGGCGGCGTGCAGCAGCGGCGACCACTGCGCCAGCGCGACCTGCTTCGCCGCGACATAGGCGCGTCCATCGCCGCCTGCGCGGCCGAACTGCGCGCGCGCCTCGACCGGCGCCGCGCCCGCCCGCGCCCACGCACGCATGCCGATGCGCACGCGATCGCCGTCCACGCGCAGCCGCATGTCGATCCTCGGCACGTGCGCGGCGATGCCCAGCGCCGGCGCCTCGACGTGCAACCGGCCGCCGATCACCTGCAGTTCGCCCAGCCCCTCCAGCGCCGAGAACGGATCGCCGCCCGGCTTGCGGTCGCCCGGCAGCCCGCGCACCTGCCAGCGGCCGTCGTCGCCGCGCTGCAGGGTCAGCTCCAGCCCGCGCAGCCGCAGTTCGGTGAACGAACTGCCCGGCAGCAGGCCCGCGTACTGCGAGACCAGCACTTCCGCCGCACCGATCGGCACCGCGTCGGCACCGTCGCCGATGCGCATGCCGTCCAGCCGCAGCAGCGGGCCGCGCCGCGTCCATTGCGTCTCGACCTGGTCGAAGCTGACGCTGCGCCCGGCGCGGGCGCTGAGCCACGCCTCGATCCGCTCCGGATGCCGCTCCGCCCACGGCAGCACGACCTGGCTGACGATGCCCGCCACCAGCGCCATCACCACCAGCGCGCCGGCGAGCACGTACCACAGGCCGCGGCGCGCGCGACGCAGGCGGTGGGACCAGGCTTTGGGCATCAGCGTCGCGCTCCGCACGGCGCTGTCGGGACTCGGGACCCGGGACTCGGGACTCGAAGGCACCGGCATCGATGCAACCCGTCACCACGACGCGGCACCGAACGCCCAGGCGCCCGGTGCCTCGAGAACACTGGTCCGCGGACAAGGGAGTTCCTGCTTCGCCGAGTCCCGAGTCCCGAGTCCCGCGCCCCGACCTCAGAGCAGCACGACATCGAACTGTTCCTGCAGGTACTGCTCGTCGGCCTGGAAGCGGATCGACTTGCCGAGGAATTCCTCCAGCTCGGCCACCGCCGCCGACTCCTCGTCGGTGATGCGACCGACGACCTTCGGCGAGGCGATCACCAGCAGCCGTTCGGCCTCGAACTGGCGCACGGCGCGGACGATCTCGCGGAAGATCTCGTAGGTCACGGTCTCGGCGGTCTTGAGCATGCCGCGGCCACCGCATTCGTGGCACGGCTCGCTGAGCTGGCGCTGCAGGCTCTCGACCGTGCGCTTGCGCGTCATTTCCACCAGGCCCAGCGGCGAGAAGTCGTAGACGGTGGTCTTGGCGTGGTCGCGCGCCAGCGATTTTTCCAGCGTGCGCAACACCTGGCGGCGATGCTCGGCGTCGACCATGTCGATGAAGTCGATGATGATGATGCCGCCCAGGTTGCGCAGCCGCAGCTGCCGCGCCACCGCCTGCGCGGCTTCCAGGTTGGTGCGGTAGACGGTTTCCTCGAGGTTGCGCTGGCCCAGGAACGAACCGGTGTTGACGTCGACCGTGGTCATCGCCTCGGTCTGGTCGATGACCAGGTAGCCGCCGGACTTGAGCGGCACTTCCTTCTCCAGCGCGCGCTGGATCTCGTCCTCGACGCCGTACAGGTCGAATACCGGGCGCGCGCCGGAATAGTGCTCGATCTTCTCGGCCAGCCCCGGCATGTACTGCGCGGCAAAGGTGCGCAGGCGGTCGCAGGTCTCGCGCGAATCGACCTTCACCTTTTCCACGTCGCGCCGCATCAGGTCGCGCACCGCGCGCATCGGCAAGGTGAGGTCTTCGTAGATGCGGCCGCCGATCTTCGCTTCGCGCGCCTGCTGTTCGACCAGCGCCCAGGCGCGGCCGAGGTAGGCGATGTCCTCGGCCAGCGCTTCGGCCGGCTGTCCCTCGGCGTTGGTGCGCACGATGTAGCCGTGATCGCGACCGTCGGCGAGCCCGGCGACCAGCGACTTGAGCCGCGTGCGCTCGGTTTCGTCCTCGATCCGCGCTGACACGCCGATCGTGCGCGACTGCGGCAGCAGCACCAGGTAGCGCGAAGGGATGCTGATCTGGGTGGTCAGGCGCGCGCCCTTGCTGCCGATCGGGTCCTTGACCACCTGCACGACGATGTCCTGGCCCTCGCGCAGCAGTTCGCCGATCGGCGGCACCGGCGGCGACGGCTGCGGCGCGGCAGCCTCGTCGCCGGCGATCTCGGGCGTGGGCAGCGAGCGCATCACGTCGCTGGCGTGCAGGAAGGCCGCGCGATCCAGGCCGATCTCGACGAACGCCGCCTGCATGCCGGGCATCACCCGCTGCACCTTGCCCTTGTAGATGTTGCCGACCACGCCGCGCGCCCAGCCGCGTTCGATGTGCAGTTCCTGCAGCATCCCGTTTTCGACCACCGCCACGCGGGTCTCGCGCGGGGTGACGTTGACCAGGATCTCCTCGCTCATCGGGCCGCGCTCCTGTCGCCGGCCGCGGCCTCGGCCGTCTCCGGGGCGGGAAGCGCGATGCCGAACCCGCGCAGCAGTTCCAGCGTCTCGAACAGCGGCAGCCCCATCACGCCCGAATGGCTGCCGGACAGATGGCGCACGAATGCCTCCCCGCGCCCCTGGATCGCATAGGCGCCGGCCTTGCCCATCGGCTCGCCGCTGGCGACATAGCCGGCGATGTCCTCGTCGGACAGTTCGGCGAAGCGCACCTGCGACACCGACACTGCCTGTGCCTCGCGCGCCGCGGACACCACCGATACGGCCGAAACCACCTCATGGGTGCGGCCGGAAAGCCTGCGCAGCATCGCTGCGGCGTCGCCGGCATCGCACGGCTTGCCGAACACCTCGCCGTCCAGGATCACCTCGGTGTCCGCGCCGACCACCACGGCACCGGCCACGCCGGCGACCCGGAGCAGGCCGGCGCCGGCCTTCTCGCGGGCGACGCGGCGCACGTAGTCGGCAGGCGCCTCGCCGGGTCCGCGGCGCTCGGGAACATCGATCCCGAGCACGCCGAATTCGAGCCCGAGACGGCCCAGCAGTTCGCGACGACGGGGGGATTGCGAGGCAAGATGCAACATCGCGAAAGGATAACCCGCAGGCCGCGGCCAGCCGCGGTTCAGCGCCCCGCAACCCCATTCAGGCTCACGGGCCGTTCACTGGATGGTACCGACCCTGCCCCCAACCACGTCCGGAGAAGACCATGCTTCGCAACCCCTTCCATCCGCTCGCGCTTGCCAGCGCCCTTGCCCTGAGCTGCCTGACCATGACTGCCTGTGCCCAGAACGCCTCCCCCACCCTCGCCACCACCAGCGACGGCACCCTGCTCTCCGTGTCCGCACGGGCCGAGGCCAGCCGCGTACCGGACGTGGCCTCGCTGTCGACCGGCGTGGTCACCCAGGCCGCCGACGCCAAGGCCGCCATGGCCGCCAACACCACGCAGATGAACAAGGTGATGGCCGCGATCAAGGCCGCGGGCATCGCCGAGAAGGACATCCAGACCAGCGGCATCAACGTCAATCCGCAATACAAGTACGCCGAGAACCAGCCGCCGACGATCACCGGCTACCAGGCCAGCAACACGGTCAGCGTCAAGGTGCGCGAGATCGGCAAGCTCGGCGACGTGCTCGACGCCCTGGTGTCCAGCGGTGCCAACCAGGTCCACGGCCCCAGCTTCGAGATCGACGAGCCGGAAGCGGTCTACGACGAGGCGCGGCGCGGTGCGCTGGAAAAGGCGCAGCAGCGCGCACGGATGTATGCCGAAGCGCTGGGCCTGAAGGTGCGCCGCATCGTCAGCATCAGCGAAGGCGGCGGATTCCAGCCGCCGCAGCCGGTGATGATGCGCATGGCCAAGGCCGAGGGCTACGACGCCGCCGGCGCGCCGCCCGTATCGCCAGGCGAAACCACGCTGACGGCGAACCTGGACGTGGTCTTCGAACTCTCCCGCTGACCCGGCCCGCACCGCCACGGAGCTGCAAGCAGGAACCCCGCCCGAAGGCGGGGTTCCCCGTTTCCGGGAGGCCGAATGTCCCGTGGCCGTCGATCACTGGAAGCTGTACTTCACCCCCAGCGTGTAGAACCGGCCGATCGCGCCGCTGAAGTCCAGCGGGTTGTAGTTGAGTCCGCCATAGGTGGTCGGGTCCAGGGGGGCAATCCTGTCGGTCGCGTTCTGCACCGAGCCGAACACTTCCAGCGCATCGGTGGCCCGCCAGTTGGCCGACAGGTCGATGCTGGTGAACGACGGGATCTCGCAGCCGCCCGGTGCGTCGTCGCCGTTGGCGTAGGTGGCCGCGCAGCCGGGGCCGACCGCGTACGGTGCGACGTTGTCGAACTTGCCGCGGTAATTGGCCACCCCGCTCACGCTCCAGTCGCCGATGTCCCAGGTGGCGCCGAAATTGATGCGGTCCTTCGGCGTGCCGAGGCAGTTGGTGACATTGCAGTTGTCGTGGGTGCCGGCGAAGTCGTACCTGGTGCCGTCGGTGTCGACGAACTCGTACTTGCTGACGTGGCTCCACTGCAGGTCCAGCGACAGCCGGCCGGCGTTGCCCATGTCGAAGCTCTGGCGCGCGTCCAGGTCGATGCCGCTGACCTTGGTCGAGGTCGCGTTGATGTAGCTGGTGAACACCGCGAGCAGGCTGCCGCTGCCGGCAACGCCATTGACCAGGTCGTCACCGGCGATGTAGTCGCCTGACGCCAGCGCGTCGGCCAGGCTCTGGGTGGTGATTTCGTTCTCGCGCTTGATCTGCCAGGCGTCGAGCGTCAGCGTCGTGGACTGCGTCGGCTGCAGCACGATGCCGGCCGAATAGCTCTTCGATTCCTCCGGCTCCAGATCCTGGTTGGGGCGGTTGATGAAGGCCACCGGGCCGGGGCAATTGACCGGCCGCTGCGTGCCCGGGGTGCCGGGATCGACGTCGATCGCGCAGCGCACCGGGTTGCTTGCGGTCGCGAAGCCGACCGACGACCCCGCGGTCTCGGCCGGGTTCGGCGCGCGGAAACCCTCGGCGTAGGTGCCGCGCAGGGCGATCCAGCTGGCCGGTTTCCACTTGACGCCGAACTTCGGCGTCACCGAGTTCTCGCCGTCCTTGTAGTCGTCCATGCGCAGCGCCGCGTTGAGTTCCAGCGACTCGAGCACGGGGGCGTTGAGTTCGACGTAGGCGGCGGTGACTTCCTGGGCACCATCGTAGGCGGAGTAGCCCAGGCCGATGATGTCGCTCTGGTCGGTGTACGTGACCGGCGGCAGGGTGGCGACGTCGCGCCGCCACTCCGCGCCGATGGCAAGGCCCAGTGCGCCGCCGCGCAGGTCCGCGAGGCTGCGCGAGACCTTGGCGTCGACCACTTCGAGCCTGGTCTCGGCGGTCGTGCCGATGGTCGGCGCGATGTAGTCGTACAGCGCCTGCGAGTTTTCGCCCGCATTCGCGCCCAGGCGCCACCAGCCAACCGGACTGCTGTCGCCGTCGGTCAGCACCTCGCGCACGCGGCTGTAGCGCAGGTAGCCGTTGCGCCGGCTGGTGAGGTTGGTTTCCGAGTGCAGGTAGCCGACGTCGTAGTCCCAGTCGCCTGCGATGCCCTTGACGCCGACCAGCAGCCGCGCGAACTGGTTGTCGACATCGACCGTGCGCGGCCCGACATCGAACGCCGAATAGCGCAGTCCCGCATCGACGCCGAGCGGATTGTCGGGATGGTTGGCACCGATGATGGTGGCGTCGGGCCCGTCGTTGGCGTTGATCGCGCCGCCGTCGGGCGACGCCCAGGTCCCCGAGACGGCGTTGGGCGTGTTGTGGAACGAACTCTTCTTCTTGCCGTAGCCGAACTCGGCGTAGAACTCGGTCGTGTCGGAGAGCGCGAACGTCCCGCGCGAAAAGAAGTTCACGTACTCCTGCTCGGGCTGCAGGCTGGTGAACTGCGCGCTGTCCCACACGCAGCCGCCGTTGGGATCCTGGATGGTGGCGGTGGACAGTTGCGAGCACGCGTCCGCCCCCTGCAGCGGGACCACCGGCGAACCCGGCTGTCCCACCGCCTGCACGGCGCCGGTCGGCGAGTTGTAGCTGGTTCCACCCAGCGAGTTCGGATCGGAGATGAAGCCGAACAGGCCACCGAAGCTGGTGGGGTCGTAGCCATAGCGGGAGATGTCGCCGTTGCCGATCCACTTGCGGTTCCTGCGGTCGCGGACGTAGATCTCGTCGCTCTTCGCGGCTTCGGCGCTGAAGAAGAAATTGAAGCCGTCCTGTGCAAGGTCACCCGTGCCCCAGGTCACCGAGAACTTGCGCTCGTTGCCGTCGCCATCGCCCGAGGTCCCGTAGGAACCCTTGAGCACCGCGCCGTCGAAATCGCGCCGCAGGATCACGTTGACGACGCCGGCGATGGCGTCGGAACCGTAGATCGAGGACGCGCCGTCCTTGAGTACCTCCACCCGTTCCACCGCCTCGAGCGGGATGATGCTCAGGTCGGTGAACACCTTCTGGCCGTCATCGGCCAGGCCGTAGGAGGCGATGCGACGGCCGTTGACCAGCACCAGCGTGGACCCAGCGCCCAGGCCGCGCAGCGAAATGCCGGACGCACCCGAGGCGAAGCCGGCACCGAAGCTCTTGGGCACCGAACCCGAACCGTCGACGGTCAGCGATTGCAGGTACTCGCCGAGGTTGGTCTTGCCGGTGCGGTCGATCTCCTGGCGCTGGATGACCTGGACCGGCGAAGCGGTTTCCGAATCGGTGCGCATGATGCGCGAGCCGGTGACTTCGATCCGTTCGAGCGTTGTGGGATCCGACTGCGTGTCTGGCGTTGGCGCATCGGGGTCCTGCGCTTGCGCCAGCGCCAAGGGGGCGAGGCCGGTCAGGGAGATGGCCAGGAGGGCACGCCGGATGGCATGGCTGAGGGGGGAACAGGGCATGGCGGTGTCGTCCTCGTTCTTGAGTGATCCCCCCGTCCTGCTCGCTAACCGTTTCTTAAACCCCGGGGAGAACGCATCGCAATGCGTCGTCGTGCATGGCGTGACCCGCATCCCAATCAGGCGCCATGAATAGCGCTTTTCCCTCGATCCATTCAATCAGGGTTCACTCAATAACCATTCACGCAGGAGCGAACGAACAAGCGAGCCAGTGGCGCATGCCGTCACTTGCCGTCCACGCTGAACAGGTGCAACTTGAAAGCGCCCCGGGGCCGGGTGCCGCCTGCTCTGCTCGCCGTAACCCCGCAGTCGTGCCCCGCGCGTTAACGCTCGTACAACGCAACCAATGGAGGTGGGTCATGGTGTTGCAACACGTGCATCCGTTCTCAGGCGCTTCGCTCCCCAAGCTCGACACGACCCGCATCGCCGCCGGTGCCGGGGCGATCGCAACCAACGTCGCCGTGCTCCTGCTGTTGCTGATCCCGGCGGGCGTGCCGGACCCGGCAGCGATGCCGGAGCGCGGGATGATGGTGGTCCCGATCACCGAAAGGATCGTGCCGCCTCCAAGGCCACCGGTCCCGGTTCCCGTGACGCAGCCGCTCACCCCAGTCGCACCGGCGACGCCGGCGCCCGTGCACAGGGAGCTGCAGCCAGTGGTCGAGCAGGTGGTCATGGACGAAGGCACGCTGCAGGCGGACGAGGTCGTGTCGCCACCGGTCGACGCTGGCATCGGCGACATCGCCCCACCCGCCGGTCCCGTTGCGGGCGTACGCCTGGAGTACGCAAAGGCGCCGTCGCCCCCCTACCCGCGCGACGCCCTGCGCGCCGGCCTGCAGGGAATCGTGATGCTGCAGGTGCTGGTGGACGTCGACGGGCACCCGCTCGAAGTCGAGGTACGGCAGAGCAGCGGGCATCGCTCGCTCGACGCTGCGGCTCGCAAGTACGTGCTGCGGCACTGGACGTTCCGCCCGGCGATGGTGGACGGACGACCGGTACAGGCGGTGGGCATCGTGCCGATCGCGTACAGCCTCGACTGAAATCGGCCGTACCGGAAATGGACGCCGCCCGCGCCGGACAGCGCGGGCGGCGTCCCGCGCGCTACGCCCGGTGGTACGGATGGTTCGCCAGCAGCGCACACGCCCGGTACAGCTGCTCCGCCAGCACCAGGCGCACCAGCATGTGCGGCAGCGTCAGTGGCCCCAGCGACCACTGCTCGTCCGCCCGCGCGACAACATCCGCCGCATGGCCTTCGGGGCCGCCGACGAGGAAGGCCAGGTCGCGGCCGAGACCGCGCCAGTGCTCCATGCGCACCGCAAGCTGTTCGGAGGAATGCTGGCGGCCGCGGCCGTCGAGCACGACCACGTGCGGGTTCTTCGGCAATGCGGCAAGCACGCGGGCGCCTTCGTCGTGGGTGGCGCGCGCGGTGTCGCGCTGCTTGCCGCGCAGGCCAGGCGCGACTTCCACCAGCTCCAGCGGCAACCAGTGGGACAGGCGCTTTTCGTATTCGGCGTAGCCTTCGGCGACCCAGTGCGGGGCGCGTTCGCCGACGGCGACCAGGCGGGCTTTCACCGCATCAACCCGCGGCGGTCAGTCCGCGCGCCGGTTCAATCGCGCTCGCCGGCATCCGCTTCGAGCGCATGATCTTCGGGTGCGCCGTCTTCCTGCGGCGGCTCGTCGCCGACCGTCCACAGGCGCTCGAGCGCGTAGAACTCGCGCACGCGCGGCAGCATGATGTGGACGACGACGTCGCCCAGGTCGACCAGCACCCACTCGGCCTCGCTCTCGCCTTCCACGCCCAGCGGCTGGCAGTCGAGCTTCTTGGCGAAGCGCACGACCTCGTCGGCGATCGCCTTGACGTGCCGGGTCGAGGTACCCGAGGCGATGACCATGTAATCGCAGACGCTGGTCCTGCCGCGGACATCGATCTGGACGATATCGTTGGCCTTGAGTTCGGCCACCGCGTCCTGGACCGTGCGGAGCAGGGTTTCGACGGCGGGCGGCGGGTTGGGGAGGCGGGTCTTGATGACTTGCGCGGTATTGGTCAAGTGGGCTCGGCTCTGGGGACTGGGCGTGCGTGGATTATAGGCGAGGCGGCGCGTCCGGCCCGCCGGCCTCGCCCCCATTCAGGTAAAGGCGATGGTGTTCGATGTAGTCGGCGACCGCGGGCGGCACGTCGTCGCGCCACGGCTCGCCGGCGGCGATGCGCGCGCGGATGGCGGTCGCCGACTCGCCGTGCAGCGGCTGGCGCAGGCGCAGCACGCGTCCGGCGGGCGCATCGCGCAGCTGTCCGGGCGACCTGCACCACCGGCCCGCCAGCGCCGCAGCCAGCTCCGGGCGCAGGTCGCCGTCGAGCGGGCTGCCCGGGCGTTCGGCCACCACGAAATGTGCGTGTTCGAACAGCTCGCGCCAGCGGTGCCAGTCCGGCAGGTCGACGAAGCTGTCGGCGCCGACCAGCAGCGCGATCGGTACCCGGGTGCCGAACTCCGCGCGCAGACCAAGCAGGGTGTCGATGCTGTAGCTGCGGCCGGCACGGTGCAGTTCGCGACGGTCCACGCACAGGCCGCGCTCGCCGGCGACGGCCAGGTCGAGCATGCCCGCCCGCTGGTCTGCGGTGGCGCCCGGCGGCGCGCGATGCGGCGGATCCGCGGCCGGCATCATCCGGATGTCCGTCTCCAGCACGTCGCGTGCGGCGCGGGCGATGGACAGGTGGCCGTCGTGGACGGGGTCGAAGGTGCCGCCGTAATAGACCAGGAGCCGGGGACTGGGGACTGGGGGCTGGGAACCGGGAGTCATGCAGGACAGCGTAGTCGGGATCGAATGGAACCTGCGAACGAAAAGAGCGCCTTCGGCGCGAACCCGCCCTGCACCCAGCCCCTAGCTCCCAGCCCCCGGCGCCTGCCCCAGCAACGGCCTCGCCTTCGCCTCTGCCACCGCCAACAGCAGGCGCTCAAGTACCTGCCACGCATCGCCATCCGCGCGGCCCTTGGCGATGCGGTCGACGCGGCCGGCTTCGGCGACGAAGCGCTCCCACTGCAGCGCCGGGTGCCGCTGCAGCGCACGGCGATAGACCGCTTCCTTCGACGCCCACACCCGCTGCGCCCTGAATTCGGCGGCCATGTTGGCGCCGCGCGCCTGGGCCCGCGCCAGCGTGGCGACAGTCAGCAGCTCCTTGACCACCATGCCCATCAGCGCCGGGATCGCCTCGCCCTCGGCGCGCAGGCCGGCGAGCATGCGCGCGGCGCGCGCGCCCTGCCCGTTCAGGGCCGAATCGATCATGCGGAACACGTCGAAACGCGCCGCGTCCGCCACCAGCGATTCCATCCGCGCGGCGTCGAGCGGCTGGCCGTCGGCGAGCAGCGCGAGCTTGTCGATTTCCTGCGCGGCGGCCAGCAGGTTGCCCTCGACCCGCTCGACCAGCCGCTGCACCGCGCCGCGATCGGCCTTCACCCCGCGCATGCGCAGCCGCGCTTCGACCCAGCCGGTCATCTGGTCGGGCCGCAGCGCCCGCGCCACGGCGAGCCGGCCGGTCCTGGCGACGGCCTCGCTCCACTTGCCGCCGTGCTTCTTGCTCCACTCGTTGCCGGTGATCAGCAGCACGATGTCGCCGGGCGGCTGCGCGCAGTAGTCGACGATCAGTTCTGCGCCTTCCTTGCCGGGCCTGGCGGTAGGCAGGCGCAGTTCGACCAGGCGCTGCGACGAGAACAGGCTGGGCGCGCGGAAGGTGGCCGCGAGCGGGCCCCAGTCGAAGTCGCGTCCGTCGGCGTCGAACACCTCGCGTTCGGCGTAGCCCTGTTCGCGCGCGTGGGCGCGAATGGCGTCGGCGGCTTCGAGCACCAGCAGCGGCTCGGGGCCCGTGACCATGTAGACCGGACACAGCGGCTCGCCAGCCAGCCGCGCGACCAGGCTGTCGGGGCTCAGCTCCACGGCGTGTCCGGTGCGGGCGCGGGCGCCACGCCGGTCAGGGCGTGTCCGCCGGCTCCGCGGCGGGTTCTTCCACGGGCGCGGGCGCGTCCTCAAACGGAGCACCAACGGGCCACGCTTCGTCCGCGGGAACGGCCTCGTCGGCCTCCGGCGGTGCGACCGGCATTCCCACCGGCATCGGCGCGCGCGAGGCGGCGTCGATGCGGCGCAGGATCGAGGCGGTCATTTCCTTCTGCATCTCGCGCGCCAGCACCTCGCGCTCGCCCTCGGTGCCGGTCGAGCGCGTGGGCACCGACACGTAGTCGCGCGCCAGTTCCACGGTCTGCTCGGGCACCACGTTGGTGCCGTCGGCCTTGTCGAGGCTGAACATCACCGCATAGCGCAGCGTGTACTCCTGCGCACGGCCGTACTGGTCGATGCTGATCGGGGTCGAGCCCCACTTCTCCAGCCGGATGCGCAGCGTGGCCACGTCGCCGGGCGCGTCTTCCGCCGCCGGCGTCGCGCCGGCCTGCTCCAGCGCCATGGCCAGCGATTCGGCCAGCGGGCTGTAGGGATCCTTGGCGACCACGCGCACGGGTCCCAGGTCGGGAGGCAGGCTCAGCGCATTGCGCAGGTGGAAGCCACAGGCCGTCAGGCCCAGCGCAAGGGCGAGGATCGCGATCAGTCGGGTCATGCGGGCAAGTCTGTACGACGCCGGTTGGCCCGGCAAGCAGCGCGTCTCCATCGTTCAGGCAACGACGATGTTCACGATCTTGCCGGGCACCACGATCACCTTGCGCACCTGGCCCTCGCCGATGAAGCGGGCCACGTGCGGCTCGGCCAGCGCGGCGGCCTCGACCGCCTCGCGCGGCCAGTCCGGCGCGACCTCGATCGTGCCGCGCAGCTTGCCGTTGACCTGCACCGCCAGGGTGACCATGTCGCGCACCAGCGCGGCCGGGTCGGGGCGCGGGAACGGCTGGTCCTCCAGCAGCGCCTCGGCATGCCCCAGCGCCTGCCACAGCGCGTGGCAGACGTGCGGGGTGACCGGGTTGAGCAGCAGCACCATCGCCTGCAGCGCCTCGTGGCGCACCGCGCGGCCCTGGTCGGACATGTCGTCGAACTTCGCCACGTGGTTGAGCAGCTCCATCAGCGCGGCGATCGCGGTGTTGAAGCTGTGGCGGCGGCCGTAGTCGTCGCCGACCTTCTGGATCGTCTCGTGCAGCTGCCGGCGCAGGGCCTTCTGCCCGGCGTCGAGCGCGGCCGCGTCGACTTCCGGATGGTCCGGCTGCGACACGTGCTGCTGCACTTCGCGCCAGAAGCGGCGCAGGAAGCGCGCCATGCCTTCGACGCCCGCCTCGTTCCACTCCAGCGACAGCGTCGGCGGCGAGGCGAACATCGAGAACAGTCGCACCGTGTCGGCGCCGTAGCGGTCGACCATGGCCTGCGGGTCGACGCCATTGTTCTTCGACTTGGACATCTTCTCGATGCCGCCGATCCGCACCGGCTTGCCGTCGGCCCTGAGCACGGCGCCGGCGACATGGCCGCGCTCGTCGCGCTGCACGTCGACGTCGGTGGGGTTGATCCATTCGCGGCGGCCACCCTCGCCTTCGCGGTAGTAGGTTTCGGCCACGACCATGCCCTGGGTCAGCAGGTTGGTGGCAGGCTCGTCGCTCTTCACCAGCCCCTCGTCGCGCATGAGCTTGTGGAAGAAGCGGAAATACAGCAGGTGCAGGATCGCGTGCTCGACGCCGCCGATGTACTGGTCGACCGGCAGCCAGTGGTCGGCACGCGCGTCGACCATGTCGGTCGCGCCCGGCGAGGTGTAGCGCGCGTAGTACCAGCTCGACTCCATGAAGGTGTCGAAGGTGTCGGTTTCGCGCTCGGCTGCACCCCCGCACTGCGGGCAAACGGTCCTGCGCCAGTCGGGATCGGACTTGATCGGCGAGTGCACCACGCCGGCCTTCGAGAACGCGTCGGCCACGTCCTCGGGCAGCACCACCGGCAGCTGGTCCTCGGGCACCGGCACCGCGCCGCACTTGTCGCAGTAGATCACCGGGATCGGGCAGCCCCAGTAGCGCTGGCGGCTCACGCCCCAGTCGCGCAGGCGGAAGTTGACCTTGCGCGCGCCGGTGCCTTCGGCCTCGAAGCGCCTGGCCAGCGCATCGAATGCGGCGTCGAAGCCCAGGCCGCTGTATTCGCCCGAATTGACCAGCGTGCCGCGCCCGCCGAAGGCGCCCTGCTGCTGGATCGCATCCAGGTACTCGCGCACCATCGACACCGCGGCCGCGGTATCGAATGCGTCGACCGTACCGCCCGACAGCGCGGCCTGGAACGGGTCGGCATCCACGGCGATGTCATGGCCGATCTCGCGCAGCGCGTCGCGCACGCCGTCGGGCACGATCACCGGATGCACCGGCAGGCCGTAGGCCTTGGCGAACTCCCAGTCGCGCTGGTCGTGCGCCGGCACGCCCATCACCGCGCCGGTGCCGTAGTTCATCAGCACGAAATTGGCGACGTAGACCGGCACGTCCTCGCCGGTGACCGGATGGATCGCCCACTGCCCGGTCGCCATGCCGCGCTTTTCCTGGGCCTCGATCTCCGCCTCGGACACGCCGCCGCGGCGCAGTTCCTCGAGGAACGCCGCCAGCTCCGGGTTGTCGCGCGCGGCCTTCAGCGCCAGCGGGTGTTCGCCGGCGATGCTGAGGAAGGTCACGCCCATCAGCGTGTCGGGGCGCGTGGTGTAGACGGTGACCGGCATGTCTTCGCCGTCAACCTTGAACCGGATCTCCAGGCCCTCGCTGCGGCCGATCCAGTTGCGCTGCATGGTCTTGACCGAATCCGGCCAGCCGTCGAGCGCGTCGAGGCCGTCGAGCAGTTCCTGCGCGTAGTCGGTGATCTTGAGGAACCACTGCGGGATCTCGCGCTTCTCCACCAGCGCGCCGGTGCGCCAGCCGCGGCCGTCGATCACCTGCTCGTTGGCCAGCACGGTCTTGTCGACCGGGTCCCAGTTCACCACCGAGTTGCGGCGGTAGGCCAGGCCTTTCTTCATCAGCCGCACGAACATGCGCTGCTCGTGCACGTAGTAATCGGGATCGCAGGTGGCGAACTCGCGCGACCAGTCGATCGCGTAGCCCATGGTCCTGAGCTGGTCGCGCATGTGGTCGATGTTGGCGCGCGTCCACTTCGCCGGTGCGGTGGCGTTCTTGATCGCGGCGTTCTCGGCCGGCAGGCCGAAGGCGTCCCAGCCCATCGGCTGCAGCACGTTGCGGCCGCACATGCGCTGGTAGCGGCTGATGACGTCGCTGATGGTGTAGTTGCGCACGTGGCCCACGTGCAGCGCGCCGGACGGGTACGGCAGCATCGACAGACAGTAGTACTTGGGCTTCGACGCGTCCTCGGCCACTTCGAACGCGCGGGTGTCGTTCCAGTAGCGCTGGGCGGCGGATTCGACGGAGCGGGGGTCGTAGCTGGCGGGATCGGCGGACACGGCGGGGGCGATCTGGGGGCGGCCAGCAAGCCTACCGCAGTGCACAAATCGCCGCCATCGGGCCAGAATGGCCACACGATCGGAGGAAAGCCCATGATTCCGCAACGGCACGGCGCCACCGCCGCCACCCCTGTCGCGCAGATGCCGGCGGCAGTCGGGCTGCCCGGGCTGCGCCATGGCTGACCCCGCCCCGCTTGCGCCCGGATGGGCGGTTTCGCGCTGGTTCAACGCCGGCGACGGGCTTTCGCTGCAGGCGCTGCGCGGGCGGGTGGTGTTCGTGCATGCCTTCCAGATGCTGTGCCCGGCCTGCGTGCAGCACGCGGTGCCGCAGAGCCTGAAGGTGGCCGCCGCGTTCGCGTCCACGGACCTGGCGGTGGTCGGCCTGCACACGGTGTTCGAGCACCACCACGCGATGGGTCCGGAAGCGCTGCAGGTGTACCTGCGCGAGAACCGGATCGGCTACCCGGTCGGCGTCGACGCCCATCGCGGCGGCGACCCGGAGGCGCAGCCGCTGCCGCTGACCATGCAGGCCTACGCGATGCAGGGCACGCCGACCTTGGTCCTGATCGACCGCGGCGGACGGCTGCGTCGGCAGGTCTTCGGGCTGGTCGACGACCTGCGGCTGGGCGCGGAAATCGCCACACTGCTGGCGGAACCTGCGTAGGCGGCTCAGCCGGTCGCGTCGCGCACGCGCGGCAGCGCGCACCCGCGGCCGGCGGCCACCAGCCAGGCGAACCACGCGACGAAGGCCACGCGCTGCGCCACCGGCGACGGCAGCAGGTCCAGCGGCAGCAGCACGAGCGCGGCAACGAGCGCGGCAGCGGCCGCGCTCGCCAGCGCCAGCGCGCGCGATGCGGGCATCCGCAGCAGCCCCCACGCCAGCATCACCGCCGCCGGCAGGAACGCCACCCACCACAGCGTCCACGCCGTGGCGTGCGCGCGGCTGGTGCTGGATTCCAGGTCCGTCGGATCCAGCGGCAGCAGTCCCTGCCCCACGAACGCCAGCGCCGACAGCAGCGCCAGCCACGCACCGATGCGCGCCACCCACGGCGCGCCGTCGCCGATCGCCGCGCGCAGCCGCCAGGCAACGAACGCGGCGAGCGCACCGGGCAGTACCAGGCCGCAGGCGTTGAAGGCCAGCGCATGCGGCAACCCGCGCGCGCCAAGCAGGCCGACCGGATGCGATGCCTGCGAATAGCCCTCCAGCGCCGCGCCGAAACCGGCCATCGACGCGACAAACACGATGGTCGCGGCGATCGCGGCCGGCAGCGGCAGGCGCTCCCTCCAGCTGTCCATCGCACATATTCCTGATCGCTGCGGAACGCCGACTTTCGCACAGCGGTTGGAATCGGGACCAGCTGGCACAATCTGTAACTGAACACGCCACGGACTCCCGCCATGCCCCCCGAAACGGCTTCCTCCCCTCCGAATTCGTACGTTTTCGACGCCACCACCGCCTCGTTCGAGGCCGAAGTCCTGCAGAAATCGCTGCAGATCCCGGTCCTGGTCGACTTCTGGGCCGAATGGTGCGGGCCGTGCAAGGCGCTGGGGCCGATCCTGGAAAAGCTGGCCGGTGAGTACAACGGCGCCTTCGAGCTGGCCAGGGTCGACACCGAGGCCGAGCCGCAGATCGCCGGGGCATTCCAGATCCGCTCCATCCCCACCGTGTTCCTGGTCCGGGACGGGCAGATCGTGGACGGCTTCCAGGGCGCGCTGCCGGAGGGCCAGTTGCGCGAGTTCCTGTCCCGCCACGGCATCGCCCCGGCGGAGGCGGCGGCCGAGGCCGCGCCAGAACAGGCCGCACCGCCCGCCGACCCGCACGCCGAGGTGATGCGCCTGCGCCAGGCGATCGAGGCCGAGCCGGACAAGGCCGAACTCAAGCTCGACCTCGCCCTGGCCCTGCTGCAGACCGGCGCCGCCGCCGAGGCCGGCCAGCTGCTCGATGCCCTGCCCGCCAACCTGGCCACCGACGACCGCACCGTCCGCGCCCGCGCGCGGCTGGGCTTCGCGTCGCTGCTCGAGGACGCGCCGCCGCCGCAGGTGCTGGAAGCGGCCATCGCCGCCAACCCGGACGACCTCAAGGCGCGCCACCTGCTCGGCGTGCACCACATCGTCGCCGGCGACGCCGAGGCCGGGTTCGAGCAGTTCCTGGAGATGCTGCGGCGCAATCGCGACTTCGAGGAATCGCTGCCGAAGAAGGCGCTGATCGACGCCTTCCGCGTGGTCGAGGACGAGGACATGGTGGGGCGCTACCGGCGGAAGATGTCCTCGCTGCTGCTGGTCTGAGCGCCGCCGGCCATGGCCCGCAGGGTTTCCGCTTCCACGCTGCGCCGCGTGCTCAACGTCTGGCCGCCGTTCCTGTTCGCCGGCATCCGCGTGCGCGCGGTGTCCGGGGACTTCCGCCACGCGCGCGTCGAACTGCGGCAGTGCTGGTACAACCGCAACTTCGTCGGCACCCACTTCGGCGGCAGCCTGTTCGCGATGACCGATCCGTTCTGGATGATCATGACCATGCAGGCGCTGGGCGATGGCTACATCGTCTGGGACAAGGCCGCCACGATCGACTTCATCAAGCCCGGCCGCGGCATGGTGTCCGCGGAGTTCGACCTCGGCGACGACGTGCTCGGGCAGATCCGCGATGCCACCGCGGGCGGCGACAAGTACCTGCACTGGTTCGAGACCGACGTGACCGACACCGGCGGCGATGTCGTCGCCAGGGTGCGCAAGCAGGTCTACGTGCGCCGCAAGCGCCCGGGCGGCGGCAATTGAAGGCTGCCGCTCAGTCCGCCGGCGCGGGCTGCGGCCGCGGCAGCGGCAGTTGCCACCATTCGCCGCGCGCGGTGTAGAACTCGCGCACCTCGACCGCCCTGCCTTCGTCGACGAACCGCAGTTCGCGGCCGCGGTTGCCGGTGGTGGTCCAGAACCGGCGCAGCGCGGCTTCCCGCGCCTGCAGGTCGCCGGTGCCGCGTACCGAAACCACACCGCGCAGCAGTTCGAGCCGTGCGCCGGCATCCTGTACCCGCGATACGTAGTCGACATAGGCCGGCGAAGCGATATCGGCGAGGATGCAGCCGGCCAGGTTCGCGGCGCACTCCAGCCGCCAGCGCGATTGCACGCGCTGCGGCCAACGCAATGGCCGGTCGGCGACGAGGGAGGCGCGGGCGTCATCGGTGCAGGCCGGCGCCATGTTTTCCGCCATCAGGGCGCGCGACCGTTCCGGATCGTAGACCAGGCGCGCGAGCATGGCGCGTGCGGTCCCCACGACCTCGGGGTCGCTGACCGTGTCGCTCGTGGCCGCGACCAGGGCGTACTCGCCGCGCATCGCGTCGCAGATCGAAAGCTCGTCCCCGGCAACCGGCGCCAATGCCGCATTGCACGCCGGCGGCAGTGGATGGTCGTCTGGCAACTGCACCAGCATCCGCGCGAGCAACGCCCCATAGCCATCCGTGGACAGCCCGGCCCCGAACATCCGCACGACGAGTGAATCGGACCGCGCACCCAGCCGTCGCCACGTGTCCAGGCCCGCGCAGGCGCGGGACAGCCCGCCATCGATGTCGCCGGACGCATAGGCCTGCGCGGCATCGGTCAGGCCGAACTGCACCAGCGTGAAGTCGGGCATCGGCGCGCGAATGTCCGGCGGCTGCCGGCCACGATAGAAGTCGTATCCCGACAATGCGGCGACGCGATCGAGCAATGCGCGGTTCCTGCCCACGAGCCGGGCATAACCGCCGGCATCGGCCTGCACGCGCTGCAGGCAATCCTCGCGCAGCCGGCAGAACATGCCCCTGTCCGCATCGGAAGGCCGCAGGTCACGCTCCCCGGCGACTGCGTCGCCAGGCACGGATGGCATGGCGGCAGGCGAATCCGCCAGTTCGGCCCGAATCCGCGCCATGTCCGCGTCGGCGACCGCCCGCAGCCGCGCGACCGGCACGTCACGCCCCAGCAGCCACAGTGCGTCGAACGCGTTGCGTCCCGTCGGCTCCGGCAACGGCTGCAGCAGCGCGACCGCCTCGCGCTGCGCGGCCGACAACGGCTGCAAGCGTGACCATGTCCACAGTGCAAGAACCACGGCCAGCAGCACCGCGACCGCAAGCAGCGTGTAGCGAATCAACCTGCGCACTCCATGCCCCCTGCTCCTTCCCGGCGGCAGGGTAGCAAACGGTGGACGCCGTTCATGCCTCTTGCGCGCGCCCGACGTATCCTTGGCCGGCCACGGGGGGACCATGCGCACCACGCTGTCTGACGAGAGCGGAAAGGCATCGCTGCCGGAGATCACCGGTTACACGCTGCTGCGCGCGATCGGGCACGGCGGCATGTCGACGGTGTACCTGGGCGAGCAGGTCTCGCTGTCGCGCCAGGTCGCGATCAAGGTGATGCTGCCCGAGGCGCTGGCCGACGAGGTCAGCCGCCGCCGCTTCGAGAACGAGGCGCGCACGATCGCCCGGCTCGAGCACCCGCACATCGTCGGCATCCACGATGTCGGCCGCACCCGCGATGGCCTGCCCTACTACTCGATGCCGCACCTCACGCGCGGCCATCTCGGCCAGCGCATCGGCGAAAACCCCGAAGGCATGGACCAGGCGCGCGTGCGCGAGATCCTGCACGCGCTGCTGTCCGCGCTTGGCTACGCCCACGCGCGCGGCACCATCCACCGCGACGTCAAGGCCGAGAACGTGCTGTTCGACGAAACCGACCGGCCGCTGCTGGCCGACTTCGGCATCGCCCTGCGCCGCGGCTTCGGCACCCGCGTGACCACCACCGGCATGGCCGTGGGCAGCACCGCCTACATGGCGCCCGAGCAGGCGCGCGGCGAGGAGGTCGACCACCGCACCGACCTCTACGCGATCGGCGTGCTGGCCTGGGAGATGCTGACCGGCAAGCTGCCGTACGAGGCCGGCGACGCGGTGTCGATGGCGATCATGCACGTCAAGGAACCGATCCCGCGCCTGCCGCCGAAGCTGCGCCACTGGCAGCGCTTCTTCGATCGCGCGCTGGCCAAGGGCCCGCTCAAGCGCCACGCCGACGCCGCGCACATGCTCGCCGCGCTCGATCGCGTGCCCAAACGCAGCGGCACGCACGAGATGCTCGCCCTGCCCGCGCTGCGCGCGCAGGCGGCGAAAGTCCGGAAGATGCCGGTCTGGGCATGGCTGGGCGTGGCGCTGCTGGTCGCCGCGGGCACCGGGCTGTTCCTGCGCCAGGGCGGCGGGACGACAAACTACTTCCGCGCCACCGGGGCGGAATCGGTGGCCATGACCGAAGCCGAGGCGACATTCGCGCGCCCCGCGCCCCCCGACGCGGGCAGCGCGGCGCAGGCCGGCGACCCCGCCAACGCCATGCTGCGCGCCGCGCCGCGCTCGGACGCCGAGCGCTGGATCGCCGAGGCCACCCAACAGCTGCGGCGCGGCCACCTGCGCACGCCCAGGGGCGGCAACGCCCGCGACAGCCTGCTCGCCGCCCATCGCAGCGACGCCAGCTACCAGGCGCTGCCGGCGGCCGTCGCCGCCTTCATCGACGCCAGCGCGGATGCCGCCGCGCGCCACATCCGGGAAGGCGGCGACGAACAGGCCGCGGCCCTGGTGACCGATGCACGGAAGGTCGCCACGGCGACCGGCCAGGCCGGCAGCCCGGCCATCGACCGGCTGCAGCGCAGGATGATGCAGGCGCTGGCGGCACGCATCGACGCCGCGGCCAGGTCGTTCGACCGTGACCGGGCGCTGCGGACGGTGGACTACGCTCGCGGACTCGGCCTGACGCGCGCCCAGCTCGACGCGTTGGCCAGGCGCGCGCGCGAGGTCCCGGCGCCGGGCGAACGCCTCGACAGGATCGCCGGCGACATGGTGCTGGTGCGCAGCGGCGACGCCGTGTTCGCCGCGTCGCGGCAGCCGGTCACCCGCGACGAGTACGCGCGCTTTGCCAGCGCCACCGGGCGCAAGCCGGCGCGCTGCAGGACCGGCGCATCGCTGCTGCGTATCCTGGCGCCGCGCGACTGGGCGTCGCCCGGCTTCGAGCAGGCGGGCGGCGACGCCGTGGTGTGCGTCTCCTGGGACGATGCCAGCGCGTACGCCCGCTGGCTGGGCGAGCGCAACGGCCACGTCTACCGCCTGCCGCACGCGCGCGAGGCCGCCCTGCTGCCGACCGCGGCCGCCGGGCGCGCCGTCTCGGTCTGGAGCAACGACTGCAGCGGCGATTGCGGGCAGCGGATCGCCGACGGGCAAAGCTGGCACGGCGAAGGCGGCCGGCGCGCGCTCGACGCCACGCGCGGCTACGACGACGTCGGCATCCGCCTGGTCAGCGACCTGCCGCACGCGGTCGCCGGCCGCTGACGGCAACGCGCTGCCGCTAGAATCCGCACCATGTCCACGTCCCCGCAGAACGCCGCCATGCCGGACCGGCCGCCCCGGCACGGCTTCAAGAAGACCCTGTTCACGGGCCTGCTGACCCTGCTGCCGATCTGGCTGACGTGGGTCGTGGTGAAGTTCGTCTTCGTCCTGCTCAGCGACCTGAGTGCGCCCTGGGTGCTGCCGCTGTCGCGCCGCATCGCCGCCAGCGACCCGCGGCTGCTGGGCTGGTTCGCCGACGCCTGGGTGCAGACGACCATCGCCATGATCGCCACGGTACTGGTGATCCTGCTGGTCGGCTGGCTGGCGCGGCGCGTGGTCGGGCAGCGGCTGCTGGGCTGGTTCGAGGCCCTGGTCGCGCGCGTACCGCTGGCCAGCACCATCTACGGCAGCGCGCGCAAGCTGCTCGACATCCTGCAGACCAAGCCCGACGGCACCCAGCGCGTGGTGCTGATTGACTTCCCGCACAGCCAGATGAAGGCGGTCGGCTTCGTCACCCGCGTGATCCGCGAGCAGGGCAGCGGCCGCGAGCTGGCCGCGGTGTACGTGCCGACCACGCCGAACCCGACCTCCGGCTACCTGGAGATCGTGCCGGTGGAAAAGATCACGCCCACCGACTGGACGGTGGACCAGGCGATGAGCTTCATCATCTCGGGTGGGGCGGTGTCGCCGGATTCGATACCGTTTGCCGTGCCGGCTGCGACGGACGGGGTGATGGGCGGCAAATCCTGAAGAGGAACCGGGCGGCAGGCGGGATGCGGCGACCTTGCCGCGAGTGGTGTCCCTGGTTGGCGTTCTGGCTGCGCCTTCGATTGGTGTCTTCAGTTGGCGCCTTCGATCAGCGCCCTTGATCGTGATCCCCGCGCAGGCGGGGATGACGACTTCTGATGCTGCCGCCGCACGACCCGAACCCCCACCCGCTCCGCCACCTCGACCAACAGGACGCCGCACCCCATGACCCGCCTGATCGACGACCGCACCACGCGACTGTTCATCGCACTGTCGGCGTTCTTCTGCGTCAACGCGGTGCTGGCCGAATTCATCGGCGTCAAGATCTTCGCGCTCGAGGACACGCTCGGGATCCGGCCGCTGGAGTGGAACCTGTTCGGCCAGAGCGGCTCGCTCAGCTTCACCGCCGGCACGCTGCTGTGGCCGATCGTGTTCATCATGACCGACACGATCAACGAGTACTTCGGCCGCCGCGGCGTGCGCTTCATCAGCTGGCTGGCCGCGGCGCTGATCGTGTACGGCTTCGCGTTCGCCTTCATCGCCATCCACCTTGCACCGGCGGCCTGGTGGACGGGCATCGCCGCCGACCAGGGCGTGCCGGACTACCAGGCCGCGTTCGCGGCGGTGTTCGGCCAGGGGCTGTGGACGATCTGGGGTTCGCTGGTGGCCTTCATGCTCGGCCAGCTGATCGACGTGGCGGTGTACCACCGCATCCGCCGCCGCACCGGCGACCGCCATGCGTGGCTGCGCGCGACTGGTTCGACCGCGGTGTCGCAGCTGATCGACAGCTTCGTGGTGCTGTACATCGCCTTCGTGCTCGGGCCGCAGCACTGGGAGCTGTCGCTGTTCTTCGCCGTCGGCACGCTCAACTATCTCTACAAGATGCTGGCGGCGATCGCCCTGATCCCGCTGTTGTACGCGGCCCGCATCGGCATCCGCCGCTACCTGGGCGATGCGCGCGCGGCCGAGCTGCAGGCGCACGCCGCTGCGGGGTAGGAGGACGGGATTCTGCGGGAGCGGCCATGGCCGCGATGGCTTTACCCGCATACCCCGATCGCGGCCAGGGCCGCTCCCACATCACACACACCCACGATTTGCGCCGGGTGCGCGGTGACCTTTGGCCCATGCCCGCGGCGCAGCGGCCGGCGACAGTGCACGATTGTCCCCACTCGCCCGGGAGCCCGCCATGACCGCACGACCGCTGCTGCTCAGCCTCGCCATCGCCGCCACGTTCGCCGGTGCGTTGGCCCTGCCCTCGCCCGCTTTCGCCCAGGATGCCACCGCCGAAGCGGTACCGGCCGGCGACAAGGCCGCGCGACTCGACGCGCTGTACGAGCAGTACTGGGAGGAGCTGCTCAAGCTCAACCCGCTGCAGGCCACGTTCCAGGGCGACAACCGCTACAACGACCAGCTACCGGACTTCTACAGCGCCGCCTTCCGTGCGAAGTCGCACGACTTCACCACCAAATGGCTGCAGAAGATCGAGTCGGTGGGCAGCGACGGCCTGTCCGGACAGGCGCTGCTGAGCTACGAGATCTTCGTGCGCGGCGCGAAGGACGAGCTCGAGTCGGAGAAGTACCCGGACTGGATGATGCCGGTCAACCAGATGGGCAGCATCGCCAGCTATACCATCATGCTCGGCTCGGGCACCGGCGCGCAGCCGTTCAAGACGGTCAAGGACTACGACAACTGGCTGGCGCGCGGCAACCGCCTGCCGGTGCTGTTCGACTCTGTGATCGACAACATGCGCCAGGGCATCAAGGCCGGCGTGGTGCAGCCGCGCGCGCTGATGGAAAAGGTGGTGCCGCAGCTCGACGCGCTGATCAAGGACAAGCCCGAGGACACGCTGCTGTGGGGGCCGATCACGTCGATGCCGGACGATTTCAGCGACGCCGACAGGACGCGCCTGACCGCGGCCTACCGCGAGATGATCGGCGAACGCATCGTGCCGTCGTTCCGCAAGTTGCGCGACTTCATCGCCGACGACTACCTGCCGGCCACGCGCGACAGCGTGGGCCTGGACAAGCTGCCGAACGGTGCCGCGTGGTACGCCTTCAATGCGCACCAGTCGACCACCACCGACATGACCCCTGCGGAGATCCACCAGTTGGGCCTGGACGAGGTCGCGCGCATCCACGGCGAGATGCACAAGGTGATGGCCGAGGTCGGCTTCGAAGGCTCGCTGCAGGCGTTCTTCGAGTTCATGAAGACCGACCCGCAGTTCAGCTTCAAGAGCGAGGACGCGCTGCTGGCCTACTACCGCTCGCTTGAGGACCGCATCAACAAGCGCATCCCGGAGCAGTTCTCGCTGGTGCCGAAGGCGCCGTTCGAGATCCGCCCGGTCGAGCCGTTCCGCGCCAAGTCCGCGGCCGGCGGCAGCTACATGTCGCCCAGCGAGGACGGTTCGCGGCCGGGCATCTTCTACGTCAACACCTACGACCTGCCCACGCGCAAGACCTGGGATGCCGAGGACCTGTACCTGCACGAGGCGATCCCCGGCCACCACTTCCAGCTGGCGCTGCAGCAGGAGTTGACCGACCTGCCCAAGTTCCGCCGCTTCGGCGGCGAGACCGCCTTCATCGAAGGCTGGGGCCTGTACGCCGAATCGCTGGGCAAGTCGCTGGGCGTGTACGAGACACCGTACGACTACTTCGGCTACCTGCAGAACGAACTGTGGCGCGCGATCCGCCTGGTCACCGACACCGGCCTGCACAGCAAGGACTGGACCCGGCAGCAGGTGATCGACTACATGCTGGAGAACTCGGCCGAGAGCGAAACCCAGGCCACCGCCGAAGCCGAGCGCTACATCGCCTGGCCCGCGCAGGCGCTGGCGTACAAGATCGGCGCGCTGAAGATCCAGTCGCTGCGCGCGAAGGCGGAAAAGGCGCTGGGGCCGGATTTCGACGTGCGCGAGTTCCACGCCGAGGTGCTCAAGGACGGCGCGGTGCCGCTGCAGATCCTCGAGGACAAGATCGACCGCTGGAT
This sequence comes from Luteimonas lutimaris, assembly GCF_039537065.1. Classification (NCBI taxonomy): domain Bacteria; kingdom Pseudomonadati; phylum Pseudomonadota; class Gammaproteobacteria; order Lysobacterales; family Lysobacteraceae; genus Luteimonas; species Luteimonas lutimaris. The sequence continues at coordinate 92,939 of NZ_BAAAZU010000024.1, read as the reverse complement.
CGCGGAAAAGCAGGAGGGCTGAGCCCGGCAGGCAACCACGGCGGCACGACACCAGCCATTGCCGTTGGCGACTGCGCCGCCGTGCGGTTCGCTCGCATGGCGAGTTGCGTCGCGTGCCGGGGGGCAAGATGCAAACCGGGGCCGATCCAGCCGTTGCGCGTCGACGAGATGGTGGACGCGAAAACATGACTTCCGGCGCGGTCACGCGTACCGCGCCAGCGTTTAGGATGGCCACGACTCCCAGGGGAAGGCGTTCATGCTCAAGATCCGCGACCTGTCCAAGACCTATGCCAACGGCGTGCAGGCGCTGAAGGGCATCAGCCTCGACATCCCGACCGGCATGTTCGGCCTGCTGGGACCCAACGGCGCCGGCAAGTCGACGCTGATGCGCACCATCGCCACGCTGCAGGATGCCGACAGCGGCAGCGTGCACCTGGGCGACCTGGACGTGCTGGCCGACAAGACCGAGGCGCGGCGCCGGCTGGGCTACCTGCCGCAGGAATTCGGCGTGTATCCCAAGGTTTCGGCGATGGCGATGCTCGACCATTTCGCGATCCTCAAGGGCGTGGTCGACGGCCGCCAGCGCAAGGACCTGGTCAAGGCACTGCTGCAGCAGGTCAACCTGTGGCCGGTGCGGCATCGCAAGCTGGGCACGTTTTCCGGCGGCATGCGCCAGCGCTTCGGCATCGCCCAGGCGCTGATCGGGCAACCGCAGCTGATCATCGTCGACGAACCCACCGCGGGCCTTGACCCGCAGGAGCGCAACCGCTTCCTCAACCTGCTGGCCGAGGTCGGCGAGCAGGTTGTGGTGATCCTGTCCACGCACATCGTCGAGGACGTGACCGACCTGTGTCCGCGCATGGCGATCATCGCCCAGGGCGAGCTGCGCCTGACCGGCGAGCCGCGCGAGGCGATCGCCTCGCTCGACGGCCGGGTGTGGAAGAAGTCCGTGGACAAGGCCGCGCTGGACGAACACCTCGCGGCGTACACCGTGCTGTCGACGCGCCTGGTCGGCGGCCAGCCGGTGATCCACGTGCTCAGCGACGGCAATCCCGGCGACGGCTTCGCCGCGGTGCCACCGGACCTGGAGGACGTGTACTTCGGCGAGCTGCGGCGCGCCGCGGCCGGCGACGCCGCCGTCGCGAAGGCGGCCTGACATGCTGCGCCACCTGCTGGGCTTCGAGCTGGCCCAACTGCTGAAGAACGGGGTGTTCTGGATCGTCGTCGCGGTCTACGCGCTGATGGGGTTCGGCACCATGGCCTCGGACGACGTCACCATCGGCGGCGGCGTCGGCAACATCATGCGCAACGCGCCGGCGGTGGTGATCTCCATCCTCGGCACGTTCAGCGTCTTCAGCGTGCTGCTGGCGACGATCTTCGTGGCCGGCATCGCGATCCGCGATTTCGAGCAACGCACCGCGGAGCTGTTCTTCGCCACGCCGATGAAGAAGCGCGACTACCTGCTCGGGCGCTTCGGCGGCGGCCTGTTCGCGACCTTCGCGATCATGCTGGCGATGGCCGTCGGCCTGTACGTCGGCAGCCTGATGCCCTGGCTCGACAGCTCGCGCCTGGGGCCGACGCCGTGGCTGGCCTACGCATGGGCCTTCGGCATCCTGGTGCTGCCAAACCTGCTGTTCGTGTCATCGCTGATGTTCCTGCTGGCCACGCTCACGCGGTCGATGCTCTACACCTACCTGGGCGTGATCGTGTTCTTCGTGCTGTGGTCGATGTCCGGCTCGTTCACCAAGGACCTGGACAGCCGCTGGATCGGCGCGCTGGTCGACCCGTCCGGCGGCACCGCGGTCGCCGAGCACATCCGCTACTGGTCCAGCGCCCAGTTCAACAGCCAGTTGCCCGAGCTCACCGGGCTGCTGCTGGGCAACCGCGCGCTGTGGCTGGGCATCGCCATCGTGATGCTGCTGGCCGCGTTCCGCCTGTTCCGCGCAGACCGCGAGGGCATCGTGCTGCGCAGGCGCAAGGCGGCGGCCGAAGCGGCCGACGACGACGCCGGCAAGGCCATCGCGCTGCCCCGGGTCGCGCTGCGTGGCGACTGGCGCGCACACCTGCGCCAGTACCTGCACCAGTCCTGGTTCGACCTGCGCGCCACCGTGCGCGGCGCGCCGTTCATCGTGATGGTGGTACTCGGCCTGCTGCTGACCTTCACCGTGATCAAGTTCAGCGGGCTGGTCTACGGGACCGAGACGCTGCCGGTGACGGCGCAGATGCTGGACATGATCAGCGGCGGCATGAGCCTGTTCCTGATCATCATCATCACCTTCTACGCCGGCGAGATGGTCTGGCGCGAGCGCAGCATGCGCGTGGCCGAGGCCACCGACGCGTACGCCGCGCCGGACTGGGTGCCGCTGGCGGCGAAGATGACCGCGCTGGCCGGCGTGGTCGCGGTGGTGCTCGTCGCCAGCGCGCTGCTCACCATCGGCTACCAGCTGTTCGACGGCTATACCAACATCGAACCGCTGCTGTACGCCAAGGGCCTTGGGCTGCTGCTGGTGTCGTTCGTGCTGACGGCCGCGCTGGCGGTGTTCTTCCAGGTCGTCACCGGCAACATGTTCGTCGGCTACGTGCTGATGATCGCCTACCTGGTCGGACGCGCCGTAATGGGCATGTACGACTTCGACCACGCGCTGTACAACTACGGCCGCGCCTCGCCGACGCCGTACTCGGACATGAACGGCTACGGACACTTCATCGGCCCGTGGCTCTGGTTCCGCGCGTACTGGGGGGCGTTCGCCCTGTTCCTGCTGGCCGTGGCCACCGCGCTGTGGCCGCGCGGCACGTCGCTGGCATGGAAGGACCGGCTCAAGGCCGCGAGGCAGCGCCTGCGCAGCACGCCGCTGCGCGCGACGCTGGCGGTGGCGCTGCTGGCCTTCATCGGCACGGGCGGCTGGATCTTCTACAACACCAACGTGCTCAACGAGTACGTACCCGGCGACCTGGCCAAGCAGCGCCAGGCGGACTACGAGAAGGCCTACCGCAAGTACATCGACCTGCCGCAGCCGCGCATTACCGACATCCGCGCCGACGTGGATATCTACCCGGACAGGCGCACCGTGGAGATCAAGGGCCATTACCGGCTGGAAAACCGGACGCCGAAGCCGATCGCGGAGCTGCACGTCACCCTCGACCCGGAACTGGAGGCGAAGTTCGACTTCCCGGCCCATGAAATGGTGGAGTCCGACCCCGTCTCCGGCTATGCGATCTACCGGCTCGAGGAACCCCTGGCACCGGGCGCGACCATGGATTTCGACTTCCGGTACACCAATGCGCCACACGGCTTCCCGCTGGGCCGAGGCAGCACCGCCGTGGTCTACAACGGCAGCTTCTTCGACAACTTCGCCGCCCTGCCCCACCTGGGCTACGACGCCCGGCGGCAACTGCAGGACCGCAATGACCGCAGGAAGTACGACCTGCCGGAACTGCCGCGCATGCCGCCGATCGACGACCCTCTCGAGCGCAACAACAACTACATCTCCGGCAACGCCGACTGGGTGAACTTCGAGACCACGGTGTCCACCTCGTCCGGGCAGATCGCCCTCGCCCCCGGCTACCTGCAGCGCGAGTGGAGCAAGGACGGGCGGCACTACTTCCACTACAAATCGGAGGCCAGGCTGCTGCCGTTCTTCTCGTGGCTGTCCGCGGACTGGCAGGTGAAACGCGACCACTGGAACGATGTCGCGCTGGAGGTCTACTACGACCACAAGCACCCGTACAACGTCGACCGCATGATTGCCTCGGCGAAGAAGTCGCTGGACTACTACACGCGCGAGTTCTCGCCGTACCAGTTCCGGCAGCTGCGGATCCTGGAGTTCCCGAAGTACGCCACCTTCGCCCAGGCCTTCGCCGGCACCGTGCCGTACTCGGAGTCGATCGGTTTCGTCGCCGACCTGCGCGACAAGGAGAAGATCGACTACGTGTTCTACGTGACCGCGCACGAAGTCGCGCACCAGTGGTGGGCGCACCAGGTGGTCGGCGCCAACGTGCAGGGCGCGACGATGCTGTCCGAGTCGCTGGCGCAGTACTCGGCGCTGATGGTGATGGAGCACGAGTACGGGCCGCGCAAGATGCGCAAGTTCCTGCGCCACGAGCTCGACACCTACCTGATGAGCCGCGCCACCGAGCGCGTGCAGGAGCTGCCGCTGGCACTCAACGAGAACCAGCAGTACATCCACTACAACAAGGGCTCGGTGGTGTTCTACGCGCTCAAGGACGCGATCGGCGAGGAAACGCTGAACCGGATCCTGTCCCGCTTTCTCGACAAGTGGGCGTTCAAGGGCCCGCCCTACCCGACCACGCGCGACTTCCTCGACGACCTGTACGCGGGCACCGACGAGAAGTTCCACCCGCTGATCCGCGACATGTTCGAGCGCATCGTGTTCTTCGACAACCGCGCCGTGGAGGCCACCGCCACGAAGCGGCCCGACGGCAAGTACGCGGTCACGCTGAAGGTGCATTCGGCCAAGCTGGTCGCGGCGGGCAAGGGCAAGGAGTCCGAGGAGCCGATGGACGAGATCGTCGACATCGGCGTGTTCTCGCGCCCGGCCAGCGGCAAGGAATCGGACGAGAAGGTGCTGTTCCTGGAAAAGCGCCACATCAACGGCACCGACAACACCATCGAACTGGTGGTGGACGAGGAGCCCTACGAGGCCGGCATCGACCCTTACAACAAGCTGGTCGACCGCAGTTCGGAGGACAACCGCAAGCGGGTGACGGTGCAGTAGCGCGCGCCCCTTGCAGGAGCGGCTTCAGCCGCGAGCTTTTCGATCCGCCGTGTCGGAACAAGGCAAGGGCTCGCGGCTGAAGCCGCTCCTGCAATGACGGATTTGAGAAAAGGGCCGGCAATGCCGGCCCTTTTGCGATGCGCCGAAGCCTCAGCCTGCGCGCGTACCGCGCTGCCCGCCGCGGCCGCGATGCTGCTTCGGCCCGGCGTGTCCGGGCGCGCCGTTGCGCGCGCCGGGCTTGCCGTGCGGGCGATGCGCGGGCTTGCCGCCCGGACGCGGGGCGCCCTGGCGACGGCCGCCGCCGTTCTTCGGGATCGGCGCATCCAGGCGGATCGGCGTGCTCGGCGCATAGCCTTCGACCGTTTCCATCACGATCTCGGCCTTGAGCATGCGCTGGATCTGCCGCAGCAGGCCGCCCTCTTCCGGTGCCACCAGGGACAGCGCCTCGCCCGTCGCGCCGTTGCGGCCGGTGCGGCCGATGCGGTGCACGTAATCCTCGGCGACCATCGGCAGGTCGTGGTTGACCACCAGCGGCAGGTCGGGGATGTCGAGCCCGCGGGCGGCCACGTCGGTGGCCACCAGCACGCGCGCGCGGCCGGCCTTGAACGCGTCCAGCGCCTTCTGCCGCTGCGCCTGGCTCTTGTTGCCGTGGATGGCGACGGCCTTCAGGCCGTCCTTCTCCAGCTGTTCGGCCAGGCGGTTGCAGCCGTGCTTGGTCTTGCCGAACACCAGCACCTGGTCGGTATGGCGGCGGCTGAGGATGTCCACCAGCAGCGCGCGCTTGTTCGCGGCGTCGACCGGGTGCACGCGGTGGGTGATGGTGTCGACGATGGTGTTGTTCGCCGCCACCTGCACCTGCTGCGGGTTGCGCATGAACTCCAGCGCCAGCGCCTTGATGCGCGGCTCGAAGGTCGCCGAGAACAGCAGCGTCTGGCGCTCCTTCGGCACCCGGGCAAGGATGCGCTTGATGCCGGGCAAAAAACCCATGTCGAGCATGCGGTCGGCTTCGTCGAGCACCAGCACTTCGACCGCGTCGAGCTTGGCGGTGCCGCGCTCGAGGTGGTCGAGCAGGCGGCCCGGGCAGGCGACCAGCACGTCGACGCCGCGGCGCAGGCTGTCCACCTGCGGCTGCATGCCGACGCCGCCGAACAGCGTGGCCACGTGCAGGCGCAGGCCGCGGCCGTAGGCCTTGAGGCTGTCGGAGACCTGCACCGCCAGCTCGCGGGTGGGCACCAGTACCAACGCGCGCGGCTTGCGCGGGCCGTTGGCGGGGGTCTGCCTGGCCAGCCGCTGCAGCAGCGGCAGGCCGAACGCGGCGGTCTTGCCGGTGCCGGTCTGGGCGCCGCCGAGCACGTCGTGGCCGCCGAGCACCAGCGGGATGGCCTGGGCCTGGATCGGGGTGGGAGTGGTGTAGCCGGCGTCGGCAAGCGCGCGCAGCAGTGCGGGCGAAAGCCCGAGAGTTTCGAACGTCATGGATCGGTTGCTCCTGGAAATCGACGCCCGCCAACAGCAACGAGCCACGCATGGCGCGCGGGCTCCCGGCAGGAGTGCGATTGTTTGTCCTGGCTATCCGTAACCGCGCCGCGGACAATGGGTTGAACGGTTACCGGATGCTCCGGACCGTGCCTGCGCGACGAAGGACGTGCGGGATAAGGCCGCGGGGGACCGAAGTGTTCGGCCGTCGCGGCAGGCGTACCAGGATCGTAACTACCCGGATCTGGATCCGGGCAGCGGCAGCCGTGTTGCAGGACCGGCGGAGTTTACGTGAATGCGGGCGCCGGTGCATCCGGGGCCGCGATCCCGGCGTTCAGTTTCGCCCCCGGCCAGGCATCCGCCCTACTTCGCCGCCAGCACGTCCACGCTGACCATCTGCGGCGGCCGCGCGAGCAGCTCCTCCGAATGGTCCAGCAGCAGCCGGGCGATCCGCCCTTCGGCGTGCGCGTGCCGGCCGCCTTCGTCGTCGAAGGTCTCGAAGATGCCAAACGTCGACGGCCCCGACCTGAACGCATGCCAGCCGCGCGTACCGGCCTCGGCCTGCGCCAGCGGCAGCGCGCCCAGCAGCAGCGCCTCGACCTCCCGCTCCTTGCCCGACTTCGCCTCGATGTTCACCAGCATGGCCAGCTTCGTCATCCCGCGCCTCCTCGACTCGATGCGCCCTGTCCGCGGGCAGCGTCGCAGGTGGCGGGTGAGCACCCGGTGTTGACGCGGCTCGCGGGGAAACGGCCCCCCTGCAAGCGCCCGGCGCCATGACCTTCGACACCCCCGGCCCGCCGGAGGCGGGGGTATCGTGACCGAATGCCCGGTTCCGCCTGCCGGCCGGCGCACCCTTTTTCCATCCAATGCCCTTCCGGGCCGGAGTTGCAAGTGACCGTGAAGAAACCGCAAGCCCTGCTCCTTTCGCTGGCCGTCGCGCTGGCGCTGTCCGCATGTTCCGGCGACAAGGCCGATGCGCCTGCCGCCGACGACGCGCCCGCAGCCACCGCAGACGCCGACGCGAACGGCGCCAAGGCGCTGACCCTGGACGAGAGCAAGCTGCCGCCGGTCAACCGCTTCCAGTTCGCTGACATCGACGACAGCAAGAATGTCTGCACCGACCTCAACGCCTACGCCAACAGCAAGTGGCTGGCCGCCAACCCGGTGCCGGGCGACCGCACCAGCTGGGGCGCGTTCGAGATGCTCGACGAGCGCTCGGTCGGCGTGCAGCACCAGCTCGCCGAACAGGCCGCGGCCGATGCCGACGCCACCGGCGTGGAGAAGATCGTCGGCGACTTCTGGGCCACCGGCATGGACGAGGCCAGGATCAACGAACAGGGCATCGCCCCGATCCAGGACCGCCTGGACGCGATCGCCAGGCTCGACAGCCAGGACGCCATCGCCGACTACCTGCGCAGCAGCGCGGCGAAGGGCGAGAACATGCTGTTCGGCTTCGGCGCCGAGGCCGACTTCAAGGACTCGTCGATGAACATGGCCTACGCCATGCAGGGCGGCCTTGGCCTGCCCGACAAGGGCTACTACTTCGACGCCGACAAGAAGGACAAGCTCGACGCCTACGAAAAGCACGTGGCCAAAACGCTGGAGCTGTCGGGCATTCCTGCCGCCGATGCCGCTGACCAGGCCAAGGCCGTGGTCGCGTTCGAGACCCGCCTGGCCAAGGTGTCGAAGTCGAGCGAGGAAATGTCGCGCGACGTGTCGCTGTACTACAACCCGGTCACGATGGAAGAGGCCGACAAGCTGACGCCGAACTTCCCGTGGACGAAGTTCTTCGAATCGCAGGGCGTGGCGCCGCAGGAGAAGTTCTCGCTGGCCATTCCTGCGTTCCACGAGGAGGTCAGCAAGATGCTGGCCGACACCGCTCCGTCCACCTGGCAGGCCTACCTGCGTTTCCACACCGTCGACGGCGCAGCGCCCTACCTGAGCGACGCCTTTGTCGAGGAGAACTACAACTTCTACGGCAAGGCGATGCGCGGCCAGGAAGAGATCAAGCCGCGCTGGAAGCGCGTGCTGGGCACGATCGAGAGCGACGCTGGCGAGGCCATGGGCCAGCTGTACGTCAAGGTCGCCTTCTCGCCCGACGCCAAGGCCAAGATGGAAGACCTGGTCAAGAACCTCAGCGTCGCGCTCAAGGCCCGCATCGAGAAGCTCGAATGGATGAGCGACGACACCAAGCAGAAGGCCATCGCCAAGTGGGAGACCTTCACGCCCAAGATCGGCTACCCCGACAAGTGGCGTGACTGGAGCGGGCTGGACACCAGCCGCGACAGCTACATCGGCAACGTGCTGGCCGCCACCGAATTCAACTACAAGTGGGACCTGTCGAAGATCGGCAAGCCGGTCGACAAGACCGAATGGGGCATGACCCCGCAGACGGTCAACGCCTACTACAACCCGCTGCAGAACGAGATCGTGTTCCCGGCCGCCATCCTGCAGCCGCCGTTCTTCGACGCCAACGCCGACGACGCCACCAACTACGGCGGCATCGGCGCGGTGATCGGCCACGAGATGACCCACGGCTACGACGACCAGGGCGCGCGCTTCGGGCCGACCGGCAACTTCGAGAACTGGTGGACCGACGACGACGCCAAGGGCTTCGCCGCGCGTACCGGCAAGCTGGTCGACCAGTTCAACGGCTACACCACCGATGCCGGCGGCAAGGTCAACGGCAAGCTGACGCTGGGCGAGAACATCGCCGACCTGGGCGGCCTGAACACCGCCTACGACGCGATGAAGGTCGCGACCGAGGGCAAGGACGACCCCAAGACCGACGGCCTGACCCGCGACCAGCGCTTCTTCCTCAACTGGGCCACGGTGTGGCGCCGCAACTTCACCCCCGACGAGCTGAAGGTGCGCCTGACCACCGACCCGCACGCGCCGGCGAACTTCCGCGCGATCGGCACGCCGTCGAACATGCCGGCCTTCGCCGAGGCGTTCGGCTGCAAGGCCGGCGACGCGATGGTGCGCGGCGACGATGAAAAGGTCGTGATCTGGTGACGGCAAGGCGTCCCCGGCACTTCGCCATCCCGGCGCGCTGCGGCGCGTTCGACAATCGGGTATGCGAGTGCCGCGGGGGCGCGGTCGTGACCTGGTGATCCATCCCGCGCGCGGGTGACCGCGCGCGGCACACGCTGCAACGCCAACGGCCGTCGCGGTTCTCCACGACGGCCGTTGTTCTTCCCGCATCCTGCTTCCATCCACGCAACACGCAAGGAACCCTCATGGCCGCATCCGTGCTCAAGCCCCTCGTCCTCGCCACCACGCTCGTGCTGGCTGCCCCGCAGGCGTCGCTGCGCGCAGCGGAGCCGGCCGCCTCCGCCTCGCCGGTCTTCGACGTGGGCGAACTCGACCCGTCGATCCCCGCCTGCCGCGACTTCAACGCCTACGCCAACGGCAAGTGGGTCGCCGCCAATCCGATCCCGGCCGACCGCACGCGCTGGGGCGCGTTCGACGAGCTGCGCGAGCAGAGCCTGCAGGCGCAGCGCGACATCGTGGAAGCCGCCGACGCGGGCGCCGACAAGGCGACCGCCGGCTCGATCGGGCAGAAGATCGGCTGGCTGTACCGCTCGGGCATGGACGCGGCGGCCATCGACGCCGCCGGCTTCGACCCGATCAAGCCGGACCTGGACGCGATCGCGAAGCTCGACGACACCGCCGCCATCGTCGCCTGGCTGGACGAGGCCTTCGCCCGCGGTGACGGCCAGGGCTTCGGTTTCGGGCCGGGCTCGGACTTCAAGGATGCCGCGCGCCAGATCGCCTTCGCCCGCCAGGGCGGCCTCGGCCTGCCCACGCCGGACTACTACACCCAGGACGAATACAAGGACATCCGCAGCGCCTACCTGGCCCACATCGCGAAGCTGTTCGAGCTGACCGGCGTGCCGGCGGCGGACGCGAAGGCGAAGGCCGACGGCATCCTCGCCTTCGAGACGCGGCTGGCGAAGGCGTCGCTGTCGCGCGTGGAGCTGCGCGACCCGGCCAACCAGTACCACTTCATGACCATCGAGGAAGCGAACAGGATTACGCCGCACTTCGACTGGGCGGCCTTCTTCAAGGCGCTCGACGTGCCCGCCGGCGACGGCTTCTCGCTTTCGCAGCCGGAGTTCTTCAGGCAGTTCGACGCGATGCTGGCCGACGTGCCGGCCGCGCAGTGGCGCGACTACCTCGCTTTCCACACCATCGATGACGCCTCCGAATACCTGTCCACGCCGTTCCAGGACGAGAACTTCGCCTTCTACGGCCACACCCTCAACGGCCAGCCCGAGCAGCGCGCGCGCTGGAAGCGGGTACTGGAGGCCGTCAACGGCGGCATGGGCGAGGCGCTGGGCCAGCTGTACGTCAAGCAGTACTTCCCGCCCGAGGCCAAGGCGCGCGCACAGGCGCTGGTCGACAACGTGCGCAACGCGCTCAAGGCCCGCATCGAGGGCCTGGACTGGATGAGCGACGAGACCAAGGCGAAGGCCCTGGAGAAGTGGAGCACCTTCCTGCCCAAGATCGGCTACCCCGACACCTGGCGCGGCTGGGACGGGCTGGACATCGCGCCCGACGACTACTTCGCCAACGTGCGTGCGGCCAACGCCTTCAACTACCGCTATCGTCTGGACAAGATCGGCCAGCCGACCGACCGCTACGAGTGGCACATGACCCCGCAGACGGTCAACGCCTACTACAGCTCGGGCACCAACACGATCAACTTCCCGGCCGCGATCCTGCAGCCGCCGTTCTTCTACGCCCACGGCGACGACGCAATCAACTACGGCGGCATCGGCGCGGTGATCGGGCATGAGGCCGGGCACGGTTTCGACGACAAGGGCAGCCAGTTCGACGGCGCCGGCAACAACGTCAACTGGTGGACGAAGGCCGACCGCGAGCGCTTCGAGGCCCGTGCCGACAAGCTGGTCGCGCAGTTCGACGCGTACGCGCCGCTGGCCGACCAGCCCGACAAGCACGTCAACGGCAAGCTGACCCTGGGCGAAAACATCGGCGACCTGGGCGGCCTGAACTTCGCCTACGACGCCCTGCAGGCCGCCGACGGCGACAAGCCCGACCCGATGATCGACGGCCTGTCGCGCGACCAGCGCTTCTTCCTGAGCTGGGCGCGGGTCTGGCGCGGCAACATCCGCGACAAGGCGCAGCTGGTGCTGCTCAACACCGATCCGCACGCACCGGCGAAGTTCCGCGCGATCGGCGCACCGTCCAACATGCCTGCGTTCGCAGAAGCCTTCGGCTGCAAGGCCGGCGACCCGATGGTGCGGCCCGAGGACCAGCGCGTCCGGATCTGGTGACCGCAAGCCACTGCCGGCGCCCCGCGCCGGCAGTGTGCCTGTCGGGAGCGGCACCTGCAGGAGAGCAACACCTGGAGGGAGCGGCCATGGCCGCTCCCATTCGCCGGCGCGCGCAATCCGCACCGGTCGATTCAGTGAGCCGGCCTGCGGGCTTGATAAACTCGCGCGGACTTTTCGCATGGAATCCGCAATGCCCAACGCGCGCCCCGCCTTCCCCGGGTATTCCGCCCTGGCCCTCGCCCTGGTCCTGGTCGCCGGCCTGCCTGCCAACGATGCCGCCGCCGCGGCGAAGAAGAAGGCCGAGCCCGCCGTCACCGCCTGCACGGATTTCTACAGCTTCACCAACAAGCCGTGGCTGGATGCGAACATCCTGGTCGACGGCTCGGGCACGGTATCCGCGCTCGGCCAGCTGCGCGACCTGGCCGCCCGGCAGCAGCGCGAACTGCTCGACTCGGCGATGCAGTCGCCGCAGAACAACGTGCAGAAACTGCTCGGCGACTTCTGGGCCAGCGGCCTGGACGTGGCCGCGGTCGAGGCCGACGGCGCGCAGCCGATCGCGCCGCTGCTCGCCCGCATCGACGGCATCCGCCGCAGCAAGGACATCCCGCCGGCGATCGCCGCGCTGCACCAGGTCGGCATCCCGGTGCTGTTCCAGTTCACGCCCGACCTGGACCTGGCCGACCTCAACCGCCACATCGGCTACTTCACCCAGGGCGGCCTGGGGCTGACCGACCCCACCTACTACACGCGCACCGACGCCGACACGCAGGCCCTGCTCGGCCGCTACCGCGACTACGTGGAGAAGATCCTGGTCCTGACCGGCACGTCGGCCGACAAGGCCGCCGCGCAGGCGCAGCAGGTGATCGACATCGAGACCCGCATCGCCGCGGCCTCCAAGCCGATGTCGCTGATGCGCGACCCGCGCAACAACTACGCGCTGGTGCAGACCGACACGCTGGGCAAGGGCTACCGCCACCTGCAGCTGGACGCCTTCCTCGAGGCGCAGGCGGTGAAGGACGACGTGGTCTCGCTGTCCAACCCGGCGCTGTTCACCGAACTCGACACGATGGTCGACAAGATCAAGCCCGAGCAGTGGAAGGCCTACCTGCGCTTCCAGGTCGGCAACGCGATGGCACCGTACCTGTCGAAGAGCTTCCGCGACGCCGACTTCGAATTCCGCGGCCGCGTACTGCGCGGCGAGACCGTGCCGCCGCCGCGCGACCAGCTGGTGCTGGACGCGATCAACCTCGCCGCAGGCCCGATGCTGGCGCGCGAGTACGTCTCGCGCTACCTGCCGGCGACCACCGTCTCTCGCGCCGAAACCATTGCAGGCGAAGTCCGCGATGCCCTCGTCCATGCGGTCGAACGCAGCACCTGGATGAGCGAACCGACCAAGGCCCAGGCCCTGGACAAGCTGGGCAAACTGGCGATCGAGGTCGGCCGTCCCAAGCGCGACCTGGACTACAGCGTGCAGCCGATGGGCCGCGGCAGCTTCGGCGGCAACATGCTGATCGCTTCCACCTGGCGCCACCGCGAGGAAATGAAGCGCATCGGCAGCGCCAATGCCACGCGCCGCTGGGAAGTGCTCGCGCAGCAGCCGGCGCTGGCCTACGACATGGCGCACAACCGCCTGGTCGTCAGCGCCGCCGTGCTGCAGCCGCCGGTGCTGGACATGACGCAGAACGCCGCCAGCCACTACGGCAGCTTCGGTGCGCTGGTCGGGCACGAGCTGGGCCGCAGCATCGATGCCAAGGGCAAGTTCGTCGACGCCGCCGGCGAGCTGAAGACCTGGTGGACGCCCGAGGACGAAACCGCCTGGAGCCTGCGCACCGCGCCGCTGGTGGCCCAGTATTCGGCCTACCCGTACCCCGGCTTGCGCGAGGTCAAGGTCAACGGCAACCAGACGCTGGAAGAAAACGTCGCCGACCTGGCCGGCGTCGAACTGGCCTGGGACGCGCTGGCGGCCTCGCAGCCGGAGCTGCCGAAGGAATCGAAGCAGGCCTTCTTCGAAGGCTGGGCGCGGCTCTGGGCGCAGCAGTCCAGCGAGGACGACGCCACCCGCCGCGCCGCCGTCGGCGTGCACGCCCCCGGCCAGTGGCGCGTCAACGGCCCGCTGGTGAACCTGCCCGCCTTCGGCGAAGCCTACGGCTGCAAGGCCGGCACCGCGATGCAGGCAAAGCCGGAACAGCAGGTCTCGATCTGGCGGTAACCGTCGCGTCCATTGCGGCGGTCACCGGACACGGAACAGGCGCGGGCAACCGCGCCTGTTTCCGTTTTCACTGCCCCCTTGTGGGAGGAGCTTCCACTGCCCCTTGTGGGAGCGGCCATGGCCGCGATGCAGCCGCGGACTCATCTCCCGCAGGAGCGGCGGAAGCCGCGATGCCCTGCCGTGTCCTGGCCGGTCAAAAGCTCGCGGCTTCCGCCGCTCCTACACAAGCACAAGCACCGGCACCCGTCCCCTGCCCGCCCCGTCTAGAACCGCCTGATCCTCGCCCCGCTCCTGCTGAACGGCGGCTTCCCGCGCCAGTAGTTGATCAGCAGCCAGCCGAACAGCATTCCGCCCAGGTGGGCGAAGTGGGCCACGCCCGGCTGCAGGCCGGTGAAGCCCAGCAGCAGTTCGATCGCGCCGTAGATCATCACCAGCGTGCGTGCCTTCATCGGGATCGGCGGGATCAGCAGCATCACGCGCTGGTTCGGGAACAGCATCCCGTAGGCCAGCAGCAGGCCGAACACGCCGCCCGAGGCACCCAGCGTCGGTCCCACCGGCGAGCCCTGCGCTGCCATCCACGTGGTCACCAGCAGCTGGCACAGCCCCGCACCGCCCACGCAGACCAGGTAGTAGGTCAGGAAACGGCGGTTGCCCCAGGTGTATTCCAGCGGCGCACCGAACATCAGCAGCGCCAGCATGTTGAACAGCACATGGGCGAAGTTGTTCGGATCGTGCAGGAAGCCATAGGTCAGCAGCTGCCAGGGCATGAAGCCCACGCCCTGCGAAAGCGCATCGAAGCCGCCCGACTGCAGCGGCCAGAGCATGAACAGCGACAGCGCCGGCATGCCCACGGCCAGTTCCAGCAGGAAAACGAGGACGTTGGCGATCAACAGCGCCTTGGTGACGGGGGGAAGATTGGTGAACATCGGGATCCTTGTGGCTGCCGCGCATGATACCGGCAGAGCGGCCCGATCCCAGCGGTACCCGGACGGATGCCCGCCGTGGGAGCGGCCATGGCCGCGATGCCTCCTGGAGATCAATCGCGGCCATGGCAGCTCCCACAGGGGAAGGACGGCTAACCCGGCCCCCAGATCATCGCGTCCAGGCTGGCGTCTGCGGCCGGCATCCTGACGCGGCCGTTCTCGACGACCACGCCCTCGGCGCGCAGGCGCTGGACCTGTTCGCGCCAGCCGGCCGAACCCTCGGGCAGGGCGATGCGGCCGTCGCTGCGCAGGATGCGGTGCCAAGGCAGTTTCGCGTCCTCGTTGCCGGACAGGATCCGCGCCACCAGCCGTGCCCGCCCGGGCAATCCGGCGCGGCGCGCGATGTGGCCGTAGCCGGCCACCTGCCCGCGCGGCACCGCGCGGATCGCGGCGAGGATGCGCTGCTCGGCGGATGCTTAGGCCATTGGGCTAGCATAGCGGCCATCCGCGACCAGGGCACACGAGCATGCAGAACTTCGAGCAGATCCGCCGCCACGTCAGCGCCGGCGACTATCGCGTCACCATGCAGGAGCCCTACGTCCTGTGCGTGGAGCTCTCGCTCGACGGCGGGCGCCGCCACCAGGCGATTTTCCTGTCCGAGCTGCACGACGACGACGGCCGCAACTACCTGCGAGTGAACACCGTGATCGCGCCGATCACCGGCGTCGACTGCCGCCGCGCGCTGGTGTTCAACTGGCAGAGCCGGATCGGCTACCTGGCCATCGACGAACTCGACGGCGTGCCCTACCTGCAGCTGTGCGAAAACCGCCCCTACGACGCGCTCACGGCGGCCGAGATCGACCGCCTGGTGCTCGAGATCGGTGGCATGGGCGACAGCCTGGAGCGGGCGCTGTCGGCGGAAGGGGATCTGCTGTAAGACCGGGGCCAGGGGAAAGCACTCGCCCTTCCTTGCAAGAAGAGGGCATGGGGTTTGCCCTTGCCAGCCCCTCGAAAGCTCGCGGCGGCTGAAGCCGCTCCCACGGGTCGGCGGGCTTTCAGACCCAGCCGGCCAGCGCAAACGCCTTGTAGAACAGGTACGCCACCGATCCCGCCGCGGGGATCGTCAGGATCCACGCCCAGATGATGCGCTCCACCGTGCCCAGCTTCACTGCGCGCGGGTTCTTGGCGAAGCCCACGCCCATGATCGCGGTGGAGATGCTGTGGGTGGTGGACACCGGCATGCCGAAGTGCGCGGCGACGGTGAGGATCGTCGCCGAACTGGTGTCGACCGCGAAGCCGTGGATCGGCTGCAGCTTGACCATCTTGTGGCCCAGTGTCTTGATGATGCGCCAGCCGCCCGATGCGGTGCCGGCGGCCATGACCACGGCGCAGGTCACCACGATCCACGTCGCCACGCCGGTGTCGCCCATGTTGTCCGGATGCATGAAGCCCAGCCATGCCGGCAGCTCGTCCAGCACGCCCGCGCTCTCCGCGCCGAGCAGGGTCAGTGCGATCACGCCCATGGTCTTCTGCGCGTCGTTGTGGCCGTGGGCGAAGCCCATGTAGGACGCCGACAGCACCTGCGCGCGCAGGAACACGCGGTTGACCCAGCGCGGCCGCACCATCCGCGCCAGCACGCCGCCCACGCGCTCCATGCCGGAGATCAGCGCCCACAGCACCATCATCATCAGCATGCCGAGCAGGAAACCCGCCACCGGCGAAACCACCATCGGCATCAGCACCTTCCACACCAGGCCCTTGTTGGCCGCCCAGTGGCCGAGATTTTCCGACCAGATCATCGCGTTCCAGTCGTTGCCCGACGCCGCCAGCGCCACCCCGCACAGGCCGCCGATCAGGGCGTGCGAGGACGAGGACGGCAGTCCGAACCACCAGGTGATCAGGTTCCAGACGATCGCGCCCAGCAGCGCGCAGAGGATCACCTGCGAGGTGGCCTCCACCACGTCGGTGTTGATGATGCCGGTGGCGATGGTCGCGGCCACCGCGGTGCCGGTCAGCGCGCCGATCAGGTTCATCACCGCCGCCAGGCTCACCGCCTGGCCCGGCGACAGCGCCTTGGTCGCCACCGAGGCGGCGATGGAGTTGGCGGTGTCGTGGAAGCCGTTGATGAACTCGAACACCAGCGCCACCAGGATGACCACCAGCACCAGGGTCAGCATCGCGCGGCTCCGTCAGTGGAGGCGGTGCCGGCCACGCGCTGCGGCGCACCGGGTTGCGCTCGGGTGTGCAGGCCATCCATCACGATCGTCCCCGTCAGCTGTTCTTGAGCACGATCTGGTAGACCACCACGCCCGCCTCGCGGCAGCGGTCGATGGCCTTCTCCAGGATCTCGAAGAACTCCTTGAGCAGGAACATCTGCAGTGCGTCGAGGTTGCCGGAATAGATGTCCCGGTACAGCTCCAGCATCAGCCGGTCGGCTTCGTTCTCCAGCGCGCGCAGCTTGTCGTTGAGCGCGCTCATGCGGTCCAGGTCCATGCGCTTGAGCTCGTGGACCATCTCCACCACCACCGAGGCGGCCTGCTCGAGCATCGCCGCGCGCGGGGCGAAGTCGATGTGCTCCAGGTGCTGCAGCGCCAGCGAATAACGGTCGGCGAACTTCTCGATCTGCTTGGGGATTTTGTACAGCGCCGAGCCCAGGGTCTCGATGTCCTCGCGCTCGATCGGGGTGATGAAGCTGTCCACCAGCGCGTGGCTGATCCGGTCCGACGCGCTGCGCTCGCGCACGCGGGCCAGCTTGAAGGCGTCCAGCGCAGGCTGCCGGTCGGCCTCCTTCATCATCGCGTGGAGGGCCTTGGCGGCGTCGTAGGCCGCGTCGGCCGACTCGTCGAGCAGGTCGTAGAACTGTTTCCCGGAACCGAAGATCGTCTGCAGTGAGAACATCGTGGGGCGTCCCTGTGCGGGCCTGCGTTCGAAGCGAAGGCGCGATTATGACCGGAAAATGACGGCAGCCGAAGCCGAAGGCCCACCCGCGCCGCCTCCGCGGCGCGGCGCGGCGCCCCTGCCCGCGGCGCGGATCCCGCCGACGCCCCTGCTATCATGCGGCCGCGCCCCCGAGGCGCAGCTATGGACGAACCACCGCCTCCCCCGCCCGATCCACGCCCCGGCACCGGCCTTCCGGCTGCCGCGCACGCGGCCATCCGCAGCGGGGGGCGCCCGTGATCGAACTGCTGGTCGTCGCCGCCCTGATCGTGCTCAACGCCTTCTTCGCCATGTCGGAGATGGCGCTGATGACCTCGCGCAAGTCGCGCCTGCGGCAGATGGGCGATGCGCCGGGCAACCTCGGCCGCGGGGCGCGCAAGGCGCTGGCGCTGGCCGAACAGCCGGACAACCTGCTGTCGACGGTGCAGATCGGCATCACCATGATCGCGATCCTCACCGGCGTGCTCGGCGGCGACTCGATCGGCGAAAAGATCGCCACCTGGTTCACCGGCGCGTTCCCGCAGCTGGGGCAGTACGCGCATACCATCGGCCTGGTCATCGCGGTGGGCCTGATCACCTCCGCGTCGGTGGTGTTCGGCGAACTTATCCCCAAGCGCCTGGCGCTGACCAATTCCGAGCGCATCGCCAGCATGGTCGCGATGCCGCTGGACCTGCTGGCGACCGCCGCCAAGCCGGTCGTGTTCAGCCTCGGCGCGATCAACCGCGGCGTGCTGCGCCTGCTCGGCATCCGCGACGACGCCCGCAACGCCATCACCGAGGAAGAGATCCGCCTGCTGGTCAGCGAGGGCCACGAGCAGGGCGTGATCGACGCCGACGAACGCAACATGATGAACCGGGTGATGCGCCTGGGCGATCGCGACGCGGAAAACCTGATGACCCCGCGCACCCGCATCGTCTGGCTGGACGCGTCCGAAAGCTACGAGGAAAACCTGGCCACCATGCGCGCCACGCCGTTCTCGCGCTATCCCGTCTACCGCGGCAGCGACGAGGAAGTCCTCGGCGTGCTGGAGGTCAAGTCGCTGCTCGACCGCCTCGACCAGCGCGAGCAGGACCTGTTCCGCGACCTGCGCGAAGCATTGTTCGTCTCCGAGTCGACCCCGGCGCTGAAGCTGCTGGAAATCCTGCGCGAGGACCGGCAGTCACTGGCGATGGTGGTCGACGAGTACGGCGACATCACCGGCCTGGTCACCATCAACGACGTGGTCGAAGCCGTGATCGGCCGCACCCAGGGCAGCAACGGCGGCGACGCCGCACCGCTGGTGGTCGTGCGCGACGACGGCTCCCTGCTCGTCGACGGCGGCCTGACCGTCGACAACCTGCGCGAACTGCTCGGCACCGGCCTGCTCCCGCTCGAGGAAGAGCACGACTACCACACCGCGGCCGGCATGATCATCGCCCAGTTCGGGCGCATCCCGAACGTCGGCGAGCACTTCGAATGGAACGGCTGGCGGATCGAGATCGTCGACCTCGACGGCCCGCGCATCGACAAGCTGCTGCTGCAGCGCCTGCCCGGGGCGGCCGCGCACGATGCGCAGTGACGCGCCTGGCGAGCCGCCGCGCGACGACAGGCCCCGGCCACCCGGCACCCGCCTGCTGCTGGCCGCGCTGACCGCCGGCGATCCGGACGAGACCCTCCGTTTCGCCGACGTGTTCGCCGGGCTTGGCGAGCGCGCGTTCGGGATGCTGCTGTTCGTGGCCACCCTGCCCGCCTTCATCCCGATTCCCGGCGTCGGCGGCGCGGTCAGCGGACCGCTGGTGATGCTGATCGGCCTGCAGCTGCTGGTCGGCCGGCGCACGCCGTGGCTGCCGCGATTCATCGCCTGCCGCGGGCCGCACCGGCGCGCGCTCGCGCGCTTTGAACAGCGCCTCGCCCCCTGGCTCACGCGGCTGGAGCGGCTGGTCAGGCCGCGGATGTCCTACCTGCTCAACCATCGCGTCGCCGGCATGTTCAGCGGCCTGCTGCTGGTCCTGCTCGGCCTGCTGCTGGCGCTGCCGATTCCGTTCACCAACTACGTCTTCGGCGCCCTGCTCCTGCTGTTCGCCCTTGCCCTGCTCGAACGCGACGGCGCGCTGATGTGCGTGGCCTGGAGCCTGGGTGCGGCGGCGGTGGCGGTGTTCGGCGTGCTCAGCGGCGCGCTGGCGGCAGCGGCGGCGGAGTGGATCGGGCGGCTGGGCTGATCGGGGAAGCCCCGGCTGCGGGCCGCGTGCCTCCGGGACGGAGCGGTTTGCACGCATCCCTTCTTCGGGAATCTTTCACCCGGCGTCCGCTATAAGGGTCGCCGCTGCGTACGACGCGCGGTCCACCCACAAAAGGAGTTGCATGATGATGATGAAGAAGATCCACGCCATCGCACTGGTGGCCCTGATGCTGCCCGCTTCCGCGTTCGCGCAGGAGCTTCCCAACCGCGGCGCGCAGGACGAGGGGCTCGGCAAGGACACGGTGAACGCGCTGTCCGCGACGCTGTCGTCGCACAGCGCCGTGCGCAGGCTGCTGGCCGACGACCAGATCACGGTGTCCGCCATGCGCTGGGGTCCCGGCGAAGGCACGGTCTGGGTCTACCGGACCAATGAAATCGGCGGCAAGAGCGGCTACCAGCACTTCGCCGTGCGCGTGTACATGAAGCAGGCGGCGCCCGGCCAGGTCGAGTTCAAGACACAGGTGTTCTGCGATGTCGGTAGCGACCGGTTCCTGCAGATCACGGCCGACCGCTGCGAGCGGATCAAGTCGGATTTCGCCCCGAAGCTCGTGGCCGACCACCGCCAGGACTTCATCGCCTTCATCGGCGGCGAGAACACCACGCCGGCGCAGATCAGGGCCGCGGGCGGCGCGATCCACGACGCGCTGGCGGCGATGACCGGCAGCCCGGTCGCCGCCACCGGCAGCAGCGGCAAGTCGGAAACCGTACCCGGCCAGATCGACTGAAACCAGGCCAAGGTTGCAAGCCACGACGGCCGCGGATCGCGGCCGTCGTCATTTGCTGCCGGCAAACCTGACACGCTGCGCGACGGAAATCGCGCCGTCTCAGTCGAGCAGGCGCATGAAATCCTGCGTCGTCATCGGGTGCCCCAGCCAGTAACCCTGGGCGAGGTCGCAGCCGCGTTCGCGCAGGATGTCGTACTGGCCTTCCTTCTCCACGCCCTCGGCGACGACGGTGATGCCCAGCGAGTGGGCCATGGCGATGATGGCGGTGGTCAGCGCCAGGTCGTCGGGGTCGCGCAGCACGTCGGCGACGAAGCTGCGGTCGATCTTCACCCCGTCCACCGGCACGCGGCGCAGGTGGCTCAGGCCGGAGAAGCCGGTGCCGAAGTCGTCCAGCCACACCTTCACACCGGTGCTGCGCAGGCGCCCGAGCAGGGTGCTGGCGCGGATCTCGTCGCCGATCACCGCGGTTTCGGTGAGTTCGACGTGCAGGCGCGATGGGTCGAGGCCGGTTTCGGCCAGTGCCTGCGCGACCTGTTCGGACAGGTCGCCGTTGCGCAGCTGCCGCGGCGAGACGTTGACCGACACGAACAGGCCGTCCGCGCCCGGATGCTCCTGCGACCAGCGCATGGCGTCGACGCAGGCGGCGCGCAGCACCGCCGGGCCGAGGGTCTCGATCAGGCCGCTCTGCTCGGCGACGTCGATGAACACCGAGGGCGCGATCGGCCCGTGCTCGGGGTGCTGCCAGCGCAGCAGCGCCTCGGCGCCGGCCAGCTTGCCGTCCGACAGGCCGAACACCGGCTGGTAGACCAGGCTCAGCTCGCCGCGCTCCCACGCACCGCGCAGGTCCTGCTCCATGTGCACGCGCCGCTCCACGGCCTGGTCCATGGCGCGGCTGTAGAAGCGGTGGCAATTCTTGCCGGCGACCTTGGCCTGGTACATGGCGATGTCGCCGTTCTTCATCAGCATCGCCGCGTTGGACGCGTCGTCCGGGAACAGGGTGATGCCGATCGAGGTGCCGAGGAACACTTGCCGTCCGCGCACCATGATCGGCCGGCTCAGCTCCACCACCAGCGCCTCGGCCAGGCTGCTGGCGTCGTCGCGGATGCCGCTGTCGCCCTCTTCCGCCGACTCGAGCAGGATCACGAACTCGTCGCCGCCGAAGCGCGCCAGCGTGCTCCTGCCGTTGCCCGAGTGCTCCATTACTTCGCGGATGCGGCTGGAGAACTGCACCAGCACTTCGTCGCCGGCGTCGTGGCCGAGGGTGTCATTGACGCGCTTGAAGTCGTCGATGTCAGCGAACAGCAGCGCCATCTGCCGCGCCGCGCCGCGCACCAGCATCAGCTGCTGGTCGAGGTGCTCGCGGAAGGCCAGCCGGTTCGACAGGCCGGTGAGTGCATCGGTGTAGGCCATGCGGCGGATGTCGCGGTCGTGGCGCACGATGCTCTCGCCCATGCGCGAGAACGCGCGCATCAGGTCGCCGATCTCGTCGTGGCGCGGCGAGGTCGGCACTTCGGTGGCGAAGTTGCCGGCCTCGATCTCGCGCGCGGCGTTGGCCAGCTGCCGGATCGGCCGCACCAGCGCGCGCTGCACGACCAGGCTCACCAGCACCCCGATCGCCAGCAGCACCACCAGCATCAGCAGCACCCACAGCGCGTGGTGGCGGCTGATCCGGTCCATCCTGTCCTGCATCGCGGCCGTGGCACGCGCCTCGTCGGCCACGACCGAGGCGAGCGAGTAGCCGATGCGTACGCCACCGATGCGCTGGTCGCCGATGCGCACCGGCGCCGACACGTCCAGGAGCTTGCTGGTCACCTGCACGTGCGGGCCACGCGCGGTGATGACTTCGTAGGCCAGCTGGTCCTGCATCACCTGCCCGTAGGTGGCGATGTCGCTGCTGCCGTCATGGATGACCGCGCCGCTGTTGTCGTAGACGATCGCGTAGACCACGTCTGATTCGTGCAGCACGCTGCGCAGGATCTCGCCGATCGCGTCGAGGTCGAAGTAGTACAGCGGGTTGACCAGCGAGTCGGCCAGCTGCGAGGCGGCCGCTTCGCCGCGCGCACGCACGCGGCTGGAAACCAGCGCGTGCACCGAGTCCTTGTTCAGCGCGATGACCTCGCGCTGCATCGTCGCCTGCCGGTGCAGCATCACCCCGACCACGCCCAGCATCACCACCAGCACGGCGGCGGTCAGCATCAGGAAGCGCGGATAGAGGCCGTGGCGCAGCTTCATTCGATCTGCTGCCCTACCCGCACGATGCCCTTGCGCAGCGCATCGAGTGCCTGCACGTCCTGCGCGTCGATCGGCAGGAAACGGGTGGTCTTGAAGAAGCGCAGCAGCGGCTCGCGCGCATCGGGGTCGTTCGCGGCCTCGACCAGCACCTCGCGCAGGCGGTCGCGCACGCGCGCGTCGAGGTCGGCGCGCACCATCTCCACCGCGCGCGGATAGTCGTTGGTCTGGTGGACGATCTTCATCGCCCGCCGGTACGCCGGCGGCATGCGCCTGGGGTTGTCCCAGTCCAGGTTGCTCATCACCCCGGCGTCGACCAGCCGCTTGTCCACCCAGGTCGAGATGTTCAGTTCCGAGCGCGCGAACAGGTAGCCGACCGAACCCGCAGGCGGGCGGTCCATCGGCGAGAGCAGGATCTCCATCGGCAGGTCGAGGCGCAGGATCTCCGTCGCCGGCACGAAGTAGGCGCTGGTGGACGCCGCGTTCTGAAACGCGATGCTGCGCCCGCGCAGGTCCTTCAGCGAATCGATGCCGCTGTCGCGGCGGGCGAAGAAGACGGTGTGGTAGCGGTTGACGCCGTTGCGCTCGGTCAGCAGCAGCGGCTGCGCATGGGCACCCTGCTGCAGCTGCATCGCGGTGCCGGCGGTCTCGGTCACCCAGTCCACGCGCCCGCGGCGCAGGTAACTGGCCATCTGCTGCGCGTCGCGCGCCATCAGGATCCGGCCCTCGGTGATGCCCACGTCGCGCATCCGCGGGACCACGTAGTCGAGCAGCGGCTTGAGCTGTTCGTAATGCGCCTGCGGGTTGTCGCTGATGCGGCCGAGCACCAGCACGTGGCCGTCGTCGTCGGCCATCGCGGCCTGGGAGAATGCGAACCCGAGCAGGCTGGCCAGCAGCAGTCTGCACATACGGGCTAGCGGTTTGGCCAAGTTCGCGGCACCGGGCGGCTGGGACCCAGCGAGCCTAGCCCAAATGCGGCCTGCTGGCACGCATCCGGGGCACCCGCGGGCACGCACTCAGCGGCGCCCGCCGGCGAGCCGGGCCATGCGCTGGGCATCGGCGAGGATGCCGCGCAGCAGCCGCACTTCGCGCTCGTCGAGTCCGCCGCGCAGGAACAGGCGCCGCAGCTTGCGCATCGCCGAATCGGGCGCCCTGCCCTTGTGGAAATCGATGTCGTCCAGGGTCTGCGCCAGCTGTTCGAACAGTCCTTCCATCTGGGCGTGGCTGGCCGGCGGATCCGGATGGCCCGCCTGCCCGTGCCCGCCGGCCGAGGCCGGTGCGTCCTGTTCCAGCAGCGCCAGCCGCAGTTCGTAGGCCAGCACCTGCACGGCCGCGGCGAGGTTGAGCGAACTGTAATCCGGGTTTGCCGGAATATGCACGGCGGCATGGCACAACTGCAGTTCGTCGTTCTCCAGCCCTGTGCGCTCGCGGCCGAACACCAGCGCGACCTCGCCCCCGGCCAGCGCCGCGTCGCGCGCCCGCGCCGCTGCCGCGCGCGGCGGCAGCTCCTCCAGCGGCACGCGCCGGCTGCGCGCGGTGCAGCCCAGCACGAGGTGGCAGTCGGCCACCGCTTCAGCCAGCGTCTCCACGCGCGATGACGCCGCCAGCACGTCGTCCGCGCCGGCGGCCAGCGCCTGCGCATCGGCATGCGGAAAGCGCTGCGGCGCCACCAGCACCAGCCGCGCCAGTCCCATGGTCTTGAGCGCCCGCGCCGCCGAACCGATGTTGCCTGGATGCTGGGTGCCGACCAGCACGATGCGGATACGGTCCGCGGGTGCCGGATCGCGCGATGGCCGCGATGGATCCTGATTCATCCGTGAATGGTAAACTGCGCGCCCGGCCCTGGCGCCGGTCCCGTTCTTTTCCCTCCCGATCCCCGCCTGCGCCCGGAGCTGTCCGCGATGCAACAACCCGCTGTCAATGTCATGGTCAAGGCGGCGCGCGCCGGGGGCAACATCCTGCTGCGCCACATGCACCGCCTCGATGCGCTGAACGTGGTCGAGAAGGAGCGCATGGACTACGCCAGCGAGGTCGACGGCCTCGCCGAGGAGGCGATCGTCAAGGAATTGCGCCGGGCCTACCCCGAGTACGCCGTGCTCGGCGAGGAAGGCGGTACGCAGAAGGGCAGCCGCGGCCCCAGCCGCTACACCTGGGTCATCGACCCGCTCGACGGCACCAGCAACTACCTGCGCGGCTTTCCCCACTGGTGCGTGTCGATCGCGCTGTGCGAGGGCCCCGAACCGGTCCAGGCCGTGATCTTCGACCCGCTGCGCAACGAGCTGTTCACCGCCAGCCGCGGCAGCGGCAGCCAGCTCAACGAACGCCGCGTGCGCGTCGGCGAGCGCAGGGAGATCGCCGGCGCCGTCATCGGGACCGGCTTCCCGCCGCGCGAGCGCAAGCGTGCCGAGGCCCAGCTCAAGTGCATCGGCGCCCTGCTCGGCACCGCCGAGGACATCCGCCGCACCGGCTCGGCCGCGCTCGACCTGGCCTACGTGGCCTGTGGCCGCAGCGACGCCTATTTCGAGTCCGGCGTGCAGCCCTGGGACATCGCCGCCGGCATCCTGCTGGTGCGCGAGGCCGGCGGCCGCGTCAACGACTTCCGCGGCGGCGCCACCGGCCCGCTGCACATCGAAACCGGCCCGCGCCACCTGGTCGCCGGCAACGTGCGCATCGTGGACCCGCTGCTGAAGACGATCACCTCGTCGGGCTACCTGCAGGCGTTTTCCTGATCACTGCCCGGTAGCAGGCCGTCGCGGGATACTGTGAGGCCTTATGGGAGCGGCCATGGCGGCGCCCGCAGTGCTCCCGCAGCACACCGCGGTAACCCACACGAAAAAAGGCCGCGCAATGCGCGGCCTTTTCCCATCCGGCAAAAGCCGGCCGTCACGGCCGGCGCGCCAGCGCCTCCAGGTCCTTGGCCTTCGGCATCAGGTCCTGCTTGCTCACCTTCAGCGGGCCGATGGTCAGCAGCGGGCAGGCGATGAAGATCGAGGAGATGGTGCCGATCACGATGCCCATCATCTGCGACAGCGCCATGCCTTCCAGCGAGCCGCCGCCGTAGATGTACAGCGCCAGCGCGCTGAGGAACGCGACAAACGAGGTGATGATCGTGCGCGACAGGGTCTGGTTGATCGAGCGGTTGAGCAGTTCCACCGGCTCCACGCGCAGGTTGCGGAAGTTCTCGCGCACGCGGTCGAACACCACGATGGTGTCGTTGATCGAGAAGCCCATCACCGACAGCAGGCCCGCCAGCACGGTCAGGTCGAACTCGCGCCCGGTCAGGGCGAAGAAGCCGGCCACGATCAGCACGTCGTGCAGGGTAGTCATGATGGCGGCGACCGCGAACTTCCATTCGAAGCGCATCGCGATGTAGATCAGGAAGCCGACGATCACGAACAGCAGCGCCCACACGGCGTTGCGCGCCAGATCCTTGCCGACCTGCGGGCCGACGAACTCCGAACGCGTGATGTGCGCCGGGTTGTCCGCCGAGTTGACCGCTTCCAGCACCGCCTTGGCGGCGGTACTGGAGGCCGCGGCGGTGTCCTGCCCCTCCTCGGTCTGCAGGCGCACCAGCAGGTCGCTGCCGCTGCCGTAGGTCTGGACCTGCGCACCGTCATAGCCGGCCTCGGCCAGCTGGTCGCGGACGTGGTCGACGTTGGCGGGGCGGTCGAAGCGCAGTTCGACCAGCGTGCCGCCGGTGAAGTCGAGCGCGTAGTTGAAGCCCTTGAAGGCCATCGCCCCGGCCGCGATGACCGCGAGCGCGACGGCCAGGCCGATCGAGACCCAGCGCAGCCGCATGAAGTCGACGTTGGGGCTGGCCGGAATGAGATGCAGCGGGAAAAGTTTCATGGTCGTATCCGGTTCCGGTCAGATGGCGATCGTCTTGATCTTCTTGCGACGCGCGTAGATCAGCGTTGCAAGGCCGCGCGAGACGGTCACCGCGGTGTAGAGCGACGCGAGGATGCCGACGATCATGGTGACCGCGAAGCCCTTCAGCGGGCCGGTGCCGAACGCGAACAGCGCCACGCCGGCCAGCAGCGCGGTCATGTTGGAGTCGAAGATCGTGCCCGAGGCGCGGTCGTAGCCCACGGCGATCGCGGTCTTGGCGGGCATGCCCGCCCGCAACTCCTCGCGTATGCGTTCGTTGATCAGCACGTTGGCGTCCACCGACATGCCCACCGACAGCGCCAGGCCGGCGAAGCCGGGCAACGTCATGGTGGCCGTGAACAGCGACATCACCGCCACGATGATCACCAGGTTGAGCAGCAGCGCGATGCAGGTCAGCAGGCCGAACGTCCGGTAGTAGATCAGGAAGAACGCCAGCGCGAACACGAACGAGAACACCACGGCCTTGGTGCCGCGAGCGACGTTGTCCTTGCCCAGGCTGGGGCCGACCACGCGTTCCTCGACGAAGTCCATCGGCGCGGC
Source organism: Luteimonas lutimaris (assembly GCF_039537065.1). Lineage (NCBI taxonomy): Bacteria > Pseudomonadati > Pseudomonadota > Gammaproteobacteria > Lysobacterales > Lysobacteraceae > Luteimonas > Luteimonas lutimaris. The sequence goes on along the minus strand of NZ_BAAAZU010000024.1, from coordinate 65,760 downwards.
CAGCGAGCCGGCGCGCAGCTGCAGCGCCAGGTCCTGCGCGAACTGCGCGCTCTCAAGGCCGGTGGTCTGGAAGTTCTTGCCGAACACGCCCTGGATGGTGGCGGCGTTGATCACTTCCTCGGTGGTGCGGGTGGTGCGCACTTCCTGCCCGTCGATGACCTTCACCTCGGGGATGCGCTCGATGTAGACCACCGCCATCTGCTTGCCGACGTTCTGGCTGGTGAAGTCGAACATGCGCTGGCCGCCGGGGCCGTTGAGCGTCACCGACACCGCCGGCGTGCCGCTCTGCGGGTCCATCTGGTAGCGCGCGTCGACCAGCTGCTCGCCGGTGGCGATCACGCGCTTGCTCAGCAGGATCGGCATCGGCTTGCCGTCCGGGCCCAGGTCCTTGCGGTAGTACACGCGCGCGTCCGGCGGCACGTTGCCGCTAGCGACGGCGTCGTAGGGGTTGCCGTCGACCACGCCGCGGTATTCCAGCGTGGCGGTCGCGCCGATGATGCGCTTGGCCTGGGCGGTGTCCTGCACGCCCGGCAGCTCGACCACGACGTTGCTGGCGCCCTGGCGCTGGATGATCGGCTCGGCCACGCCGAGTTCGTTGATGCGGTTGCGCAGGGTGCCGACGTTCTGCTCGATCGCGTTGGAGACGATCTCGTTGACCTCCGCCTCGGGCACGCGGGCGGTGACCTTGTTGCCTTCAGAGGAGAGCTGCATCGTCGGCAGCGCCTTGGCGATCGCGTCGCGCGCGGTGGCGGCGTCGACGCCTTCTCCCAGGGTGGCGACGATGGTGCCGCCGCTGCCGACGCGTTCGACCGACTCGTAGCCCACGCGGCCGTCGCGCAGGGCCACGCGGATGTCCTCGGCGTAGGCCTCGAAGCGCTTTTCCAGCGCCGCCTTCTGGTCGACCTGGAGCAGGAAGTGCACGCCGCCCTGCAGGTCGAGGCCGAGCAGCATCGGCCGTGCGCGCAGTGCCTCCAGCCAGGAAGGCACCGTCGATGCCAGGTTGAGCGCCACCACGTAGTCGTCGCCCAGCGCCGGCCGCAGGGTGTCGGATGCGCGGGTCTGTTCGTCCAGGCCCGGCAGGCGGACCAGCATGTTGCCGTCCTCGATTTCGACCGACTTGTTCGCGATGCCGGCGTCGGCCAGGGTCTTCTCGACCTTCTGCCGCAACGCGTCGTCGATGCTGCCGCCGCGGTTGGCGGTGATCTGGACGGAGGGATCCTGCGGATAGATGTTGGGCAGCGCGTACAGCGTGCTCACCAGCACCACGATCAGGATGACGACGTACTTCCAGCGCGGGAATTCAAGCATCAGTGCGTTTCCAGGGCATCGCGCGGTCCGGCCCCGGGGGCCTTCGGCGCGACGTTGCGGTCAGTGCCGGGCACGGCTGGCGCCGCGCCCGGTGGAGGGTGGATCAGGCGGACTTGAGCGTGCCCTTGGGCAGCACGTTGCCGATGGCGGCCTTCTGCACGCGCACGCGCACGTTGTCGGCGATCTCGACGGTGATGAAGCTGTCGCCGATCTCGCGCACCACACCGGCCATGCCGCCGTTGGTGATGACCTCGTCGCCGTTGCCGAGCTTGTCGAGCATGGCGCGGTGTTCCTTGGCGCGCTTCATCTGCGGGCGGATCATCAGGAAGTACATCACCGCGATCAGCACGATCGGCATGATCAGGAAACTCAGGCCACCGCCCTGGGGCGCTTGCCCGGCCTGGGCGTATGCGGGGGAGATCAGCAGGTCGAGCGGATTGAACACGTTCATCTGGGGTTCCACGGGCAAAATAGCGGGGAATTATGCCACGGCGGCGGCCGCGAAGCCGCGCGGCGGCTCCCCGGGCCGCGATTCCGGCCATGCCCGGCCGCAGGTGGCACCGGGGCAGCAATGGACTCCGCGCGCCGGAGAAGGTTCCGCTGGGGGCGCATCCGGCCGGTCATGGAGCATGCCTTGCCGCACCGGGTCCTGGCGGGCAAGGCGATCGCGGCCGTGGCCGCTACCCGCTACAGCGGGCGGGGCCTCAGCCGCCGGCCGGCCGGCGCGCGGCGTGGAACGCGTCGCGGAAGGCGGCGAAGCGGCCTTCCTCGATCGCCGCGCGCATGCCGACCATCAGCGACTGGTAGTACCAAAGGTTGTGCAGGGTGCCGAGGATCGGGCCCAGCATCTCGTTGCAGCGGTCCAGGTGGCGCAGGTAGGCGCGGCTGAAGCCGCCGGTGCAGGCCGGGCAGCCGCAGCCTTCCTCGATCGGCCGCGTGTCGCGCTCGAACTTCGCATTGCGGATGCGCAGCGTGCCGGTGGAGGTGAAGTAATGCCCGTTGCGCGCGTTGCGGGTGGGCATCACGCAGTCGAACATGTCCACGCCGCGCGCCACCGCCTCGACCAAGTCCTCCGGCCGGCCCACGCCCATCAGGTAGCGCGGGCGGTCCCCGGGCAGCTGCGGGCAGGTGTGCTCCAGCATCGCGTTGCGCTCGGCCTCGGTCTCGCCCACCGCCAGGCCGCCGACCGCGTAGCCGTCGAAGCCGATCGCCTTCAGCCCCTCGGCCGAGCGCGTGCGCAGGTCGCGGTGCACGCCGCCCTGGACGATGCCGAACAGCGCCGCGTCGTTGCCTTCGTGCGCCTTCTTCGAGCGTTCGGCCCAGCGCAGCGACAGCTCCATCGAGCGTTCGATCACGCGCGGGTCCACCGGCTTGCCGTCGACGTGCACCGGCGGGCACTCGTCGAAGATCATCACGATGTCGCTGCCCAGTACCTTCTGGATGCGCATCGACTCCTCGGGGCCGAGGAAGACGCGGCGGCCGTCGGTGGGCGCGGCGAAGGTCACGCCCTGCTCGGTGATCTTGCGGCGATGCGCCAGCGAGAACACCTGGAAGCCGCCCGAGTCGGTGAGGATCGGGCCGTCCCAGCGCGCGAAACCGTGCAGGCCGCCGTGCGCTTCGATCACCTCCAGCCCGGGCCGCAGGAACAGGTGGAAGGTGTTGCCGAGGATGATCTGCGCGCCGAGGTCGCGCACCTGCGCGGGCAGCATGCCCTTGACCGTGCCGTAGGTCCCCACCGGCATGAAGGCCGGCGTCTCGACGGTGCCGCGCGGGAACGCGAGCCGGCCGCGGCGGGCGGCGCCGTCGGTGCCGAGCAGCTCGAAGGACATGCGGCTCACGTCGACTCTCCATCGCCGTCATTCCCGCGAAGGCGGGAGCCCGGCGTCTTTCGAGCCGCGATCTCCCGCGTGCCGGGAAGGAAAACCACTGGATTCCCGCGTTCGCGGGAATGACGGTCGAGAGCGCTCATCCGGCATGCTCCGGCCACAGCAGCATCGCGTCGCCGTAGGAGAAGAACCGGTAGCGCTCGCGCACCGCGTGTTCGTAGGCGGCGAAGATCCGCGCCTTGCCCGCGAACGCCGACACCAGCATCAACAGCGTCGACTCGGGCAGGTGGAAGTTGGTCAGCAGCGCATCCACCGAGCGGACGCGGTAGCCGGGGAAGATGAAGATCCGGGTCTCGCCGGCGAACGGCTGCAGCTCGCCGTCGGCCAGCGCCCCGCTTTTACGCCAGGCACTCTCCAGCGCACGCACCACCGTCGTACCCACCGCGATCACGCGGCCACCGGCAGCGCGCGTGCGCCGCACCTGCTCGACCAGTTCGGCGCCGACGTTGAGCCATTCGCTGTGCATCTGGTGCCGGGCAATGTCGTCCACGCGCACCGGCTGGAAGGTGCCGGCGCCCACGTGCAGGGTGACGTGGCCGAACTGCACGCCGCGTTCGCGCAGCGCGTCGAGCAGGGCGTCGTCGAAGTGCAGGCCCGCGGTCGGCGCGGCCACGGCGCCGATCCTGCGCGCGAACACGGTCTGGTAGCGCTCGTCGTCGTCGGCGCCGGGCTCGCGGCGGATGTAGGGCGGCAGCGGCAGGCGGCCGGCGCGCAGCAGCCAGGCTTCCAGCGCGTCGCCGACTTCGAACCGCAGGTGGTAGAACTCGCCCTCGCGGCCGAGCACCTCGGCCTCGCCGCCGGCGTCGAGTTCGATCCGCCCCCCGGGCTTGAGCGGCTTGCTCGCGCCCACCTGCACCCGCGCTTCGTTGCCGGGCAGCAGGCGCTCGATCAGGATCTCCACCCGTCCGCCGCTGCCGGCCTTGTGGCCGAACAGCCGCGCCGGGATCACCCGGGTGTCGTTGAACACCAGCAGGTCGCCCTCGCGCAGCAGCCCGGGCAGGTCGCGCACGTGGCGGTCGTCGAAGGCGCACTCGCCCGGCGGCACCACCAGCAGGCGGCTGGCCGAGCGCTCGGGCAGCGGCGCCTGCGCGATCAGCTCGGCGGGCAGGTCGTAGTGGAAGTCGGATTTCTTCAAGGCGGGCATGGCGCTGCGTGGGCGCGCATTGTAAGCGGCGCGGCATGGAGCATTCCCGTTGTGGGATCCCTTGTGGGAGCGGCCATGGCCGCGATTGCCCTGGATGCCGGACCCGGCCCGGATCGCGGCCATGGCCGCTCCCATAAAGCCTGCAAAGGTCCACAGGGACTCCCGGTCAGCGCTCAAACTTGGTCGACAGCACCAGCGACGAGGTGGTGCGCTCGACGCCGTCCAGCGCGCCGATCCGGTCGGTGAGCGCGTCCATGTCGCCGATCGTCGGCACCATTCCCACCGCGGCCAGGTCCCAGATGCCGCTCACCGACTGCAGGCTGCGCACCTCGGGCATGCGCTGCAGTTCCTCGACCACGGCGGGCATCTGCTTGGGATACACGGTGATCATGATCAGCGCGCGTACCTGCTCGCGCTCGAAGTCGTCGCCGACGCGGACGGTGTAGCCGGCGATCACGCCGCGCCGCTCCAGGCGCTCGATCCGGCTCTGCACGGTGGTGCGCGAAAGCTGCAGGCGGCGCGCGATCTGGGCGGTGGACGTGCGGGCGTTCTCGCGCAGCAGCGACAGCAGGGCCTCGTCGGCGTCGGTCAGCCGCATGGCACCCTCCCGGTTCGTCGATTCGACGAAATCTACATGAATTCTGCGCAGATCGCACCTGTTAACCGACGAACAGATGCCGATAATAGAGGGCTGGCCATCGCCCGTGCGGCACCGGCCCCACCCCGCAACGGAGGATCCGCATATGTCGCAGACCAACCCGCTCGCCGACAGGCTCGCCCCGCTCCGCGCCCACAAGGGCAAGCGCCGCACCACCGGCCTGGACGACGCGACGCTGGCGAAGTTCGCCGCCACCCATCCCGAACTCGAAGCCGCCGTCGATGCCGCCGTGGCCGAATACGCGCGCATCAAGGGCGACCTCACCGACCTGCTCGACCTCGACGAGGACGCCCAGGTCCAGGCGGTGCAGGCCGGCTTCGTCAACTTCTACCCGCAGGACGGCGTGAACCCCTACATCGCGCTGGCCGCGCGCGGGCCGTGGATCGTGACCCTCAACGGCGCCGTGCTGTACGACACCGGCGGCTACGGCATGCTCGGCTTCGGCCACGCGCCGCAGGCGATCATCGACGCGATGGCCAAGCCCCAGGCGATGGCCAACATCATGACCCCGAGCCTGTCGCAGCTGCGCGCCGAGCGCGCGCTGCGCAAGGAAATCGGCCACAGCCGCGGCGGCAAATGCCCCTACTCCGCCTTCATGTGCCTCAACTCCGGCTCCGAGTCGGTCTCGCTGGCCGCGCGCATCGCCGACACCAACACCAAGGCCATGACCGACGACGGCGCCAGGTACGCCGGCCGCAAGGTCAAGCGGCTGGTGGTCAAGGGCAGCTTCCACGGCCGCACCGACCGCCCGGCGCTGTATTCGGATTCCACCCGCAAGACCTACATGAACTTCCTCGCCAGCTACCGCGGCGAGGACAGCGTGATCGCGATCGAGCCCTACGACATCGACGCGCTCAAGCAGGTCTTCGCCGACGCCGAGTCCAACGGCTGGTTCATCGAGGCGATGTTCCTGGAGCCGGTGATGGGCGAAGGCGACCCGGGCCGCGCGGTGCCGGTGGACTTCTACGCCGCCGCGCGCGAGTTGACCAAGGCGCACGGCTCGCTGCTGCTGGTCGACTCGATCCAGGCCGGCCTGCGCGCGACCGGCACGCTGTCGGTCGTCGACTATCCCGGCTTCGAAGGCCAGGAAGCGCCGGACATGGAGACGTACTCGAAGGCGCTCAACGCCGGCCAGTACCCGCTGTCGGTGCTCGCGGTGAACGAGCGCGCCGCCGGCATCTACAGGCGCGGCACCTACGGCAACACCATGACCGGCAACCCGCGCGCGCTGGACGTGGCCTGCGTGGTGCTGGGCGCGCTCACGCCGGAACTGCGCGAGAACATCCGCAAGCGCGGCGAGCAGGCGATCGCCTCGCTGGAGAAGCTCAAGGACGAACTCGGCGGCCTGATCACCAAGGTCCAGGGCACCGGCCTGCTGTTCTCGTGCGAACTCGACCCGGCCTTCAAGGGCTACGGCGCCGGTTCCAGCGAGGAATGGCTGCGCGAACAGGGCCTGGGCGTGATCCACGGCGGCGAGAACTCGCTGCGCTTCACCCCGCGCTTCGAGGCCGACGAGAACGAGATCGAACTGATCGTGTCGATGGTCAAGCGCGCCCTGCTGGAAGGCCCGCGGCAGAAGCAGGCCGACGCGGCCTGACCGCACGGCAAGATCGCGGAACCGGGAAAGGCCGGGGCAACCCGGCCTTTCCCGTCTCCCGATTCTGCAGGAGCGGCTTCAGCCGCGAGCTTTTGCATGTGGCACGCAGGAACGAAAGAACTCGCGGCTGAAGCCGCTCCTGCATCCCAATGAAGCACGGCCCTGTGGGCGCGCGCGACACGCGCCGCCACGCTAGACTTCGCCGCATGAAAATAGTCGAAGTCCGCCACCCGCTGGTGCAGCACAAGCTCGGCCTGATGCGCCGCGCCGACAACAGTACCAAGACCTTCCGCGAACTGTCGGCGGAAGTCGCCACGCTGCTGACCTACGAGGCCACGTCGGACCTGGAAACCGAGGACGCCGAGGTAGAAGGCTGGGCCGGGCCGGTGTGCGTGCGCCGGATCAAGGGCCGCAAGATCACCCTGGTGCCGATCCTGCGCGCCGGCATCGGCATGCTGCCGGGCGTGCTGGAGCTGATCCCCGCCGCCAAGGTCAGCGTGGTCGGCATCAAGCGCGACGAGGCCTCGCTGCAGGCGATACCCTACTACGAGAACCTGGTCGGCGACATGGCCGACCGCACCGCCCTGATCCTCGACCCGATGCTCGCCACCGGCGGCACCCTGATCGCCACCGTCGACATGCTCAAGGCCGCGGGTGCACCGCGCATCAAGGGCCTGTTCCTGGTCGCCGCGCCGGAGGGCCTGAAGGCGCTGGAAGCCGTGCACCCGGACGTCGAGGTCTACACCGCCTCGATCGACGAAAGGCTCAACGAGAAGGGCTACATCCTGCCTGGGTTGGGCGACGCCGGCGACAAGATCTTCGGCACGCGGGTCTGATCCGGCCAGCACGCATGCGAACGCTTGCGATCACCTTCCTGTCGATCGTCCTTCTATGCGCGTGCCGTGCCGCGCCGCCGGCAGATCGCCCGGACCGCGTGTTGTTCGTGGGCAACAGCCTTGTCTACGTCGGGAACCTGCCGGCGGTCTTCTCCGCGCTGGCAGCGGCAAGCGGCCACGCCGTCCACAGCGACATGATCGTCAAGGGCGGCGCGACGCTCGAAGAACGCGTGGCTGACGGGTCCGTTGCACGCGCGCTGTCGAAACATGCCTACACCACGGTGGTCCTGCAGGAGCGTGGCGGGGACTTGATGTGCGCATTCGGTCCGGACTCGTGCATCCGCTCCCGCGAGGCGGTCAAGTCCCTGGCGGACCTCGCCCGGAAGAAGGGCGCGCGCGCCGTGCTGCTGGGAACCTACCAGTCCCTTCCCGCCCCGTCCCGCAGACTGGTTGAGGCGGAAGCTTCCGCGGCAAACGATGCCGGCATCCCGTACATCGAAGTCTCCGGGCAGTTGCAGCGCCTGCGCGCCGCCGAGCCGGGGTTCGCATGGTTCTACATGGACGGCATGCATCCGGGAAAGGACCTGGTGCTGCTGGACGCCGTCCTTCTCTACCGCGACGCGTTCGGCTCGCTTCCCGACACCCCTGACTTCACCGTCGATGCCCCGATCTACACCAGCGACAGTGGCCTGACGCCGGAATTGAGGCCGGCAGGCGCCCCGCCGCCCAAGGCTGGCACTCCACACGGCACCTCCTATGCAGCCGCCACGATCGACAGGCTGCTGTCGGTCATCGGACAGGACAACGACTGACCGATCCGCCCCGCTGCCCGCAGGCAGGGTCGCTGGCGCTATGCCCGTTGGCCGCGGCGGCGGCGCATCGCTATGGCCAGTCCCACCAGCACGACCAGGATCGGTACGACCACGAATGGCCAGCGCGGCCGGTCGCGGCCGGTGTCGTCCGGCGCAGGCGTCGCGGTGGCCGCATCGACGGCCGGAGGTGTTTCCACCGGCTCGCGCAGCGCCCATGCGCCGTCGCGCAGCAGCAGGCGGTCGGCGAGCGGGGGCAGCACGAGTGCGCGCCAGGTGATGCGCAGGTCGCCGACCTGCGGCTCCAGCGGGTTCTCGGCGCTGCCCAGGCCGTCGCCTTCGGGCTGGAAGGTGGCCGCCATATTGCCCGGCAGCGCGGAGAAGTTGGGCCGGAACGGCTGCCAGTGGCCGAGCGCATCAACTACGTCGCGCGCCACCGGCTTGCCGTCGAGCGTGACGTCCGCACGCCACTCGCGCTCGCGCAGCGGGATGTCGCGCGGGTTCGCATGGCCCGGCGCGAAGCCGGACGAATCCACGCGCGCGCCGCGCCATTCCAGCGCGTAGCCGGCGCCGTCGCGGGTCCACTGGTACATCTCCACGTGCCGCTGCAGGCCGGGGTGGCGGGTGGTGACGCCGAAGTCGGGATCACGCAGGGACTTCGACTGCGGTTCGCCGCGCGGCCCTGCGCCGTCCTGCGCCTGCGCGGCAAACGCGGGCAAGGTGGCACCGGCGAAGGCCAGCACTGCCGCCAGCGCGAACGTACCGCGCCGGACAACGGCCGCGATGCCGCCACATCCACGCGCGGGCACGCCAGCGCTGCCCGGGCGCATCAGCCCAGCGCCCTCGCCTGCAGCTGCGCCGCTTCGTGCGCCGTGCCGAAGCGGCCGCGCTCGTCGCGCACCGGCTGCGCCAGCGCGATCTCCGGGTCGTGGGTGAAGAACAGGTGCACGTTGCGCGCGACCTTGTCTTCCAGGAACGCGCGCTTCTCGTCGATCAGCAGTTCGGGGTTGCGGTCGTAGCCCATGGTGATGGGCACGTGCACCCATGGCTTGCCGGGCACGAGATCGGCGCAGAACACCACGCCGCCGTGCGCCTGCCCGTCGACGCGCTCCGGACCGACGATCTCGGCCAGCATCAGTCCCGGCGTGTGGCCGTCGCTGTAGTGGAAGCGCACCGTGTCGCCGAGCGTGGCCGAACGCTCGCCCTCGACGATCTCCAGCCGCCCGCTGTCCTCGAGCAGCTGCGGCAGTTCGGGGATGTAGCTGGCGCGATCGCGCGGATGCGGATGTCGCGCGCGCTGCCACTGCTCGGCTCCGACCAGGAAGGTCGCGTTCGGGAACAGCAGTTCCGGCGCGCGCCCTTCCGCCCACGGCGCCAGCAGGCCGCCGGCGTGGTCGAAATGCAGGTGCGAGAGCACGATGACGTCGATGTCCTCGTGCTCGAACCCGGCCGCGCGCAGCGAGTCGAGCAGTACGTGGCGGTCCTCGACCACGCCGTAGCGGTCGCGCAGCTTCGGTTCGAAGAACGCGCCGATGCCGGTCTCGAACAGCACCGTCTTGCCAGCCAGCGGGCTGGCCAGCAGCGCGCGGCAGGCCAGCGGGATGCGGTTGGCCTCGTCGGGCGCCATCCATTTCGCCCACATCGCGCGCGGCGCGTTGCCGAACATCGCGCCGCCATCGAGCTGCTGGCTGTTGCCGGGGATCGACCAGAGTTTCATCGCCGTCGCGTCCTTGGATCGCATGCCGGCATGGTAACGCGGCGGCGTTCGAACCGCCGCCGCGCTCCGGGAAAAGCTGGCAAGTGCGCCGCTACGGCGACGAAAGCTCCACCTTTGCCGCGCCCACCGGATTGCGCGGATCGGTACCGCCCGAGAGCTTGTCCGTCGCGCGGTCCCACTCCACCGTCTGCAGGTTGCCCCAGACGTGGCTGGAACGGCCGCCGTCGCCGGGTTCGTCCTCGGGCATCTCGATCGTGTGGCCCATCTTGCGCAGCGCGACGACCGTGTCCGGCGCGAACGTGCCCGGCTCGGCCTCGACCACGTCCGGCATCCACTGGTGGTGGTAGCGCGGCAGCGCGGCGACGTCCTGCGCGGACAGCCCGTCGTCGTAGCCCATGATGCCCAGCAGCACCATGGTGATGATGCGGGTGCCGCCCGGCGTGCCGAGCACGGCGACCTTGTCGGCGGACTCCATGAACGTCGGCGTCATCGAGCTGAGCATGCGCTTGCCCGGCTTGGGCGCGTTGGCGTCGTAGCCCATCACGCCGAAGGCGTTGGGCGTGCCGGGCTTGAGCGCGAAATCGTCCATCTCGTCGTTGAGCAGCACGCCGGTGCCCGGCGGGATCAGGCCCGAGCCGAACAGCAGGTTCACCGTCTGCGTGGCGGCGACGCGGTTGCCGTCGGCGTCGATGATCGAGAAGTGCGTGGTCTCGTCGTCCTCCAGCGGCGTCTGCTGGCCGGACAGCATGTCGCTGGGCGTCGCCTTGTCCGGGTTGATCGTCGCGCGCAGGCCGGCGGCGTAGTCGGCGCTGGTCAGGGTGCGCTGCGGGATCTTCACGAAGTCCGGGTCGCCCAGGTAGAAGGTGCGGTCGCGATACGCGCGGCGCATCGCCTCGACCACCAGGTGCACGCGGTGCGCCTGGTCGAGCTTGGGCAGGTCCCAGGGCTCGAGGATCTGCAGCATCTCCGCCAGCGCGATCCCGCCCGAGGACGGCGGCGGCGCGGTGGTGATCTTCCAGTCGTGGTAGTCGAACACGATCGGCGCGCGCTCGCGGACCTGGTAGCCGGCCAGCTCGTCGGCGGTCCACTCACCGCCCTCGTCGTTGACGCCCTTGATCAGTTTCTGCGCGGTCTCGCCGCGGTAGAAGCCGTCATGGCCCTTCTGCGCCAGCAGTTCCAGCGTGTGCGCCAGGTCCGGCTGGCGGAAGGTGTCGCCCTCGGCGATCGGCTTGCCGCCGGGCTCGTACACCGCGCGGGTGCCGGGATAGCGCGCCATCACCTTGCCCTTTGCCGCGTAGCCGCGGGCCATGCGCCCGTAGACCGGGAAGCCTTCCTTCGCGATGCGGATCGCCGGCGCCAGCGACTGCTCCAGCGGCAGCTTGCCGTACTGCTCGGACAGGTGCACCAGTGCCGCCGGCAGGCCGGGGATGCCGGCCGACCACGGCCCGTTCATCGCGCGGTCGCGGTTGAACTCGCCGTTCTCCAGCAGGTAGGCCGCCTCGGTGGCGGCAGCGGGCGCGGTCTCGCGCGCGTCGACGAACACGTCCTTGCCGGTCTTCGCGTCGTGCAGCAGGAAGAAGCCGCCGCCGCCCAGGCCCGAGCTGATCGGCTCGACCACCGACAGCGTCGACGACACCGCCACCGCGGCGTCGAAGGCGTTGCCGCCTTCGCGCAGGACCTGCAGGCCGGCCTCGGTGGCCAGCTCGTGCGCGGAAGCCACGGCAACGCCCGGCGGATGGTCGGCCGGCGCATCGGCGCGCTCGGCGGCCATGGCCGGCGCGAACGCCAGGATCGAAATGAGCAACAGGTGGCCGATCGGTTTCATGCAAACTCCCTCGCTGCGCTTCGCAGGGGCCGTGCCGTCGTTCCTGGCGTCACGGGTGCGGCTTGTGTTCTTCGGGATCCGGCATCGCTGGTCGCGTTTCCGTCGCGGCAAGGGTGTCGGCGGGGTTTCCGGCGTCGGCCTGCTGCAGGCGGTGCAGCTTGGCGAGCAGGCTTTCGCGGCTTTCATCGTGGTCGGGATCGGGGTCGATGCACTCGACCGGGCAGACCACGACGCACTGCGGTTCGTCGAAATGGCCGACGCATTCGGTGCAGCGCGCCGGGTCGATCACGTAGATGGTTTCGCCCTGCGAGATCGCCTGGTTCGGACATGCCGGTTCGCAGACATCACAGTTGACGCAGAGCTCGTTGATCTTCAGGGACATGGCGGGATTGGCGGGAGCCCGGGATGCCGTGGCGCCGGCTCCCGCGCGGGGCGGCTTCGCGCCGCCCCGCGGGGTGGTTCACTTGGCCTCGACGAACACGTAGTCGACGCCGGCCGGCGTGACCGCGTCCTTGACGCGCTGGCCGTCGGCGGCGTCGCCGATAAACAGCACGCGCACGCCGTCCATGGTGCCCGGCGGCACGTCCTTGAACGATTCGATCACGATGTCGGCCATCTTCGCCGACTCCGGCGAGGCGTAGGCCAGCATGTTGCCGCTGATGATGCCGCGGGCGACGTCGGTCTTGGCCTTCTCGAGCATGCGCTCGTAGCTGCCCTCGAAGTCGCCCTCGCTCTGCGACGGCAGCAGGTACACGTAGGGCTGGTTGGAGATGGCGCCCATGTTGCGCATCACCACGTCCGACACGTACGGCCGCCAGGCGACGGTGTCATCGGTGGTCGGGACCGCGACAGGCGCAGCGGCGGCCTGCTTGGGCGCCTCCTCCTTCTTGCACGCCGCGAACGGCAGCACGAGGCAGGCGACCAGGAGCATCTGCAGCGATCGGCGGGTCATGATGTTGCTTGCGAAGATTTTCATGTTGCTCCCCTGTGCGGGTGGTTGAAGGGTGTGGCTCAAGCCTTGCTCCGCTGCCATTCGGCCTGCAGCGCCCGTGCCACGGCCGGCGGCACGAAACCGGTGACGTCTCCACCCAGGCGCGAGATCTCGCGCACCAGCGAGGACGAAATGAAGCCGTACTGCTCGGCCGGGGTCAGGAACAGCGTCTCGACCTCCGGGATCAGGTGGCGGTTCATGCTCGCCAGCTGGAATTCGTATTCGAAGTCCGACACCGCGCGCAGGCCGCGCAGCAGGATGCCGCCGCCGACTTCCTTCACGAAGTGCGCCAGCAGCGAGTCGAAGCCGCGCACCTCGACGTGGGCGTGGTGCGCCAGTGCCTCGCGCGCCAAGTCCACCCGCAGCTGCAGCGGCAGCGCCGGGCGCTTGGCCGGGCTTTCGGCCACGCCGACGATCAGTCGCTCGAACAGCGGCGCGGCGCGATCGACCAGGTCGACATGGCCGCTGGTGATCGGATCGAAGGTACCGGGATAGACCGCTGTGCGGCTGCGGGCCACGCTCATGGTGTGCTCGTCGCGCTGTCGTCGGAGTCCGGGCCAAGTGTAGCAGCGCCCCCGCCGGCCAGACGGTACAGGGCGTGCCGTGCGTCACGGCTGCGGCCTTCGCGATGCAGGCGCCAGCCCGGGCCCGGTTCGACGGCGCTGCCGGGCGGCGATTCCAGGTACAGCCAGGCGTCGTCGGCCAGCCAGGGCGGCAGCGCGGCGAGCGCCGCCGCCCAGAGGTCGTGTTCGAAGGGCGGGTCGAGGAACACCACGTCGAAGCGCCCCTGCAACGGCGCGCGCAGCAGCGCCAGCACGTCGGCACGCGCCACCGTGGCCTGGTCGCCGGCATGCAGGCGTTCGACCGTGGCCCGCAACGACTCGGCCAGCCGCGGGTCGCGTTCGACCAGCAGCGCCTCGCGGGCGCCTCGCGACAGCGCCTCCAGCCCGAGCGCGCCGCTGCCGGCGAACAGGTCCAACACCCGCGCCCCGGGCAGCACCGGCTGCAGCCAGTTGAACAGTGTTTCCCGCGCACGGTCGGACGTGGGCCGCAGCCCGGGCGCGTCGGGCACCGGCAGGCGGCTGCCGCGCCAGCGTCCGCCGATGATGCGCACGCTGCCTTCGCGGCCGCGCGGCGTGGGTTTCGTGCCGGGTCGTTTCATCCAGTCGGGCCGGGGTGCGGTGCTACCATGATCAGCCATTTTCCGCGCCTGCGCGGACAACACCACTCCCCCACCACGTTGGCGACGAATGGCCAGTTTCTTCCGCCGCAAGAAGGACAAGGATGCGGCAGCCGGCAGCGGCGAAACACGCAAGGGCGGCCTCGACATCGAGGCGCTGGCCGCGGCATTCCCGAAGGCGCCCGGCATTCCCGAAGCTGCTCCCGCGCGAACCGCGCCTGCGCGCGAAGACGAGGCCGCTGAAGCCGCCGCTCCGCCGGAAACGCCACCACACGACCGCGACGGGGCAACCGAAGCTACGCTTGCCGCCGCTGTCGTCGAGGCCGCGGCGCCAGCGGTTGCCGTGCCGCCGCCTGCTCCGCCACCGGCCCTTGCCCCGGCCCCGGCTCCCGTAACGGAGCCGGAGCCCGCACTTCCTTCTTCCGCGACCCGCGAAAACCCCGCGGCCGCCCCCGGCAAGCCGGGCTGGCGCGAACGCCTGCGCGGCACCGGCTTCGCACGCGGGCTGGGCGGCCTGTTCTCGCGCAACCCCAGGCTCGACGACGACCTGCTCGACGAGGTCGAGACCGCGCTGATCACCGCCGACGTCGGCGTCACCGCCACCACCGAACTGGTCGAACAGCTGCGCAAGCGGATGAAGGCGCGCGAGTTCGCCGACGCCGCGGCGCTGCTGGCCGCGCTGCGCGCCGAACTGGTCGCGCTGCTGCAGCCGGTGTCGCAGCCGCTGGCCATCGACGCGGCCGCCAGGCCCTTCGTGATCCTCACCGTCGGCGTCAACGGCGTCGGCAAGACCACCACCATCGGCAAGCTCGCCAAGCGCTACAAGGATGAAGGCCACGGCCTGATGCTGGCCGCCGGCGACACCTTCCGCGCCGCCGCCGTGGCGCAGCTGCAGGCCTGGGGCGAACGCAACGGCGTGGCCGTGGTCGCACAGGGCCAGAACGCCGATGCCGCTTCGGTTGCCTTCGACGCGCTGCAGGCGGCGAAGGCGCGCGGCACCGATGTCCTCATCGCCGACACCGCCGGCCGCCTGCACACCCAGCAGGGGCTGATGGCCGAGCTGGGCAAGATCCGCCGCGTGCTGGGCAAGATCGACCCCGCCGCGCCGCACGAGGTGCTGATGGTGATCGACGGCACCACCGGACAGAACGCGCTGTCGCAGCTGCGCCAGTTCCACGCGGCGGTGAACGTCACCGGCCTGGTCGTCACCAAGCTCGACGGCAGCGCCAAGGGCGGCGTGGTGTTCGCGCTGGCGCGCGAGTTCGGCATCCCGATCCGCTACGCCGGCATCGGCGAACGGCCCGAGGACCTGCGCGTGTTCGACGCCGAGGCCTTCGTCGAGGCACTGCTGCCCGATGAACTCGGGCGCGGCTAGCGCGGCATTGCCGCAGCGCACGCCGTTCCCGTTCCCCTGTAGGAGCGGCTTCAGCCGCGAGCTTTTTGCCGGCGATTCCGACGAAATCAAAAGCTCGCGGCTGAAGCCGCTCCTACAGGGCGTGGTTTTGGGGCGCCGGAACGATGCGTAGGCGCACCACGCGGCTGCTCGCATCCGCCGTCGCGCTGCTGTTGCTGCTCGCGCTGGTCCTGCACCTGCTGCTGCAGCCGCAGCGCGTGGCGAGCTTCGTCCTCGGCGCGCTCGGAGACGCCCTCGGGCTGGAGATCACCGCCGGCGGCGGCGCCGAATACGGCCTGCGCGGCACGCCGCGACTGACCGTTCGCGACGTGGTCGCACGCGAGCCCGGCGCCGCCACGCCACTGCTGCGCGCACGACGCGTGCACGTCTCGGTGCCCTGGTCGACGGTGCGCAGCCGCGGCGCCGTGCTCGACATCACCCGCATTGAAATCGACGCACCGGTGCTCGACCTGCCCGCGCTGCAGCACTGGCTTGCCTCGCGCTCGCCGGGTGAATCCCGCATCCCCGCGATCAGCGACGGGCTGGTCGTCAGCGACGGCCGCATCGACGGCGACGGCTGGCGCGTCGACGACCTCGCGCTGTCGCTGCCGCGCCTGTACGCGGACCAGCGCGTCGACGGCCGCGCATCCGGACGCTTCGGCGCCGGCGATTTCGCGCTGCACTTCAACCTCGCCGCGGCGATGACGCGGCCGGCGATGGAATCCGGGATCGCGATCATCGGGCCGGTCACCGCGTCCTCCGGCGACTGGACGCTGCCGGCACGGCTGCGACTGTCCGCCGCGCCGCTGCGCTCCGGCGACGACGGCATCCGCAGCACGCGCCTGCGCGCCAGCCTCGCAGGCCGCTACGAATCCGGCGACACACGCCTGCCCTTCGCGTTCGCCCTGACCTCGCCGATGCTACTGCGCGGCGGCACGCTCGCGCTGGCGCCGGCCTTCGTCGCGCTGCGCGGCGAAGGCCTGGTGCCGCAGCTCGATGCCCACGGCGCGCTCGCGTGGGGCCGTCGCCTGCTGCTCGAACTCGATGGACGCATGGCCGACTGGCCCGACGCCTGGCCCGCGCTGCCGCCGCCGATCGGCGACTCCGACGCGCCGCTGCCGTTCGCGCTGCGCTACCTCGGCCGCGGCAACCTGGCCGACATCGCACAGCTGCACGTGCAGCGCGAGCGCACCGACTTCGACGCGCGCTTCCGACTGCCGGACATCACGGCGTGGATGGCGAACGGCGCCGCCGGTTCGCCGGTTCCACCGCTGTCGGGACGGTTTTCGACGCCGGCGCTGGATATCTCTGGCGCGCATCTCGAAGGCGTCGAAGTCGAAATCGAAGACGTGCCGACAACGGACGCGCCGCCATGAGCGCAGGCCCTGCCAGCGACGGCTTCGCCGCCCGCCTGCTCGACTGGTTCGACGTCTCCGGCCGCCACGACCTGCCCTGGCAGCATCCGCGCACGCCGTACCGCGTGTGGCTGTCGGAAATCATGCTGCAGCAGACCCAGGTGCGGGTGGTGGTGCCCTACTTCGAGCGCTTCGTCGCCGCGCTGCCGGACGTGGCGTCGCTGGCCGCCGCGCCGCCCGACGACGTGCTCGCCCTTTGGTCGGGACTGGGCTACTACGCCCGTGCGCGCAACCTGCACGCCGCCGCGCGCGCCTGCGTCGAACGCCACGGCGGCGAACTGCCGCGCGACTTCGACGCACTGGTCGCGCTGCCAGGCATCGGCCGCAGCACCGCCGGCGCGATCCTGGCGCAGGCCTGGGGCGACCGTTTCCCGATCCTCGACGGCAACGTCAAGCGCGTGCTGTGCCGCTACCACGGCGTCGCCGGCTGGCCCGGGCAGCCGAAAGTCGAAAAGGCCCTGTGGGAGATCGCCCGCTCGCACCTGCCAGCGCAGCGGCTCGCCGACTACACCCAGGCGCAGATGGATTTCGGCGCCACCCTGTGCACGCGCCACGACCCGGCCTGCGTGCTGTGCCCGCTGCAGTCCGGTTGCGCCGCGCTGGCAACCGGTCGCGTCACCGAACTGCCTACCCCCAAGCCCGGCAAGCCGCTGCCCGAGCGCAGCGCGCACGTACTGTTGCTGCGCGACGCGCACGGACGCGTGCTGCTGCAGCGGCGCCCGCCCAGCGGCGTGTGGGCCACGCTGTGGTCGCTGCCCGAGGCCGCAACCCATGAGGCGGCGCGCGAATGGTTCGAAGCGCACCTCGCCGGCGACTACGACCACGGCGAGCCGCTGGACGCGATCGCCCACGGCTTCACCCACTACCGGCTCACCCTGCTGCCGCTGCGCTGGCGCGAAGTCGCACCGCGCGACGCCGTGGGCGACAATCAGGACATCCGCTGGGTGGCCCGCGGCGACCTCGCCGCGCTCGGCATCCCGGCCCCGATCAGGACGCTGCTCGAAGCGCAGCTCCGCCCCGACGACGAGGAGCCACCGACATGACGCGCACCGTGCACTGCCAGTACGAAAACCGGGACACCGAGGGCCTGGACTTCGTGCCTTGGCCGGGCGAGCTGGGCAGACGCGTGTTCGCCAGCATCGGCAAGGCCGGCTGGGCGGCGTGGCTGGCGCACCAGACCATGCTGATCAACGAGAACCGGCTCTCGCCGCTGGACCCGAAGCACCGCGCCTTCCTGGAAGCGGAGATGGAGAAGTTCCTGTTCGGCGGCGGTGCCGACAAGCCGGCAGGCTACGTGCCGGACGACTCCTCTTCCGCCTGACCTTCGTCCACCTGGTCGCGCGCGGTCTTCTCGGCCTGCTTGATCGCCTTGACGTCGAGCGGGCGGATCGTCTCGATCCGGCACGGGACACGCGGCGTACCCGCCCCGTGCACGATGATCTTGTCGAACTTCGCGCTGACCCGGTTGAACTGGTTGGTCACGGTGATCGCCGGCGCGTAATCGATGTCCGGGCACGGCCCCGACAGTTCCAGCAGCCAGGCCTCGGACGGCTTGGTCCAGACCGCGATGTTGCGCTCGCCCAGCGACGTCCAGCCGTTGATCTGGCCGAAGTAGCGGAAACTGGAGACCGGTGCGCCCGCATGCGCGCGGTAGGTGTCGAGCTTCTGCTCCTGGGTCATGCCGGTACTGGCACAGGCGGCCGCCAGCAGCGCCAACAGCAGCGACGGGACGGCGGTAAACGTCTTCATCGGGCCTCCTCTTGCATGCGCAACGCATTGGAATCCCACGATCATGCACCCGCCGCCGCCAAGGCCACGGCAATCCCGCGCCGGCCATTCAGCCGGGATCAGGATTGGCTTGCCGCCCGCCGCCCGTGCCCGTATCATTCCGCCCTCGCACGGCCCAGCGCCGAAGCGTTCCGGCCGGGTAGCTCAGTTGGTAGAGCAGGGGATTGAAAATCCCCGTGTCGGGGGTTCGATTCCCTCCCCGGCCACCATGAACTTGCAAATGTTCACATGAAAAGGGCCGAAAGGCCCTTTTTTCATGGTGCGGCGGCTGCGCCCGGCAGCATGGACATGGCATGCCACTGCGGATCCGCGGCTAGTGTTCGACCGCCTTGCGATAGTCGAGCGGCGGCGTGGTGCGTTCGAGCATGGATTCGTAGCGGAAGCCGTCGCCACGCCGGCGCTGGAATTCCGCCTTCGCCTGTTCGACCACGTCCGGCGAGCGGTACAGGGCGACGGCGCCCAGCGCGAGGGCGCGGGCGGCGTTGAGGGCGCCCTTGTTGCCGATCGCGTGGCCGGAGGCGGCGACGGCCTGCCAGCTGTGCGCGGGGGTGCCGGGGACCCAGGTCGCCGTGCCGATCCCCGCGGTGGGCACGACCCAGCTGACGTCGCCGACGTCGGTCGACGAGAAGCCGGGGCCGTCGACGCCGTACGGCTGGACCTGTGCGGCTTCGGCCAGCGGCGCCGGGCGGTCGAGGCTTTCCTGCAGGCGCGTGGCGAAGGTGGTGTCGTCGGCGTCGTAGGCCACGCCGCCAACCTCGCGCAGCGCGGCGTCGAGTACCTGGCCCAGGCTGTCGCTCGGCAGCAGCGAGTACACGCCGCCGGTCTGCTCGAACTCCACCGTGGTACCGGTGCCCGCCGCGGCGCCGTCGGCGGCCTTGCGCAGCCTTGCGAACACGTCGCGCACCACCGCCGGATCGGCGTGGCGCACGTAGTAATAGACCTCGGCGGTTTCGGGCACGACGTTGGGCGCGTCGCCGCCGTTGGTGATCACGTAATGGATGCGGGTGCCGTCGGGGACGTGCTCGCGCATCATGTTGGCCATGAAGTCCAGCGCCTCCACGCCGTCGAGCGCGGAGCGGCCGCGGTCGGGTGAAATCGCGGCGTGCGCGGCGACGCCGTGGAAGCGGAACTTGCCGCTGATATTGGCCAGGCTGCCGTCCTGTCGCGCCGAGTTCGCCGACGACGGATGCCAGTGCAGCGCGATGTCGACGTCGTCGAACAGTCCCGCCTTGACCATGTACACCTTGCCCGAACCACCCTCCTCCGCCGGCGTGCCGTAGACGCGGATCTCGCCGTCCTGGCCGTTCGCTTCGAGCCAGTCCTTGACCGCACGCGCGGCGACCACCGCCGCCGGCCCGAACAGGTTGTGGCCGCAGGCCTGGCCGGCGTCCTGGCCCGGGATCGGCTCGCGCACCGGGGTTGCCGCTTGCGACATGCCGGGCAGCGCATCCATTTCCGCCAGCAGCGCGATCACCGGGCCATTGCCGCGACGGCCGGCGCGTGCGACGAAGGCGGTCGGCATGCCGGCCACGCCCGCCTGCACGTCAAAGCTGGCCTGTCGCAGCGCGTCCTGCAGGCGCCGCGAGGATTCGACTTCGAGGTAGCCGAGTTCCGGATGCGCCCACAGCGCATGCGTCATCTCCTGCAACTTCGGCGCGTCGCGCTGCACCGAGTGCAGGAGCTGCGCATCGGCCGCGGCGTCCTGCGCCTGCGCGGGCGCGCCGAGGCAGGCGAGCATGGCCACGAGCAGCGCGCCGCGCGTGGCCCGGCGCATCAGTAGAACCGGATGTTGTCGAGTTCGAACCACACCTTGCTCCCGGGCTCGCCGCCCGCGAACACGCCCAGCTGCAGCACGTCGTTGCCGGACCACTTCGGCCCCGGGCCTTCGCTGCGCCACGGAGGCAGTCCTTCCAGCCGGGAGAACGGGATCTCCACCGTCCGCCACTGCGGCCCGACGTCGAGTTCGCTGGCCCAGCGGGCATCGGCGAGGCCGCGGAACTCGACCTGCACGCCGCCCCGGCCGCGGATGTCCATGCGCAGGCCGCGATAGCCGCGCAGGTCCACCGGCGCCACCGCGCCGCGGCTGAGCGGGAACAGCGCGCCGGCGCGGGCGTGCTCCTTGTGCGACAGCCAGGCCTGCATCGACAACGCGTGGCCCTCGCCTTCGCGCGCGATGACCTCGGTGACCTGGGTGCTGCGGTCGTTGCCGCCGTCGGCCTCGTCGGTGCGCAGCGTGTCGAGCGCTGTGCGGCCGGCGGCGTTTTCGAAGTCGTCGACCAGTGCGTCGATGCGCTGCGCCGGCAGCGCGGTGCGCGCGTTGCCCGGTGGCAGCTGCGTGCCGGCGCCTGCAACCTGGCGACCGGCGACGTAGACGCGCTCGACGTGGTGGATGTCGCCAATCGTTTCCCACGGCTTGCCGGACACCAGCAGCAAGTCCGCGCGCTTGCCCGGCGCGATGGTGCCGCGGTCGTCGAGGCCGAGCGCGGCGGCGCTGGCGGAGGTCCCGGCGCGCAGCGCATCGGCGGGCGAGAGGCCTGCTTGCACCAGCAGTTCGAGTTCGTGCACGGTCGCCGCGCCGTGCGGGGTACCGGGCATGCCAGCGTCGGTGCCGAGCATGACCGGGATGCCTGCCTCGTGCAGCGTGCGCACGTTGGCCAGTGCGTTGGCGAAGTTGCGCGTGCGCTGCACGAAGGCCTTGTCGGCCGGATCCGCCGGCGGCTTACCGGCCAGCTTCACCGGCTCGTAGACGGCCAGCGTCGGGGCGTAGCGGGTCCCGTGTTCGCGCATCAGGTCGATCAGTTCCTGGTCGACAGGTGCGTCCTGGAGGCTGTGCGCGATCACGTCCACGCCGGCGCGCGCGGCCTGCTTGCCGCGTTCGAGGGTGACGGTGTGGGTGAGGACTTCCAGGCCCTTCGCATGCGCCTCCTGCACCAGCGCGGTGAGCGTGGCTTCGTCCATGCTGGTGTTGTCCGCCGCGTTGGAATAGCGCCAGCCATCGGTGAAAGCCTTGATGAAGTCCGGTTCATAGGCGGCCACGCCATCGACCGCCGCGCGCGCCGACTCCGGCGAGTTGACCCAGCGCGTGGTGGCCTGGTCGGCCCAGTCGGCGCCGTGGCCGAGCGGCGTGCTGATGCGCGCGGCAAAGCGCACGTCGGGCGTGGCGATGTCCGCCAGCCACGCGCGCCGCGGCGCATAGGCCTCCGGCGCCTGGTGGAAGTCGTTGACCGTGGTCACGCCCGCGGCGATGTAGGCGTTGGCGATTTCCGGCAGCGTGGCCGGTACGCCGTTGGGGGTCCAGTGCGTGTGCACGTCGAACAGTCCCGGTAGCAGCGCCTGGCCGCTTGCGTCCACCACCGTCGCGCCCGCGGGGGCCTCCAGCGCCGGGCCGACGGCGGCGATGCGGCCGTCCTCGACCAGCACGTCGGCGTCGAACGGCGCGTTCGCGGTGCCATCGAATACGGTTGCGCCGCGGATCAGGAGCGCGTCCCCGGCGGCGCCCGCCGGCTGCGCACAGGCAACTGCCAGCAGCAGGAGCGCAGCGGCCAGCAGCGCCGTGGAATTCTCACGCGTGGTCTTCATGCAGGCAGCCAGCAAGGTCTACTCCCTTCGATGTCCGGAATCCACCGCGCCGCGCACCCTGTCGGCAGGCGGCGGCGACGCCGCGTTGCAGACTACCCGATCATGAGCCGGCCACAGGCTGCCAGCGCGATTCGCACGCGCAAGGATCGCCGGATGGCGAAACGCGTCACTGAATCTCCAGCGCCACGGCGCCCGCTGCACACCCATACGCCGTGGTATTTTCGTGCTCCCTTCGGCAGCGCACGGATCCAGGCATGCACCGGCAGCGTTTTTTCGTGGCTTTCCTGGCGACGGCAGCGATGCTGCTGCTCGCCTCCTGCAGCAACGGCCCGGTCCGGCGCATCTCCGAGCCCAGCGCCAGCATCCAGCAGCTGACGGTGCGCGCCGACGGCAGCTGGTCGGTGGACCTGCGCCTGCAGAACTACAGCAGCATCCCGATGCGCTTCGGCGCGATCAGCCTGGCGGTGACGCTGGGCGAACAGCCCGCAGGCACGCTGACCGGCAACGCCGGGATCTCGATCGGGCCGGAGTCGGCGGACGTGGTGACGCTGGAACATGCGCCCACCTCGGCCGGCCGCATCGCGATTGCCGATGCGCTCGGTGGCAACCGCGCCGTCGGCTATGCGCTGCAAGGCACGCTGCAGGCGGCGCCGGAAGATCGCAGCAGCTCGCGCAGCTACGACATCAAGCACACCAGCGCGCTCAACCCCGTCCCCGGGCTGCCCGGCGTGCTGCGCTGACGCCCTTCCCCTTCGTTTCCGGAACCCGATCCCAGGCATGAGCAACTACAACGCACCGCTGCAGGACATCCGCTTCACCCTCCACGACGTGCTCGGCGCCGAGGCGCTGTTCGCCCGGCTCGGCTTCACCGATGCCACCGGCGACATCGTCGACGCGGTACTGGAGGAGTCCGCGCGCTTCACCGAAACCGTGCTGGCCCCGCTCAACCGCGTCGGCGACGAAGTCGGCTGCACGTACGACAAGGCCACCGGCGCTGTCACCACGCCGCCGGGCTTCCGGGAGGCCTACGCGCAGTTCGTAGACGGCGGCTGGTCGGGGCTGGCGTCGCCGGCCGAGTTCGGTGGACAGGGCATGCCGCACCTGGCCGCGGTGCCGCTGAAGGAAATGATCGACGCCGCGAACCTGGCCTGGGGCAACTTCCCGCTGCTCTCGCACGGCGCCACCGAAGCGTTGCTGCATCACGGCCAGCCCTGGCAGCAGGAGGTGTTCCTCAAGCCGCTGGTCGATGGCCGCTGGACCGGCACCATGTGCCTGACCGAGCCGCACTGCGGCACCGACCTGGGCCTGCTCAAGACCCGCGCCGTGCCGCAGGAAGACGGCAGCCATGCGATCACCGGCACCAAGATCTTCATCACCGCCGGCGACCACGACTTCACCGACAACATCGTGCACCTGGTGCTGGCGCGCCTGCCGGACGCGCCCGCGGGCAGCAAGGGCATCTCGCTGTTCATCGTGCCGAAGCTGCGCGTGGATCGCGACGGCAATATCGGCGAACGCAACGCCGTGCGCTGCGGCGCGCTGGAACACAAGATGGGCATCCACGGCTCGGCGACCTGCGTGATCAACTTCGACGATGCGCAGGGCTGGCTGATCGGCGAGCCGAACAAGGGCCTGATGGCGATGTTCACCATGATGAATACCGCGCGCCTGGCCGTCGGTCTGCAGGGCCTCGGGCTGGCCGACCGCGCGTACCAGAACGCCCTGCGCTACGCCCGCGAACGCCTGCAGATGCGCGCGCTCACCGGCGCGAAGTTCCCCGACAAGGCGGCCGATCCGATCATCGTCCACCCCGACGTGCGTCGCATGCTGCTGACGCAGAAGGCACTGGTCGAAGGCGGCCGCCTGCTCGGTTACCACGCCGCGTCGCTGGTGGATATCGTCGGCCATGCCGGAGACGCGGCCGAGCGCGAGCGCGCCGACGCCCTGCTCGGCTTCCTCACCCCGATCGTCAAGGCCTGCCTGACCGAGTGGGGCGTGGAATGCACCTACCACGCGCTGCAGTGTTTCGGCGGCCACGGCTACATCCACGAGCACGGCATGGAGCAGCTTGCGCGCGATGCGCGCATCACCACGCTGTACGAGGGCACCACCGGCATCCAGGCACTGGACCTGATGGGGCGCAAGATCATGCAGCTGCAGGGCGCGGGGCTGCGGGTGTTCCTCGGCATGGTCGAGGCGTTCTGCACGGAGCACGCGGGCGACGAGGCGCTCGCGGAGTTCATCGCACCGCTGCGCGAAAAGGCCGGCGAGTGGCAGCAGCTCACCCAGGCCATCGGCAAGCGCGCGGTGGCCGACGCCGACGAGATCGGCGCGGCCGCCCATGACTACCTGTTCTACTCGGGCTACGTGGCGCTGGCCTACTGGTGGGCACGCAGCGTGGCCGCGGCCGATGCATCGTCGCAGCCGCAGGCGTTCAGGGACGCCAAGCGCGAAACCGCGCGCTTCTACTTCGCCCGCATCCTGCCGCGCACGCTGGCACACAGGGCGGCGATCGAAAGCGGCGCCGCCCCGCTGATGGCGATGGACGCGGACCACTTCGCCCCCTAGCTCCCGGTCCGCCTTGTGGGAGCGGCCATGGCCGCGATTGGCCGGGACCAGCATCGCGGCCATGGCCGCTCCCACAGGCCCGGACCGCACAAACGCCCGCAAACGGGTATATGCTGATGCCCCGATGGAGACCGACAGCGCGAATCCTCGCCTGATCCGGACCGGGAGCCTCACGGACCCGGCCAACGCCGCCTCCGCCCTGACGCCCGCTGATTCCCGCCCCGTCCGGCTCGATGCCGTGCGCCTGCTCTCGCTTGACGCCCACGGCCGCGTGCTCGACTGGATGAGCTGGCAGGACGCGACCTGCCTGTACGCGCGCGGGGCGGTCGCATGGACGCTGGGCGATCCCTGCCTGGTCGTGCATGGCGGCACCAGCCGGCTCAGCGGCGAGCGCAGCGTGCAGCCACTGCATCCGATCATCGCCGCGCGCGGCCATGCCCGCGCCCATGCACTCGACCCGACGCCGGCGCTGACCAACACCGCGCTGTTCGCGCGTGACCAGCACCTGTGCCTGTACTGCGGCCGCGACTGCAGCCGCCAGCAGCTCACGCGCGACCACGTCAAGCCGCTGTCGCAGGGCGGCCGCGACATCTGGGAAAACGTGGTCACCGCATGCTTCCACTGCAACTCGCGCAAGGGCGGGCGCACCCCGCAGCAGGCGTCGATGCCACTGCTGGCCGTGCCGTACCGGCCGAGCTGGGTCGAGCACCTGATCCTGAGCAACCGCAACATCCTCGCCGACCAGATGGCCTTCCTGAAGAGCCACCTGCCCAGGCGCTCCCGCCTCAGCGCCTGAACCGCCGTCGATCCACGGCGGCGAATACGGCATTCCATCCCACTTTTTCCGGCGCTGCGTCAGGTTCCGGCCGCGACTGCGGCAGCAACTGACCATCACTGCGACAACCTGCCGCGGTACGCGCGTTGACGCGCGCGGCGCACTTGGCAACACTCGTCGGCTGCGAGATACCGGATTGCGACAATGTCCCTGACCCTCGGCATGACCGGCATGGATCCGGCCACCGAAACTGCGTTGAAGGCCGCCTTCACCGACGCGAACGCGCGCCTGGGCGGGCTGTGGCAGCTGGTGCCCGAGGCCGAAGCCGGTCATGTCATGGTCGACATGGACAGCATGTACGGCCCGATGAGCTGGCTGCGCCTGCACGCGGCCGGCAGGACGGTGATCGGGCTGACCACCGCGTCGCGTTCGCAGACCGACTTCCACCTCGCGCGGCCGTTCGACGGCAATTCGGTCACCGCGCTGCTGCGCGACGTCGCCACCGAGAACGGCGTGACGCCTCCCGAGGTCGAAGCGAAGGCGGACGCGATCGAGGCAACGCCCGAAGCCCGCCCGACGCCGGCGGCCGTTCCCAAGCCGGAACCCGTTCCCGGGCCTGCGCCTGAACCGCCCGCACCCGTGGCCCTGGCCGAACCGGTCGAGCCGGCCGAACCCGCCAGGCAGGAGCAGGAGCCCGCGCCACCTGCGACGCCCTCGCTGCTACGCACCCCGTCGCAGGACCAGCAGCCGGCCGAACGCCGTCTCGGCGACTGGCTCGAGCCCGGCGCGCTCGACCGCCGCGTGCGCTATCGCACCGCCGCCGGCACGGTCCTGCTCATCGACCCCACGACGCGCAGGTACCACGGCCCGTCCACGCTCAAGCCACTGGCACCAGGCTTCGAGGACGCGGTGCGGCGCGAGGACTTCGAGGACATCGACGACGCGGCCTGGGCGAGCGAAAGCAAATCCGCGGGCGACGCGCAGCCGCTGCTGCGCCTGCAGTGGCTCGGCGCGCTGGTCGCCGGCAAGGGCACCCTGCTCCCCGGCCACGATCCGCAGGGCCGCTACAGGCTGAACAAGTGGCCGCAGACCGAGCGCGAGTACCCGCGCCACTTCCGCATCGCCACCGCGATGATGAAGACGCCGGCGACCCTGCCGGAAATCGCCGAAGCCAGTGGCATGCCGGTCGCCGACGTCGCCGACTTCGTCAACGCCAGCCTGGCCACCGGCTTCGCCGACCTGGTACCCGAAACGCCGCCGGAACCGGCCGAGCCGCCGAAACCCGCCGGCCTGTTCGGCCGCCTGCGCGGCCGCTGAACCGGTCCCGCGGCGCCCGATCGCGCCTCCCGCCTCCCCCGCCACGCATTGCCTTGCCCGGCGCGACGGCGGAGGCGAAAATGGCGGCATGATCGACTCCTTGCGCTATCCGCGCCTCGCGCGCATCGACAGTCCAGCCGACCTGCGCAAGTTCGATGAATCCGAACTGCCCGCCATCGCCGACGAACTGCGTGCCTACCTGATCGAATCCGTCGGCAAGTCCGGCGGTCATTTCGGCGCCGGCCTGGGCGTGATCGAACTCACCGTCGCCCTGCACGCGCTGTACGACACACCCGGCGACCGCATCGTCTGGGACGTCGGCCACCAGAGCTATCCGCACAAGATCCTGACCGGACGCCGCGACGCGATCCACACGGTCAAGCAGAAGGGCGGCGTGGCGCCGTTCCCGAAGCGCGAGGAAAGCGAGTACGACACCTTCGGCGTCGGCCATTCGTCAACGTCGATTTCCGCAGCGCTGGGCATGGCGATCGCCAACGCGCGCGCCGGCAACGACCGCCGCGTGGTCGCGGTGATCGGCGACGGCGCGATGACGGCGGGCATGGCCTTCGAGGCACTCAACCACGCCGGCGGCATGGACCCGGAGCCGAACATCCTGGTCGTGCTCAACGACAACCGCATGTCGATCAGCGAGAACGTCGGCGGCCTGACCAAGATGCTCGGGCGGGCCACCGGCAGCACGGCGCTCAACGCGCTGCGCGAGGGCGGCAAGAAGATCCTTGGCGACAAGCGCAGCAGCGGGCCGGCCCGCTTCGTGCGCCGCTGGGAGGAACACTGGAAGGGCATGTTCGTGCCGTCCACGCTGTTCGAGGAAATGGGCTTCCACTACACCGGCCCGATCGACGGCCACGACGTCAAGGCGCTGGTCGCGGCGCTGAAGACGCTGAAGAAGCTCAAGGGCCCGCAGCTGCTGCACGTGATCACCACCAAGGGCAAGGGCTACGAACTGGCCGAGGGGGACCAGATCGGCTACCACGCCGTGTCGCCCTTCGATCCGGATCTGGGCGTCGTCAAGAAGCCCGGCGCGGTGAAGAAACCTACCTACACCGAGGTGTTCGGCGACTGGCTGTGCGACATGGCCGCGGCCGACGACACGCTGATGGGCATCACCCCGGCGATGCGCGAAGGCTCGGGCCTGGTGCGTTTTTCCAGGGAATACCCGGACCGCTACTTCGACGTCGCCATCGCCGAACAGCACGCGGTGACGCTCGCCGCGGGCATGGCCTGCGAAGGCGCCAAGCCGGTGGTCGCGATCTATTCGACGTTCCTGCAGCGCGGCTACGACCAGCTGGTGCACGACGTGGCGATCCAGAACCTCGACGTGCTGTTCGCGATCGACCGCGGCGGCGTGGTCGGCCCGGACGGCGCGACCCACGCCGGCAACCTCGACCTGTCCTACCTGCGCTGCGTGCCGAATATGGTCGTCATGGCACCGGCCGACGAGAACGAGTGCCGGCAGATGCTGTCCACCGGCTTCCGCTTCGACGGCCCGGCCGCGGTGCGCTATCCGCGCGGCAGCGGCCCCGGCGTTGCCGTGCAACCGGCGCTCGACACGCTGCCGATCGGCAAGGCGCAGCTGCGCCGCCGCGGCGCGCGCATCGCCCTGCTGGCGTTTGGCGCGATCGTGCCGGCCGCCGAACAGGTCGGCGGCGACCTCGACCTGACGGTCGCGAACATGCGCTTCGTCAAGCCGCTCGACCGCGAACTCATTCTTGAACTCGCGCGCACGCACGACGGCTTCGCCACGCTCGAGGACAACGTCGTCGCCGGCGGCGCCGGCAGCGGCGTGGCCGAACTGCTCGCCGCCGAAGGCATCGCCCTGCCGATCCTGCACCTGGGCCTGCCCGACGCGTTCCAGCACCACGCCAGCCGCGAGGACCTGCTGGCAGAGGCCGGCCTCGACGCCGCAGGCATCCACGCTTCACTGCTGGCGCGCTGGCCGGAGCTGGCCAAGCCGCTGCAGCCGGCCCGCACCGTCGCCGGCTGAGCCAGTACCCGTCGCGCCCGCTCAGGGCGCCTCGACCCGGTAACCCTTTGCGCGCAGTTTGGCGAGGTAACCCTTGTCAGACAGCACCTCTCCCATCGGCAGCGTCGCGAAGGTGATCGCATTCTTCGCCAGCGCGTCCTCCGCGGCATCCATCCAGGCCTGTTCGGCACGCGCCAGCAGGCCATCGATGCCAAGGCGCCTGGCCAGGCTCGTGCCCGTGATCGCGTCGACGCAGTCGGCGTACTGGTTGTGGAACGGCAGCGCGCGCAGCGCCTCGATATCGCCCACCGCCCAGGCGTTGGCGCGCGCACGCATGTTGTCGAGGTCGGTTTCGATCCGCGCCATCGTGCCGGCGAAACATCCGGTGTCGGCCAGCGTGATGGCATTGAACTCCTTGAGCACCGCCTTCGGATCCTCGATGACAAGCTCGGCCTCCGCCGGCACCGTGGGCACGCCGGCCCGCTTGGCCGCCTTCTTCACCACCTTGCCGGCGACATTCTCCAGCTGCAGCCCGGACTTGTGGATCGCCGCCTCGTAGAGCTCCTGCGCGGCGAGGATCGGCCTGCGCTTCTCCACGCCGCGGTCGCGCCCGATGTAGCGCGCCTTGAGCACCAGCCAGCGCGCGTACAGTTCCGGCGACACCATGTCCTGCAGCTTCTCCTTGCCCGGATTGTTGCGGGCACGCAGCAGCGCCGGCACCAGCGACAGGCGGCGGAAGAAACCGATGTCGGAACGCATCACCACCGCCGGCGGCTCGAGCACCGCCTGCGAACGGGCGATCGTGTCCTCCACCTCGCGCGATGCCCACTCCATATGCTTCGGCAACGGCGACAACGTCCCCAGCACGTACAGCACGTGGTCGTCCTTCGATACCCGCCACATGCCCGGCCCCGGCTGGACGCCCGACACGACGACCGTGTCCATGTCGACGATTCCGGGCGGCGGCGGCGCGGCCGCATCGGCCTGCACCGGCTCGTCGACCTGCCTGGGCGCGACACTCTGCGGCGCCTCGCCGGACTGTGCGTGCACCGCCAACACGGCCTGGCACGCCGCCAGAAGGATGGCCTGGCACATCGAACGCATGGCGGCTCCGCGTCGGAAATCCCGCATTGTAATAACCGTCCCAGGGCCGGCGCGGCACCCGTGAGCCGGGCACCGATGACGACCGTTGCCGGCGCGGGTGCGCCAACCCGGGCCCTGCGCAGGGAGGCAAATGGGGAGGAACAGGGGGAATGAAAAACGGCCCGCGAGCAGTGCTCGCAGGCCGTTGATTTCAACCAGAAGATGGTCGGGGTAGCCGGATTCGAACCGACGACCACTTGTCCCCCAGACAAGTGCGCTACCAGGCTGCGCTATACCCCGGAACGGTCAATTATAGCCGGCGCGCCTCGCCTGTGGGAGCAACCGTGGCCGCGATTCCCGCCGGCCCTCAGCGGCGCAGCAGCTGCAGGATTTCCTCCAGCTCCATCCGCACCTGCTTGACGATCTGGCTGCTCAGCGCCGACTCCTGCTTGGCGCCCTCGCCCTCCAGGCGCTGGCGGGCGCCGCCGATGGTGTAGCCCTGCTCGTACAGCAGACCGCGGATCTGGCGGACCATCAGCACGTCGTGGCGTTGGTAGTAGCGGCGGTTGCCGCGGCGCTTGACGGGATTCAGGCTCGGGAATTCGGTCTCCCAGTAGCGCAGCACGTGCGGCTTGACGTCGCACAGCTCGCTGACTTCGCCGATGGTGAAGTAGCGCTTGGCCGGGATCGGCGGGAGTTCGCGGTTGCTGCCGGGGTCAAGCATGCTCGCCTCCTGCGTACGCTTCCACGCGTTCCTTGAGCTTCTGGCCCGGGCGGAAGGTGACCACGGTACGCGCGGAGATCGGGATCTCCTCGCCGGTCTTGGGGTTGCGGCCGGGGCGCTGGTTCTTGCGCCGCAGGTCGAAGTTGCCGAAGCCCGACAGCTTGACCTGGCGGCCGGCCTGCAGGCCCTCGCGCAGGGCGTCGAAGAATGCGTCGACGAATTCCTTGGCCTCGCGCTTGTTCAGCCCGACTTCCTCGTACAACCGCTCGGCCATTTCCGCCTTGGTCAACGCCATTTCCGTCCCCTACCCGATCCTCAGCCTCGAATGCGCGCCCGGTGGGCGGATTCGAGCGCGGCCGTCACGCTGGCCACGGCCGCATCCACTTCGCGGTCGGTCAGAGTGCGGGAATCCTCCTGCAGAATCAAGCCCATGGCGAAACTCTTGAAACCCGATTCGACCCCCTTGCCGGCGTAGCGGTCGAACAGCTGCAGGTCGCGCAGCACCGCGCCCGCGGCGGCGCGCACGGTATCGGCCACGGCCTGCCAGGACACATCCTCGGCCACGACGAACGCGAGATCGCGGCGGACGGACGGGAACTTCGACAGCGTCCGCGCCCGCGGCACCGCGCGCTCGCGCAAGGGCGCGAGGTCGACTTCGAAGGCCACCACGGCGTGGTCGAGTCCCAGCGCCTGCTGCAGGCGCGGATGCAGTTCGCCGATCGCGCCGATCGCCACGCCGTCGCGCAGCACCTCGGCCGCGCGGCCCGGGTGCGCCCACGCGGGCTGCGCCGGCCGGTAGTCGAGCTTCGCCCCGGACAGCGCGACAAGGCTGTCGAGGTCGCCCTTCAGGTCGTGGAAATCCACCCGCCGCGCCGGCTCGCCCCACTGTTCGGAGGACGCATCGCCGCAGGCCACGGCGGCCACCCGCAGCGTCTCGACCGGTGCCGGCCGCTGTTCCGGGTCCTGATTCCCGGGACCGGGGTCCCGGCCCTCGAACACCTTGCCGATCTCGAACAGCCGCACCCGCGACTGCTGCCGCGCCGCGTTGCGCGCCAGCGCGGCGACCAGCCCCGGCAGCAGCTGCGTGCGCATGGCACCGAGCTCGGCGCTGAGCGGGTTGGCCAGCGGCACGGCGCCGGCCTGCGCCTGCCAGGTCTCCAGCAGGCGCGCGTCGACGAAGGCGTAGTTGATCGCCTCCAGATAGTCGCGCGCGGCGAGCTGGCGGCGCAGGTCCTGCTCCGGCACCCGGGTTTCGGTTGGCGCAGCCAGGCGCGTGGCGCCACCGGGCAGCGTGGTCGGGATCGTGTCGTAGCCGTGGATGCGCGCGACTTCCTCGACCAGGTCTTCCTCGATCGCCAGGTCGAAGCGGCGCGTCGGCGCGGTGACGGTCCAGCCATCGGCATTCGCTTCGACCCCGAGGCCGAGCGCGCGCAGGATCCGTTCCACTTCAGCATCGGCGATGTCCAGGCCCAGCACGCGCGCCAGCCGCGCGCGGCGCAGCGCGATGGTGCGTGGCTGCGGCAGGTGTTCCGGCAGGACCGCCTCGGTCACCGGGCCGGGCGTGCCGCCGGCGATGTCGAGGACCAGGCGCGTGGCGACCTCGATCGCCGTGCGCGGCAGTTCGGGATCGACGCCGCGCTCGAAGCGGTGGCCGGCGTCGGTATGCAGGCCCAGCCTGCGGCCGCGGCCGATGATCGCGGACGGGGCGAAGTGCGCGGCTTCGAGGAAGACGTTCTTCGTCGCCTCGGTGACGCGGGTGTCGGCGCCGCCCATCACGCCGGCCAGCGCGACCGCGCGGTCGGCGTCGGTGATGACCAGGAAGCCGGGATCGGCGACCACGTCCCTGCCATCGAGCAATGTCAGCGCTTCGCCCTGGCGCCCGCGGCGCACGCCGACCGGGCCGCGCAGCAGGTCGCGGTCGAAGGCGTGCATCGGCTGGCCGAGTTCGAGCATCACGTACTGGGTGACGTCGACCAGCAGCGACACCGGACGGATGCCGCTGCGGCGCAGGCGTTCGGCCATCCACACCGGCGTGGCGCGGCTGGCGTCGACGCCCTCGATCACACGGCCGACGTAGCGCGGCGCGTCGGCACCCGCATCCAGCTGCACGGCCAGCGCGGCGTCGCCCTGCGCGGGCACGGGCGCGGCGTCGAACGCGGCGACTTCGCTGCCGCAGGCCGCGGCCACGTCGAAGGCGATCCCGCGCACGCTGAAGCAGTCGGCGCGGTTGGGCGTGAGCTTGAGCTCGATGCTGGCATCGGGCAGGCCCAGGTAATCGGCCAGCGGCGTGCCGACGGGCGCGTCACCGGGCAGCTCGAGCAGGCCCGAAGCGTCGGCGTCGACGCCCAGTTCCCTGGCCGAACACAGCATGCCGCTGGACTCGACGCCGCGCAGCTTCGCGGCCTTGATCGTGATGTCGCCGATCCTGGTGCCGATGGTGGCCAGCGGCGCCACCAGCCCCGCGCGCGCATTGGGCGCGCCGCAAACGATCTGCACTGTCGTCCCGTTGCCGGCGTCGACCTGGCAGACCTGCAGGCGGTCGGCCTGCGGATGCTTGTCCGCCGACACGATGCGTGCAACGACGACGCCGTCGAGCTGCGCGCCCAGCGGCGTCAGCTCTTCGACCTCGAGGCCGATCGCGGTCAGCGTCGCGGCGAGCTCGTCGCGCGTGGCGTCGGTGGCGACGTGTTGGCGGAGCCAGTTTTCTGAGAATTTCATTGCTATTCCGGGACTCGGGACTCGGGACCGGGGACCCGGGACGTCGAGGGTTCACGACACGCGCGACCTGCAAGGCCGTCGCGAGTCCCGAGCCCCGAGTCCCGAGTCCCGAACATTCAGGCGAACTGCCTGAGAAACCGCACGTCGTTGTCGAAGAAGCTGCGCAGGTCGTCGACGCCGTAGCGCAGCATCGCGAAGCGTTCCACGCCCAGGCC
The DNA here is from genome assembly GCF_039537065.1 of Luteimonas lutimaris. Classification (NCBI taxonomy): domain Bacteria; kingdom Pseudomonadati; phylum Pseudomonadota; class Gammaproteobacteria; order Lysobacterales; family Lysobacteraceae; genus Luteimonas; species Luteimonas lutimaris. The sequence goes on along the minus strand of NZ_BAAAZU010000024.1, from coordinate 32,250 downwards.
GAAGGCGAATCCGGTGTATCGCTCCGGGTCGATGCCGACGCTGCGCAGCACGTTCGGGTGCACCATGCCGCAGCCGAGCACTTCCAGCCAGCGGGTCGAGCCGTCCGGCTGCTGCCAGGCGATGTCGACTTCCGCCGACGGCTCGGTGAAGGGAAAGTAGCTCGGGCGGAAGCGCATCTCGAAGTCGCGCTCGAAGAACGCGCGCACGAATTCGGACAGCGTGCCCTTGAGGTCGGCGAAGCTGGCGTGCTCGTCGACCAGCAGGCCCTCGCACTGGTGGAACATCGGCGTGTGGGTCTGGTCGGAGTCGCTGCGATAGACCTTGCCCAGCGCGATCATGCGCAGCGGCGGCTGGCCACCGGCTGCGAGCAGGTCCTGCATGTAGCGCACCTGCACCCCGGAGGTGTGGGTGCGCAGCAGGCGCCCGTCATCGAAATAGAAGGTGTCGTGCATCGCCCGCGCCGGATGGTGCGGAGGGAAGTTCAGGGCCTCGAAGTTGTGCCAGTCGTCCTCGATCTCGGGGCCGTCGGACAGCTCGTAACCCAGGCGGCCGAAGATGTCGGCGATGCGTTCCATCGTCCGGCTGACCGGGTGCAGGCCGCCGCGCGCGGCGTCGCGGCCGGGCAGCGTGACATCGATGGTCTCGGTTGCCAGGCGCGCATCGAGGGCGAGGGCGTCGAGCGCGGCCTTGCGCGCGGCCAGCGCCGAGCCGATCGCGTCGCGGGCGCGGTTGATCTCCGCACCCGCGGCCTTGCGCTGGTCGCCGGGCAGCGCGCCCAGCGACTTGAGCTGCGCGGTGATGCTGCCGTTCTTGCCCAGCAGGGCCACGCGCAGCGCCTCCAGCGCTTCGGGAGTATCGGCGGCGACGATGTCGGCCAGCGCCTGCCGCGATAGTTGTTCGATCTCAGTCATCGCACCGCATCCTCGGATCATTTCCCATCAGACCACGCCATCGGATTGCGTTGCCATCCCGAGCGTAGCGAGGAATCTGCTGCGTGGTACAGCACCAGGAACAGATCCCTCGCTGCGCTCGGGATGACACAGCCGGGAGCCGCCAAGAAAAAGGACTGCTCCCCAAAACGAAACATGGGGAAGGACTTGCGCCCTTCCCCATGCGTGTACCGCGTTGTGCATCCCGACCGCGCGGCCGCGCAAGCGCGACGCGCGTGGGATGCGAACAACTTACGCCGCGAGTGCGCCCTTCGCCTTCTCCGCCAGGGCGGTAAAGCCCGCGGCGTCGTGCACGGCGATGTCGGCCAGCACCTTGCGGTCGAGGGTGATGCCGGCCTTCATCAGGCCGTTCATGAAGCGGCTGTAGCTGATGCCGTTGGCGCGCGATGCCGCGTTGATGCGGGCGATCCACAGCGAACGGAAATTGCGCTTCTTCTGCTTGCGGCCGATGTAGGCGTACTGCAGCGCCTTCGTAACCGCCTGCTTGGCGACGCGGAAGACCTTGCGACGGGCGTGGTAGTAGCCCTTGGCCTGCTTGAGGACCTTCTTGTGACGACGGCGTGCCTGCACACCACGTTTGACTCGTGCCATTGTTCAGCCCTCCTCAGAGATACGGAAGCATGCGATCGAGACGGCCTGCGTCCTCGGCACGAACGTGGTTCGTCTGCCGGAGGTTGCGCTTCCGCTTGGTCGCCTTCTTGGTGAGGATGTGGCTACGGTTGGCGTGGCCTGCCTTGTACTTGCCGGAAGCAGTCTTCCGGAAGCGCTTGGCCGCGCCCCGATGCGTCTTGATCTTGGGCATTGCATTAGTCCTTGAGGGTTTTCTTCGACTGGCCCGGGCGGCGACCGTTGCACCCTTCGGGTACGGCCACGCTTTCCATCCTGCCCCTGCCGGCTTGTAAGTCCTTGATCCAGAAGGGATCCGGACGGGTCCTGGTCACGCACACACATCCCGGCGAAACCGGGCCGCACATTATGACGGGTCGGGGATTGCCTTGCAAATCATTTGGTTAGGCGACAGGCCGACCCCGGTCGCCCGTAGGAGCGGCGGAAGCCGCGATCCCCGCGCCATCAGGCCCACAGTCGCGGCTTCCGCCGCTCCTACGAGGTCAAGGGCAGGCTCAGGCTCACCCTCTCACCCTCTGCCCTCTCCCGCATGCGGGAGAGGGAACAGTCGGCATCGCCGCTCTTCGGGCGGCGATTATTTCTTCTTGGGGGCGATCATCATGACCATTTGCCGGCCTTCCAGGCGCGGGCGCGATTCGATCACGATGTCTTCGCCAAGGTCGGCCTCGATCCGGGCGGCCATTTCGCGGCCAAGTTCCTGGTGGCTCATCTCGCGGCCACGGAAGCGGATGTTGACCTTGATCTTGTCGCCTTCCTCGAGGAAACGGCGCATGTTGCGCAGCTTGATCTGGTAGTCGCCCTCGTCGGTGACCGGCCGGAACTTCATTTCCTTGATTTCGACCTGCTTCGACTTCTTCTTCGCCTCGTTGGCCTTCTTCTGCTGCTCGAAGCGGAACTTGCCGAAGTCCATGATCTTGCAGACCGGCGGATCGGCATTGGGCTGGATCTCGACCAGGTCGAGTCCGGCATCGCCGGCCATCTGCAGGGCTTCGTCGCGCGAGAGCACGCCGACCATTTCGCCATCCGCGCCAATGACGCGCACATTCGGGACGCGGATATCCTGGTTGCGGCGGTTTTGCTTGTTGTCGATGCTGATACGTGGATCTCCAAGGAAATGCATGCCGGCCACCATCGTGACCGGGCCTGCGGGACAGGGCCGCGTGGCCCCGCACCGGATACAACGCTACGCGAGGGCGCGATCGTCCCCGGTCAGACGCGCGGCAAAGTCTGCGACGGACATCGTGCCCAGATCTTCCCCTGACCGCGTGCGCACGGCGACGGCCCCGTTCTCCTTCTCGCGGTCCCCCACCACGAGCAGGTACGGCACGCGCTGCAGCGTATGCTCGCGAATCTTATAGCCGATTTTCTCGTTCCGCAAATCCCCGGCGACCCGGAAGCCTTGATTTGCAAGGGTTTTCCGGACTTCGGCCACCCAGTCGGCCTGGGCGTCGGTGATGTTCATCACCACCGCCTGCACCGGGGCCAGCCAGGCCGGCAGGCTGCCGGCGTGGTGTTCGATCAGGATGCCGATGAAACGCTCCATCGAGCCCACGATGGCGCGGTGCAGCATGACCGGGTGGCGCTTCTGGCTGTGCTCGTCGACGTATTCCGCCCCGAGCCGGCCGGGCATCATGAAATCGACTTGCATCGTGCCCAGCTGCCAGGTGCGTCCGATGGCGTCGCGCAGGTGGTACTCGATCTTGGGGCCGTAGAAGGCGCCCTCGCCCGGCAGCTCCTCCCACTCCACGCCGGCCGCGCGCAGGGCTGCGCGCAGGGCCTCCTCGGCCTTGTCCCAGGTGGCGTCGTCGCCCAGTCGCGGCTCGGGGCGCAGGGCCAGCTTGACCTGAACGTCGGTGAAGCCGAAATCGGCGTAGACCTGCATGGCCTGGACGTGGAAATCGGTGACCTCGGACTCGATCTGGTCCTCGGTGCAGAACACGTGGCCGTCGTCCTGTGTGAAGCCGCGCACCCGCAGGATGCCGTGCAGCGCGCCGGACGGCTCGTTGCGGTGGCAGGAGCCGAACTCGCCGTAGCGGATCGGCAGGTCGCGGTAGCTGTGCAGGCCCTGGTTGAACACCTGCACGTGGCCGGGGCAGTTCATGGGCTTCACCGCGTAGGTCCGCTTCTCGGACTCGGTGAAGAACATGTTGTCCTTGTAGTTGTCCCAGTGGCCGGACTTCTTCCACAGCTCCACGTCGAGGATCTGCGGGCAACGGACCTCGCCGTAGCCGGTGTCGCGGTAGACCTTGCGCATGTACTGCTCGACCACCTGCCAGATGCTCCAGCCCTTGGGGTGCCAGAACACCAGCCCCGGCGCCTCTTCCTGCAGGTGGAACAGGTCCTGCTGCTTGCCGATGCGGCGATGGTCGCGCTTCTCGGCCTCCTCGATCCGCTGGATGTAGGCGGCGAGCTGCTTCTTGTCCGCCCAGGCGGTGCCGTAGATGCGCTGCAGCTGCTCGTTCTTCGAGTCGCCGCGCCAGTAGGCGCCTGAGATGCGGGTCAGCTTGAAGGCCTTGAGGAAGCGCGTGTTCGGCACGTGCGGGCCGCGGCACATGTCGACGTATTCCTGGTGGTGGTACAGGCCCATCCGGGTGACGTCGTCGTCCATGTCCGCGATCAGGCGCAGCTTGTAGTCCTCGCCGCGGGCCTTGAAGGTCTCGATGACTTCCGCGCGCGGCGTCATCTTCTTGATGACGTCGTAGTCCTGCGCGATCAGCTCGCCCATGCGCTGCTCGATCGCGGCCAGGTCGTCGGGCGTGAACGGCTGTTCGCGCCAGATGTCGTAGTAGAAGCCCTCGTCGATCACCGGGCCGATCACCATCTTCGCGTCCGGGTACAGCTGCTTGACCGCGTGGCCGACCAGGTGCGCGGTGGAGTGGCGGATGATCTCGACGCCCTCCTCGTCCTTCGGCGTGATGATCTGCAGCGTGGCGTCGTGGTCGATGACGTCACTGGCATCGACCAGGTGGCCGTCGACCTTGCCGGCCACGGTCGCCTTGGCCAGGCCCGGGCCGATCGACTGGGCGACGTCCATGACGGAAACGGGGTGGTCGAACTCGCGGCGGCTGCCGTCGGGGAGGGTGATGTTGATCATGTCGGCTTCTTGGGAAGACACCGCGGCGGGCGCGGCCTGGTGTGCGGGGCGGATGCGGGCAACAAAAAAGGCGCCAGGGCGCCTGTCGTCATCGTGGCGATGATGGCCCTGGGTCGGTCAACGATGATCGCGGGTAGTGTCCATGTCGCACGCTCGGCCGGCGTTTCCGCGGGCCACCTTGCATCGGCTCGACTGCCGATTCTAGACGAAAACGGCCCCAACCGCTGCGGCCTGCAAGCGCCTGCAGGTGCCTCCGGTGCCCGTCGCGACCGTGCGTCCACGAACAACCGACCAGCGCACGGGCGGATCCCGTGGCAAGCCGCCTGATCATGGGGACAGCCGGAACTTCTTCGGCCACGGACCCTGGTCCGCGCCACCCCATCCGTCCGCACGCTCCACGGGCAGGTTCCGCTTGTCTGGAACAGGCCCAGCCGCTAGAATTCGCGTCCCTTCGGGCGGTTAGCTCAGCGGTAGAGCACTACCTTGACATGGTAGGGGTCACAGGTTCGAACCCTGTACCGCCCACCACGGAAACCCCTTAAAAATAGGCGTTTCCGTGACGAAGGAGAGGAAACCCGGCCAAGCGCCGGGTTCTTTGTAAGTGCAATGTAAGTGCAACAGCACCCCTAGCTTTCCGCGTTGCTCAGTACATCCCTCAGGTTCGCCAGCGGCATGCCAATGTCCGCACTGGCTCCTATCAGCCGTCCTATCCATCCACTCTGGATGGGGTGCGAGTTAACCCTAATCCCCAGATTTGCCTTTGCCTGAAAGACTGCCCCGGCGAAGTAAGCGGATTCGATAGGCGACTGAGCGCGCTTGGCTCCGTCAACCGTCCCATACTTGGCTCCACGATCCAGCCGCGACCTTATGGCTGCCAGCTCATCCTGGAGTTGCTCGACTTCGTCGCGCGGTATGGCCCGGCGATCCCCAATCTTGTTCATTAGGTCGTCCATCGCGGCATGAATAGCCTCCATTTCCGCCACGACTTCCAACACATGCATCCGCTCCATGTCGGAAATGCTCATTGCTCCCTCCGTTGTTTCTCGGCATCAGACTACGGAAGATAGCCCCCGCCCGCCCTTTCGGGGTGGAACCGGACGGGGGCCTATGCCGATTGATACCGCCAGCTCGACACGGGCTGGCAGCGGTCGGGTAGGAAACCAGGCGCGGCCCGACTCGCCATTACCCGCGCCTAGTGTTTCGTGGCATTTGCCGATTGGATGATCGTCTGCGCCTCGGCATCGAACGGGACTTCCCACGCCATGCCGTCCGGGAAGCTCACGGCCAGGCACAACTCGTCGCCGCGCCAAGTCACACGCATGTCGCCATCGAACACGCTGCGATTGTGGGCGCGGCACAGGCGGGCCAGCTCGGCTTTCAGTTGGTCACACGGTAGGGATTGATTTTGCATAGATCAAAGTCTCCTTGTTGCCGGAACGGATGTTCTGAATCGACGTAATGTCGAAGGTCTTGCCGTCGAACGCGATGCGCATTCCGGCGTTAATGTCCGCGCGATGGCGGATCGTGAACTTGGTCGTATCCTCGGCTTGCACCGCAGCGGCGGCGAAATACTCGCGGCCTACCAGCGGATCGACGCGGGCAAAGACGGACACGAAATCCACCCACGTCTGGATCATCTCGCCCGTGACGGGGTCTTGCGCGATCGTCATCTCCCGGAAGGTGATCTTCCGGTTCAGGTCGTTGGCGACATAGGTCATAGCAGGATCAATCCTCGGGTTGCGTATGGGTCTACGGGTGGCGCTTCGGCCGTCTGCGAAATGCCGATTGCCATTGCCAGCGCCTGCATCCCGTCGATGCGGCCCGTGGATCGGGACTTGTCCAGCTTCCGGCCGCCTGCGGGGTCTTTGACGGTCGTGGCGTTCGCCGCGCACATGGTCAGGACCGGGTGCCCTCCGTGCGCGATCCGCGCGTTCAACAGCTCGGCCTCCAGTGCATCCAGCGCCGGGGCCATGTCCTTGTAGCCCTGCCCCCACGGCACCAGCGGCAGCGACAGGCCCATGCGGTCCAGCTCGCGGCTCAGGATGTCCATGCGCCAGCGGTCAAACGCGATGGCGTGCAGGTCAAGCCCGGCGACAATCTCGGCGATGTCCGCTGCTACATGCTCGTAGTCCACGGACGCGCCCGGAGTCGTGCGCAGGAAGCCTTGCCGCGCCCATACGTCATAGGGGGCGCGGTCACGCTTGGAACGCTCCACAAGCCCCTGCGCGGGCGTCCAGAAGTGCGGGAACACCTGCCACACGCCAGCCACCTTGCCGGCGAGCACAAGCGCGGTCAGGTCGTGCCGTGCGGACAAGTCCAGGCCAGCGAATACCGGCCCCTCGAACGGCACGGGCTTGGTGCCGCACGCCTTCCACACGTCCGGCGACACGAACGGGGCATCGGTCGATACCCGCTGATTCAGCAGCAGGTTCCGCGCGCTGTTCTCCATGCTCGGCATCCGCTGCGCCTGCACCAATTGCTCGCGCAGGTCGTCCAGTGACCGGAACAGGCCCAGCGCCGGGTTAGCGGCCTTCCATGCATCCTCGTCCATCAGGTCCGCGCCTTCCGGTGCGGCATACACGTGCGACACGATGCGCGGGTCTTTCGACTGCGCGGCATCGTCCAGCCAGACGGAAAACAGGTCGGCATCGTTCGCCGCCTGCGTCGATATGGCGATCAGCAGCGGGTCGGCATGGGCACCCTGCGAAGTCGTGATGGCGTCCACGAAGTCCGACTGCGGCCCTCGCACCTGCCCGACTTCATCCAGGATGGCCAGCACCGGCGACAGGCCATGTGCCGTTTTACCCTCGGCCGCCAGTGCGCGGAACTCGGTATTCAGGGGAAGGCCGATCAACCGTTTCCCGCTCGGCACGATGCGCACCAGCTTGGACAGTCGCGGTGATAGCTGCACCATCTTTGCCGCCAGGTTGAACACCAGGGCCGCTTGCTCTCTGGACATGGCGCCGCTGACAAGCTGCGCGTTCTGCTTGGCCTCGGGGCCGACCAGATGCGCCAGCAGCAGCGCGGCAATCAACCCGGTTTTCCCATTCTTGCGGGCGATGGTCAGAAAAGCCCTACGGGTGCCTGCGGGGTTGTCGTACACAGCCGCGATGAACTCGCGCTGGAACGGGGCCAGGCGCAGGGGCTGGCCTACGCCGGCACCGTCAGGCGTCAGGCAGTAGGTTTCGACGAATCGACAGATGGCCTCGGCACGGGTCACTTCACTACCCGCAGCGTCGGAATCAGCGGGTCGTGCTCGCCTTCGGCGTTGCGCTCTGTCTCCAGCGTCTTGGCGTTGTCCTCCGCCCGTCCGATGGTCGCCTCGGCGTGGACGTGTAGCAGGCGCATCAGCGTTGCCACGCGCTTGGTCAGCGTTTCGAGCAAGCGATGCTTCGGGTTCAACGTGCCGGACGCGGTTAGGTCGCCTTCGGTTGCCAGCTCGCGTTGCAGGCGTTCGATGTCGCACTGCGCGCGGGCCAGAATGGCGGCGGTGGTCAGGTCGGCATCATTCCAGCGATGGCGCGGCCGGTTGCGCACGACAGCGTCCCAGAAGGGGCGCGCATCGGCTTGGACGTATACATGCGCAGGCGGGTCCAGCGGGCCTTGTGCAGCGTTCTGCGCCGCCTGGACGGCAGCACTCGCGCTGTCCGATCTAGCGTTGCGGGATTTCATCGGGATTCTCGGTTAGCGATAAAAGGAAGGTTCGGACGGCGGTCGGGAGCGGTCAGCTGCCAGCGATCTTTTCGTTCCAATGCGAACTCGGATCGCGCGGCCAGCCCGACTCATCGCAGCCATGCGTTCCGTGTTGCTCGCGCATGGTCTTGATCGAGTGACAGCTATGGCAGCGCGGGACCAGGTTGTGCGGTGCGTTGTTGCTTGGGTCGCCGTCGTCGTGGTCAACGTCCGTGGCCGGATGCTTGCAGTCGCGGCACAACGGATCGCGGGCCAGTACCGCAGCCCGCAACCGTTGCCATCTGTAGCTCCCTAGGGGGATCGTCCGCCTAGGGTCCGCGTCACGCCCGCTAGGCCGCGTCGGCCTGCGCTGCATCGTCTATGCCTTCCAGTGCGGGCAGGTTCTCCAGCGTGCGGGCTTCGGACTTCAGCAGCCATCCAGCCGCAATGCCCGACTGATAGAACGCCGCACGCCCCGTGCTATCACCGCGCAGCAGCCCTTCGACGTTGTGTTCCACAAAGAACCGCTTGCGTGCGATAGGCCCAAGCAATGCACGCTCGCAGCCTTCCTCCCACATGGTCAGCCAGCGCCGCAACGTATGGGTCACGAACCATCGGTTCATCTCGACGGAGTTGCTGAAGTTGGCATGGCGCAGGTCAGCCACCAGCACCGGGGGCACGCGGAAGATGCGGCAGATTTCCTCGACGCTGAACTGCCGGGACTCCAGCCACTGCGCATCCTCGTTGCTCATGGACAGCTGCGCATACTTCAGGCCGTTTTCGAGAATGGCGGTCTTGCCCGTATTCCCGTAGCCGCTGAACTGCTGTTCCCATGACTCGCGCAGGCGGCCGATGCTTTCGTTGGTCATGACGTTGTCGGTCTGCAACACGCCCGACAGCCGCGCACCGTTCGCCCATGCCTTGTTGCCATGCTCCTGCGATGCCAGCACGCCGCCCAACATCTCGCGGGCGACCTGGATGCGGGACTTGCCCACGATGCCGTTATCCGTGCGGTCCTTCAGGTGCAGGACTTCATCGGCCAGCAGCGCACGCATCTTGCCCGTAGTCGGGTCGGCCACGTCATAGCGAATCCGTCCGCTCGGCAGCTTCAGCACCGTGACATTCTGCGGATGGATCGGCTCCAGGCTGGTGACGTTGCCCGCTGCATCGGACTTGATCTCCGCATACCCGTTGCCCCACAGCAGGACGTGCGCGGTCAGCTGCTCCCGGAACTCCAGCGCGGTCTGCCGCTCGTTCGGCTGGTCGTGAAGCACGCGGTAGAGGGAATGATCCGACGCACGCACGCGGTCGCCGTTGTCCTCCTGCCGGTACACCAGCAGCGGAAGCCCGCCGATGGTCTCCGCGATGGACTGGACGCAGGAAAAGACCGTGCTAATGGTCTCCGCGTTGCCAGGCGACACGGGCAATCCTGCCGACGTGCCGCTCGGGATCAGCGCCGCCCATGACGGGTCATTGTCGCGGGTCTCTTTCTTTTGCCAAGGCCAACGCATCAGACAGTCTCCAGCCACCTACGGCGCGGCTCCAGCAGAAACGTCTGCATGGGCCGGCTCCGCAGCGCGACAGTGGTATCGGGATACGCGGGGAAGCTCTGCACGATGCTGATTTCGTGCAGCTCGACTTCCTCCAGGGTGCGCAGGTCGCCTTCCCAGCTATCCCGGACGGCGCGAAAGCCAAAGCTCACGCCGCCAAGGTCGCCACGGTTGGCAAGCTCGCGCAGGTCATTCCCGATAGAGGTGGCGGGCAGTTGCAGACGGAAGGAAAGACCGTGCACGGTTTCCTCCAGCTCCAACGTGCCCGATTTGGTCCGGCCTAGAACCTTGGCCGGGTCGTGGTCGCTCAGGGCCAGGATGTCCCGGTTCTCGCTCAGGGTGCGCGTGAACGCACCCTTTGCGATCCGCTCCCGGAACTCGCCAATCCGTGTTTCGGACTCATAGGGGGCCGCCAGCCCGACAAGCTGGCGGCCCTCCAGACTGGCCGGAGCGAAACGTCGCTCCAGGTCAGAGGCTCGGGACATCGTCGGCCCACACAAAGGCTTCTTCGTGCCGGATGGCGATGTCGCACGTCGCCATCGCGCGGATCAGGACGTTGCCCTTGGAGTACGCGGTCTCGCTGAACGGGTTCACCAGGATGTCCAGCTCGCTCCACACGCCCAGCAGCACCTGCGACCAGTCGCCGAAGATGGCGAAGTTGCCGCCCGAATCGCTCGGCACCTGATTCGTGGTGTGCACCGCATAGCCGCCCAGTTGGCCGTTCTCCATCAGGAAACCGGCACCGGCATCGCCCGAAACCTTCAGCGTGTCGCGCAGCTTCGCCTTCGCGCTCGGGTTGGTCAGCCATGCGTGATTGCCCAGGGCGTTGGCAGTCTCGACATCCTCGATGATCGCCAGCACCTGCGCCCAGGTCGGGCCAGCCAGCGTGCCGTTCGCGGTGCCCAGCGTGGCAATGATGCCGTCCGGCTCATTGGAGCCGCCGCCCTGGATCAGTGCCGAATCGATGGCCTGCGCGATCTGGAAGCTCATGTCGTCGCGCAGCAGCGATTCGATGGTCGGGTCGCTCTGCTGGATCAGCTGGCGGCTCATCTCCGACAGGGCGCCGACGTGCTTCGGGGTCAGGCCGACGTTGTCGAAGGTCATGTCGCTCGGCGACAGGGCGCTGTTCTCAGCCACCCAGCCCGCCGTGACGCTGGAGCCATGCTTCGGGATCGACACGTTGCCGCGCAGGCCCGACAGGACACGCACGCCAAGGCGACGGGCCAGCAGGCTGTTCCGCAGGGCGCCGATGTACTGGTCGCCGCGATGATCGGTGCCGACGATGTCATCCGCGGTGGTCGTGGTGTTCACGCGGCGCTCGATCGCACGCATGGGGACAAACACGCCCTCCGCCTTGCGACCGTTGCGGCGCTCGATCTCGGCGTTGTACTCGGCCTCCGCACCGTCCAGGGCGCGGCCTTCCATGCCCGCCTGGACGATCTTCAGGATGGACACGCGGCTTTCCAGCTGGTCCAGGTCGCGCTCGCCGTTGCCAGCGATCACCGTGCCGGTGGCGCGGCGCTCGGCATCGTCCAGGAACTGCGCGCGGGATTCCTGCGCCTCCAGCTGCTCGATCTCGCCCTTCAGGGTGTCGAACTTGCTCGACTCCTCCGGGGTCAGGTTGCGGTTCTCGGCACCGGCCAGGATGGCGCGGGCTTCGGTGGTCTTGTGGGCCTTCGCCTCACGAATGGACTTCAGGTTCATCAGGTTTCCTTGTGCACAAAAAAAGCCCCTTTCGGGGCCGGGGGGGTCTTTCTCGCCTCTCAGGATTGCGACTCAGCTGCGCCGAATCCTGTGTTCAGTCGGTACGGGTCCAGCAGCCGTTGCGCTGCCCGTCGCCGGTATGCGTTCACCTGCGGATCTCCTACGTCGCCATGCACGGCCGCCAGCAGGCAGCAAGCAATGACAACGTCCGGTTCCGGTCCGCCGGAGTCGGCCTCGGGATCGAAGCCAAGGTAATGCCGGACTTCCGCACTCGCGGACTCCAGCGCCAGCGTGAACGTGCCGTCCAGGTCGTTGGTCAGCTCGCGGACGTAGTCCTTGAACTCTTGAAGGGTTGCAATAGTCATGCCGTCTCCAGAAATAGATGCGCCCCTACAAACCGGGGGCGCGCGGTGTCCTTTAAGCCGGGACGGGCTGGCGGGGTGTCCGCTCTGACACGGCGGACGCGCGATTAGCCGGCATGGGCGACCGGCTGAATTTCGTGATCGCGGGCAGTTGCCCGGAAGTAATCCCCGCCAAGGGTCAGGCTGCGAACTCGAACTCGGGACCGGATACGTCCGGCTCGGAGTCGTCATTGGTGGCGGCTCGCGCCTTTACCATGACTTGTTCCACCTGTCTATTAGTATTATTACACACAGAGGCAGATTCCTCGTCCCGCTTGTTCAGCCTCCGGCCGATGGGGTGTCGGTCCCACTCGCTCGCCTTGCCAGGCGGGTTCAGCAGCCCTAGCCACGGCTGCGACGGCGGCAGGCTCGCCGCTTCCTCGGCCGTGTACGTCACGCACGGGGCAGCCGGTCCGCCCCGCAGCAGGTTGTCCGGGTTCCGGGGCCGGTCGTGCGCCGCCACGATCCGCTCCGGGTGCCCGTGGTAATTCCTCGGGTTGCACTCGGGGAACGCATGGTGGAATGCAGCCACCAGCCGGCCATGAACCCGGCGCTTCACCTTCACTTGGCGGACCAGCTCATCCAGCCGCGCCCGCCTGACCCCCAGCAGCTTGGCAGCCGTGGCGTGGTCGCAGTCGCCAGCGATGCAGCGGTCTACCAGCTCCAGCAGCAGGCGGCGGCTCATCGGCCACCAGCCCGAAACCCGCCGGGTTTCCGTTGGGTTTTTTCGCGTCGTTGTGGGCCGCTCACCTGCAACAGCCTTAAATCAAGGGCAGGAACAGCAACAGCAAAACGCCCTACCGGCCTGGTAAATCTTTTAAGGTGTACACGGGGCGTACAACAGAAGGCCCTAAAAAGGCCCTGACTAGTACACGGGGTGTACCAGTCGTGCATGTTGTTGTACACGGGGCGTACAACGTCGGCCCTGACTGGTACACGGGGCGTACAACCGTTGTACACGGGGCGTACAACTCTTTTCGTTTTCATGCGACCACCTTCAGGTGACCGCGCCGCTTCTTTCCCTTCCGTCTGCCTTGCGTGCGGACGAATTGCGGACGCTCTTCTTTCCAGTCGTTAGACGGGATCATCGTGGGGTGCACGTCCAGATGATTCCCAGCCTTGTCGTCGATGCGGCGCCAGGTAAGCCCGTGCAGGGTCGCGCGGTTCCTCCCGCCTTGCCGGGTGCGGGCGATGATCCGGTAATGCTCCAGCTCTTCCACGGCGCGCTGAAGCGTTAGGGGCGAACTCCAGCCGCACTCCTTCATCAGCGTACGGGACGCGCACAGGTAGCCGTTGTTGAAGCCGGTGTACTGCCGCGACAAGTCCATCAGCAGCTTGTTCGCCCACGGGCTTAGCCGGGTGAAGTTGGGGTGCCGGAACAGGGTCAGCGGGATCACAAACGCCGCGCCGCCGTCGATGTCATTCCATCGGTTGTCTTTCTTCTTGCCCATGCTTGTCCCTTGACGGGGCCAGCCCTTACACTGGCCCCGCACTCGTTGCTCGATTGCACCTGAAGCCCCAGCCGCGCCAACGGTCTGGGGTTTCGCTTATTTGCCGTCCGGCAGCACCAGCAGCAGACGCTTGCCCGAGTAGCGGCGCGGCATCGCCGTGAACGGGACGAACGCGCACTGCGTGACCTCCCGCACCTCGACCTCGCCGACGACACGGCCGTACACGGTGGAACCCTGCTCCCGGTCCGGCAGCGTCGCCTCGACTTCCTCGCGCGTGCAGGCTCGGGCAGTCATGACTTGGCCTCCCGCTTCATCGCGGTGATGGCCTCGATCTCCTCGATCATGTCGGCCACCGCCCAGCAGGCGTTCGCCATCGCGTTGGGCGGCATTTCATCCTCGCGGCTTACGGCCATGCCGACGCACCAGGCGATGGCCTTGGCCTTCGCCGCCAAGTCGCCGGCCCGGTTCACGCTGTCAAAGGGAAGGAACCAAGCGCCGCCCTCGGGGTTGGCCTCCTTCGTCATCTGCCCCAGCGCGTCGAACATCTTCCCGGCGAGTTTGTTGTCGTCTTCGCTCTCGGCGCGCACGTACAGCACGCGGGCGGCTTCATCCATCGTGGCGAGAATGTCAGCGGGAGTCATGCCGCCCTCCCCGCGCTCTCGCGCTCCAGCTTGGCGATGAACTCCTCCAAAGCCTTGGCCGGGATGAGTCGCCTGCGGCCATCCTTGATCGACCGGAGCGCCCCATCGGCGATAGCGCCATACAATCTCGTCCTGGTGCAACCCGTGGCCGCGACAGCCTCGGGGATGGTGTAGCTAAGTTTCTGATTTGCGGCCATTTTCTGTTGTCCTGTGTCCGGTTGGGTATAACCGCGTGCCACTGCGGTAGTGCCACACTGCCACGGCACTACTTCAGTGTCAAGTGTCGGCGGCACTGTTCTAGTGCCATAATCCCGGTATGACAGAAGAACAGACAGTCAGGACTCAAATCCGGCTCCCGGCAGATATGCACGCGGAGTTGGTCGAAAGCGCCAAGGCAAGCGGACGCTCGCTCAATGCGGAAATGATTCACGTTTTGGCAGCTGGCTTTAGCTCGAAAGCCTTGGAAGCGAAGGTCGCCGCACGTACCGAAGAAGTAACGCGCGCGCTGGTCGAGTTAGAAGCCGGGCACGGTCGCCTAATGGACTATCAACGCCAGCTGGAACGCAAACTCCGCGAATACGAAGGGGAAGACTCCCCCAGTCTTGCCAAGCTCCGTAGAGACTTGGCGGATTCGGTCAAGTAGCGTTCAAATTTTGAACACCCACAAAAAACCCCGCGCCAGGCGGGGTTGTTGTTGTCAGGTTCCCAGCAGCTCCACAGCCTCCGCCAGCTTGTCCGGCGCAAGGTGGGCATAGCGCAGCGTCATGCGGATGTCAGAGTGGCCCAGCAGCTCGCGGACGGTGTTCAAGTCCACGCCCTTCATGACCAGCCGCGACGCGAACGTGTGGCGCAGGTCGTGGAACCGGAAGTCGGCCAGCTTCGCCTCCGTGCAAAGCGCCTCCCAGCTCGAATTGATATTGCCCATCCGGCCGCCGCCCGGTGACGGGAACACCAGCCGGCCCGACGCCTGTTTCTTCCAGCGGGTCAGCACGTCCAGGGCCTCGGCATTCAGCGGCAGGTGGCGAGCCTTGCGGGACTTCGCGTTGCCGGCCGTGACGGTCAGCAGCTTGCCGGGCAGGTTCACGCTGGCCCATTCCAGCCCCAGCAGCTCGCCGCGCCGCATGCCGGTATTCAGGGCCAGCAGGACCATCGGCATCAGGTGATCGGTGTAGCCCTTCGCCGGCCACTCTGGATGGCCCGTGGTGCCCCGTGCGGCATGCCAGGCATTGTGCCGTTGCCGGCTGGCCCTGCGTTGCCCCTCACGGGCCACCAGCGCGCCCCTGAGCGCCTTCTCTTCCTGGGCGGTCAGGTAGCGGACGCGGCTATCGTCGCCGCCCTTGGCCTGCTTGACGGTCCGCATGGGGTGTTCCGGGATCATCCCCCAATCGACCGCCCGCGACAGCGCGCCACGTATGCGGGACAGGTCGCGGTTCACCGTCGCCGGCTTGATCTTGTCCTTGAGCCGCTTGGCCTTGATCCGCTCGAAGTCGAACGGGGACAGGCTGGCGAGCGTGCGGTCGTACAGGTCGCCGAACACCGATTCGATGGCGTCCACGGTGGCCTGCCCGGCCTTCTGATTGGCCTTGGCCCAGCCGGCGTAGTGATCGCGGATGAAGTCGCCCAGGGTGTCCGCTTGGGGCTTGCTCGCTGCGATGACCGCCAGCGGGGCGCCATGCTCGGCAGACTCCGACAGCGCCGCCAGCGCGGCCTTGCGGGCGCCGGCCACCGTCATGACCGGATACCGGCCCAACGTGCGCCTCTTGCCCCGGTCCCAACTCACGATGAAGGATTTGACCCCGGACGGCTGCACGCGCAACAGCAGGCCGCGCAGGCCGGTATCGTGGATTTCGTAGGGCTTGGCCTTCGGCTTGGCGGCGTCGGCAACGCCTGGGGACAGCTTCGATTTCATCCGTAAGTGCATCCGTAAGTGCAAATCGGACAATATCGCCCTATCCAGCCGGACGCAACAGGACAATCAAATCAGGGACTTAGCCGTAACTGCCTGAATGGAAAAGGGCTGAAATCGCGTTGACATGGTAGGGGTCACATGTTCGAACCCTGTACCGCCCACCACTCGCGAGAGTGGAACGAATTGCGGCGCGGCCTTCGGGTTGCGCCGTTTGTATTTCAGGGCATCGGATTCGACTGCTGGAACCCGGGATTTGCAGGGGCGGCAGCAGCCGCAGGCTTCTTGTTCACGGCCCGGGAAACCAGAAGCTCGCGGCTGAAGCCGCTCCTACAGGGGGTCAGGAGTCGCGCAATCACCCCACCAGCGCGGCTTCCTTGAGGCGGTGGATGCGGTCGCGCACGCGGGCGGCCTCCTCGAACTCCAGGTCGCGGGCGTGCTGGTACATCTGCTGCTCCAACACCTTGAGCTTGGCCACCGCCTGCGCCGGGTCGAGCGTGGCGTAATCCTCGCCCTCCTCCGCCACGCGGCGCTGCTTGCCGCGGCCCTTCTTCTCCATCCCGGGCCCGACGTGCGCGCCCTCCATGATGTCGACGATGTTCTTCTGCACGGACTGCGGGGTGATCCCGTGCTCGGTGTTGTACTCGACCTGCTTCGCGCGGCGGCGGTCGGTCTCGTCGATCGCACGCTGCATCGAATCGGTGACCCGGTCGGCGTACAGGATCGCCTTGCCGCGCAGGTTGCGCGCGGCGCGGCCGATGGTCTGGATCAGCGAGCCGGTCGAACGCAGGAAGCCTTCCTTGTCGGCGTCCAGGATCGCCACCAGCGAGACCTCGGGCATGTCCAGGCCTTCGCGCAGCAGGTTGATGCCGACCAGCACGTCGAACTTGCCCATGCGCAGGTCGCGGATGATCTCCACGCGCTCCACGGTGTCGATGTCCGAGTGCAGGTAGCGCACGCGCACGTCGTGCTCGCCCAGGTACTCGGTGAGGTTTTCGGCCATGCGCTTGGTGAGGGTGGTGATCAGCACACGGTCGCCCATGCCCACGCGCAGGTTGATCTCGCCGAGCACGTCGTCGACCTGGGTGGCGACCGGGCGGATCTCCACCTCCGGATCGATCAGCCCGGTAGGCCGCACCACCAGTTCCACCACCTGGTCGCCGGACTTCTCCTTCTCGTACTTGCCCGGCGTGGCCGACACGAAGATGGCGCGCGGCGAGCGCCCCTCCCACTCCTCGAACCGCAGCGGCCGGTTGTCCAGCGCCGACGGCAGCCGGAAGCCGAACTCCACCAGCGTCTCCTTGCGCGAGCGGTCGCCCTTGTACATCGCCCCGATCTGCGGGACGGTCACGTGCGACTCGTCGACCACCAGCAGCGCGTCCGGCGGCAGGTAGTCGAACAGCGTCGGCGGCGGCTCGCCGGCCTCGCGCCGGGTCAGGTGGCGCGAGTAGTTCTCGATGCCGTTGCAGTAGCCGACCTCGGCCATCATCTCCAGGTCGAACTGGGTGCGCTGCGCTAGGCGCTGCGCCTCGACCAGCTTGTTCTGCGCATACAGCTGTTCAAGCCGCGCCTTGAGCTCGACCTTGATCGTCTCGATGGCGTTGAGCACGCTCTCGCGGGTACTGGCGTAGTGGGTCTTGGGATACACGGTGTAGCGCGGCACCCGGCGCTGTACCTCGCCGGTGAGCGGGTCGAACAGACTCAGGTTCTCGACCTCGCCGTCGAACAGCTCGATACGCAGCGCCTCGGCCTCCGACTCCGCCGGGTGCACGTCGATCACTTCGCCGCGCACGCGGTAGGTGCCGCGGCGCAGTTCGGTGTCGTTGCGGGTGTACTGCAGCTCGGTGAGGTGACGGATCAGCTGGCGCTGCTCGATGTGCTCGCCGCGAGCCAGGATCAGGCGCAGCTTGAGGTAATCCTCGGGATCGCCCAGGCCGTAGATCGCCGACACCGTGGCGACGATCACGGCATCCGGCCGCGACAGCAGCGCCTTGGTCGCCGACAGCCGCATCTGCTCGATGTGCTCGTTCATCGAGCTGTCCTTGTCGATGAACGTATCCGACGACGGGATGTACGCCTCGGGCTGGTAGTAGTCGTAGTAGCTGACGAAGTACTCCACCGCGTTGTGCGGGAAGAACGACTTGAACTCGCCGTACAGCTGCGCCGCCAGCGTCTTGTTGGGCGCCATGACGATGGTCGGCTTCTGCACCTGCTGGATCACGTTGGCGATCGTGTAGGTCTTGCCCGAACCGGTCACGCCCAGCAACGTCTGCCTGGCCAGCCCGCTCTCGAAGCCGTCGACGAGCTTCTCGATCGCCTGCGGCTGGTCGCCCGCCGGTTCGTAAGGAGAGACGAGCTGGAAGCTGGCCGGGTGTAGGGAATCGGGCATTGGTGTCGGGGGGAGCGTGGGGGATCGGTCAGTCTAGCGAGTCCACAGACGTGGGGCTGCAATGGGGGTTGGGCAACCGCCTGCTTCCAGCAGCCCTGCCCCAACACGCACCCCTGTGGGAGCGGCCATGGCCGCGATGTCACGGGAATACGCTAAACGGCCACGGCCGCTCCCACAGGGGAGGAATTTGTCCCGCCCGCACCGGCCACCTGCCTCAAACCAGCCTCCCGGCAGCCCGAATACCCCGACGCGGATTTCAGACTTCCCTGACACGAGATCACCAGCCGCACCGATACCCGGTCACCGGCCCGGCTTCTAACCTGACCGCTCCACTGGCACGGAGCCGAACATGAACCGCAAGGAAGCGGGATTTACCCTGATCGAACTGCTCATCACCATGGCAGTGCTTGCCACCCTGGCTGCCATCGCACTCCCCTCCTTCAGCGCGCTTTTGCAGCGGAGCAGTGAATCGGCGACTTACCACCTGCTCACGACATCGCTGGCCACGGCGCGCCTGCGAGCGGTCAAGGACAATGCACCCGTCACCGTGTGCCCCAGTGCCGATGGAAGCACCTGCCGCAGCGACGGCGTCTGGAGCGATGGCTGGATCCTCTACCGTGATCCCGACCGCGACCCCCAGCCGCCCACGGCGGATGCAGTCATCCAACGCCTCGACGACGTCGGCCACGCACTACAGCTCAGGAGCACGCCCGGCCGCCACCGCGTCCGTTTCCTGCCCAGCGGCTGGGCATACGGCAGCAACCTCACCATCCGCCTGTGTCGTCCGGGCAGCGGAGGCTTTTTGGGCAGCGTGATCGTCAACAATGCCGGCAGGCCCCGGACCGAACGCCAGCCTGCAGGCAGCCCCTGTCCGTTCAGCGTTGAAGCCGGCTGACGCCCCGCCAGCGCCTGTCGCATCGCCATTGCTTGACCCGGGCCGCTGACCGCCTAAAATACCCGTCCCCGCCCGAATAGCTCAGCTGGTTAGAGCACTTGACTGTTAATCAGGGGGTCGTTGGTTCGAGTCCAACTTCGGGCGCCAGATCGCTGTACGCGGGTGTTCACCAACATCCGGCATCGGATCAAAAGGTCCGGTAAAACAAGCAGATACGAAATCCTGATGCCCGCGGATGTCCACCGACGTCCGCGGGCATCTTCGTATGATGTGAGTAGATCTGTGAGTAGACTCGCGGCCCGCTACGGTGCGGACAGCGATCACTCCCACATCCGTCCGATCGTGATGGCGCCTCTGTGCGGCGTGTCCACTGTTGCGGACCGCCAGCAACCGATAGAACGTCGGAGATGACCCTCTCCGACACCCGCATCCGCAGCCTCAAGCCCCGGGACAAGATCTACCGCCTGGCGGATGCTCACGGATTGTGCCTTGAGGTCACGCCATCCGGCTCCAAGCTCTGGCGTTACCGCTACCGGTGGGCAGGAAAGGCCACGATGCTTTCGTTGGGGCCCTATCCGATCGTCGGCCTGGCCGAGGCACGAAGGAAGGTTCTGGAGCTTCGCGAGCAGCTGATCGCCGGGCTGGATCCGGGCGAGCTGCGACGCAAGCCCAGGCAGCGTCAGGAAGCCACTGACGCCGCTCGGTTCGAAGCAGTTGCACGGGCTTGGCGAGAGAGCAAGGCGACCCGCCTCAAACCCAAGACACTGACGAAGCTGGATGCCATCCTCGATCGGGACCTCATCCCCGGCCTTGGCAGGATTGGCATGGACGAACTGGCAACTCCCGAGGTGGTGGCTGTCCTCGAGAAGATCACCGCACGTGCGCCGCACATGGCGCAAAAGGCACGCAGCTACCTGAACCAGATTGTCGAATTCGCCGTCAAGAAGGGCCTCCGCAAGGACGGGCGCACGCTGACACTCCGGGGCGTAGTGCACTTGCCCAAGACGAAAGGCCTGCCTGCAGCCATCAACGAGGATGCCTTGCGCGAAGTCATGCAGATCGTGAGGAGCCACCCGGACGTGATGATTGCTACGGCGCTGCAACTGCAGGCCTACACGGCCCTGCGCCCCAGCAACGTGGTGACGGCACGCTGGTCGGCAATCAACCTGGATAAGGGCATCTGGCGCATCCCGGGGGAGCAGATGAAAACCGGTGAAGACCATGACTTGCCACTGCCAAGGCAAGCGATGGCCCTGCTACGGGACGCCTTGAAGTGGCGGCGCGGCGGCAGCAAGAAAGACTGGGTATTCCCCGCCATCTCCGAGCGAACGACACCACACATGTGCCGCGACACGTTGAGCAAGGCACTGCGAGACAACGGCCTTGCGGGGAAGCATGTCCCCCATGGATTCCGTGCAAGCCTTCGCACGATGGCACGCGAAGAACTTGATGCCGATATCGATGCGCTCGAGGCCCAACTGGCTCATTCGGTCGGGGATGCAACACAGAAGGCATACAACCGCGCGAAACTTCTCAAGAAGCGTTTCGGAATCATGCAGCAGTGGGCGGACTATCTGGACCGGCTCATTAAGACTTCGAGAGAGAGTCCATCGGCCTGAAAACAATGGCGCTGAAAAAGCGGCAGGAATCGGCCAGAAGCGGACAGAAACCTCAGTGCCAAGTCAGAGGATCCCGATCTTCCGTAGCCACAGTAGGGCATCCTCCGTCCACCGATCCGTTGCCTTGCCTTGTTTCCTGACCCCGAAAGCATGCCCGCCGGTGCCGTAGAGGATGAGATCCACATCGGCCCCGGCCTTCTTCAGCTCCCGCTCGTAGACTAGGGAATAGTGGACGGGATCGACCGCATCGTCCTTGGCGTGGATGAGCAACGTGGGCGGCACGTCCGGTGAAACGACGATGTCGGTGTTGAGCTCTTGCGCGGCGATGGCCTTTGGCGTTTTGTTCTTGTGCTCCATCGTCATGTGGCCCGGATAAACCGGGATCGCGAAGTCGGGACGAGGGCTTACGTGGTCGATCGCATCGATGGGATCGTAGGAACGCGCGTTGAAGGCCGTGCTGGCAAGGATCGCGAGGTTTCCTCCGGCCGAGAATCCCATGACGCCGATCTTGTCCGGGTCGATGCCGTAGTCGCTAGCGTTGTAACGGACGATGGAGATCGCTCGTTGCGCGTCCTGCAGCGCCATCGGAGTATCGGGCGCGTCATGCCGGCGGGTTTCCCGGTTCCAGTTGCACCCGGTATTGGGGACTCGGTACTTCACGAGGATGCATGTGACGCCGGCGTCGGTCAGCCACTTGCAGACATCGGCACCGTCGGGTCCGATCGTACTGTGCGGTCCGATCGCCAGGGCCTTGTAGCCGCCGCCCGGGAAAACGAGGATGGCCGATCGGGTCGAACGTACCTTCGGCGGATAGAACAGGAGGGACGGATGGGTGACTGCCCATTTTTCGTCGGCAAGCGCGTCGATACCGTCCTGCAGGACCCGCGAGTCTTCGGGCCACAGCGGCACCTCCCGCGAATGGCCCGCTGCGAGCGACGTGCCCGAAGAGGAATGGGCCAACACGAAGACGACTATCAGTTTGGAAAGACGGAAGGAAGCCACTGCGTCATTTCCTTTGGCACGCTGGGCCGTAGCCCGCTGATTGCACGTGAGCTTAGGCTGGCTGTGTCCGGCAAACAATCCACCGCGCCGAACAAAGCGTGGCCAGAGCGTTGCGGATTTCCTCATACCTGGGTTGGGCCGACCCACTGCGAAGAAGAGCAACTTGATAGGCCGGAGATCTGTTTACAAGCACCGCTGAGGTGAGAGCCACTACGGTCTCCGCCCCGGCGCCTGACCGATACAGGACATGGTCCACAGCCGCTATCGGCCAGAGGTGGTCATCCCGGAACATTCACTGGAGTTTGGTGCGGAAGTGGAAGCACTCAATCCCGAAGCCCTCGCGAAAGTAGAACCGGTGCGCCTGTTCCCGGGTGGTGCGAGAGATCAACTGGATTTCACTGCAGCCAAGTGCACGCCCCTCGTCCTTGAGTTTGGAAATCAACTTTGCACCGTAGCCGCGCGAACGTACGCGCTCGTCGGCAACGAGGTCGTCAATGTAGACAAGGCTCCCGCAGTACAGCATGTTCATGACGCGGTACGAGGCTACAGCCCTTACTACACCGTCCTCCAGAAGCGCCAGCAGCCTGAGTCCGTCACTTGCCATGAGGCTGCGGATCATCGGGACATACCGGGTCTGCTCGAGATGGGGCCGGAGTTGCTGCATGACCTCGAAGGTCGCGGCAATTTCGTCGTCGGTTTCTGCGTAGGCGATGCTGATTGTCATTGAAGTCTGTCTACCCAATAGGAAGGCTTGTACTACCGCTGGTGCTGCCGGACTTCAACTGCGTCGAAGGGACTGGTGTTTCGATGGGCGGGTTGCGTCAAACGATTCTCCAGCCAAGCATGGCTGACGCAATCGCCGCGGACAGCAGGACGCCGAGACCGAGGAGGCCCCATGTCCGACGGTTCGCGCGGGCCACCGGCACGCCATGCGCAATCATCACGGCCCGCACCGCGCAACACAGATGGGCAAGCAACAGGAAAACGCCCAGTGCGTAATGCGGGATGAGGCGCACATCCCACGGGTCGGCGGTCAATCCGTTTGGCGCACTTGTCGCCCACGCCCAGTTCGTATCGGTGCCGAAGTAGCGCGCCAGCGTGAACACCGAGTTCACGTGTGCGAGAAGGAATGCCGCGAGATAGATCCCAGAAGCGGTTTGCAATGTCCCCAGGAAGTCAGCGCGGACAGCAATCTTCGGGCGCCACAGGACCAGTCCGGAAATCACCTGCAACCCGATGATGCCGATCAGCAACGGCTCGACCAGTCCATTGCGATACACCACGCGCAACATATCCATGACGCGATGGTGAACCTCGTCGCCCCACAGGGCCGACAGGTGATTGCCCAGGTGCGGCCCGAGGAAAACCACGAGGATCGCCACGGCCGTTACCCCATGCATCACTCTCAACACCGCATTGCGCCGACGCGGGACTGATGGTCCAACACTCGCGGCGTGACCGTCCCCGGGCTCGGCGAACTGCTGCATGAGGGTTGCCGCGGCGACGGCCAACCAAAGCGCCGTCCATACCGCCACGTCCATACCCTCGACGCGCATGAGGAAAAGCAACACCCCCATGAATACGAACAGCGGAGGTGCGGCGGTGACGAGGTGGGAAATGCGTCGCGCCATCCGTACCCGAGGCCTCTGAACGTCGCTGCGCCCCGACACAAAGGCACCCAGCAGGCCCAGCGCGCTCACGCCGAAGGCCAGGATCAGGGCTCCCACGGCGAGGCCCAGGCTGCCATCGACCGAATTGAGCTGATTGTGGAAAACGGCCAGCAGGTGCGGATAGGCAAGCGCCGCCATGACGCAAGGGACCCAGGCCCATGCGATGAGGGAACTGCCCGTGACGCGGGTCAGGGCAGGGGGGTCACGCGATGCCGTCATGTTGCCTTCCCCTGGTTCGTCATCAGTCGTGTGCATTCATGACATTGACGAACCAGAACCAACCAACGTGACATTGAAGGAGAGCGCCATGACGTTTGACGATGGTCTCGACCCGGTCCACCACGGCGGCCCCGATACGGGAGTGTGACGATCGATTCGGGAGTGCGTCACTTCGCACCGCTGGCGTGCAGCACGACGATGCCGGCCATGACCAGACCGACACCGGCCAGCCGCGTGGGCGTCAGCGCCTCGGAAAACAACAGCGTGCCTGCCAGCACCGTGCCGGTGGCACCGATACCGGTCCAGACCGCATAGGCGCTGCCAACCGGCAGCACGGCCAGCGCACGGCCGAGTAAGAACACGAACGCCGCCAGCGACAGCAACGACAGCGCGGTCCAGCCCGGACGCGTATAGCCCTGGGAGAGCTTCATCGTCGTTGCCCACAACACGTCGACCAGCCCGGCGGCGACCAGCATTACCCAGGCGGTCGAAGGCGTCATCGCCGGCAACCCGCTCATGCCGCCTTCTCGCGACGCAATGCTTCGCCGACGCTGTCGCGTGCACGCACGCGCTCCAGATACGCGGCCAGTCTCGGGAACGAGGTCAACGACACCTTCAGGAGTCGCGACCAGTCAGCGATGGTGAACAGATAGGCGTCGGCAATGCCGAAGCGGTCGCCAAGCAACCAGTCCCGCCCTTCCAGATGATGCTCGACATGGGCGAAGCGGTTGTCGATGCGCATGCGCGCCACCTGCATCGCCTGCTCGCCGTATTCGGGATGGAACAGCCAGGGACTGAACGACTTGTGCAGCTCGGAGCTGATGAAGGTGAGCCATTGCTGCAGCTCGACGCGTTCGAAGGTACCGGCGGCAGGAGCGAGGCCGGCGGCGGGGTGGAGATCGGCCAGGTACTGCATGATCGCCACGCCTTCACCGAGCAGGCGGCCATCGTCCAGCTCCAGCAGCGGCACGTAGCCCAGCGGGTTGAGCCGGCGATAGTCGCTACCGTCGTCTGCCACGACCGGGTCCGGGCCAATGCGCACGCGGCGTAGTTCGACATCGAGTCCGAGTTCGCGGATGACGATGTGCGGCGCCAGCGAGCAGGTGCGCGGGGTGAAGTAGAGTTTCATGGTCGACTCCTGTTGGGGAGTCGACAATCTCGGGGCAATCCACGCCCGCGCCAATACGGCGAAACGACAAGGTTTGCTTGCGCATGCGACACGAACGGCTGTCCCTGGAAGACCTGGAATTGGTGCGTTCGATCGGCACCAGCGGCAGCCTGGCGGGTGCGGTGAAGGCACTCGATGTCGACCACTCCAGCGCGTTCCGACGCCTGGCCGCGATCGAGTCGCGGACCGGTGCGGCGCTGTTCCGGCGCAGCCGCCGCGGCTACACGCCGACCGATGCTGGCGAGCTGGTGATCGTCGCCGCGCAACGCATCCTCGCCGATGCCGAGGGATTGCAGCGACAACTGGCGGGAGGTGACTCGCGGGCCGAGGGTCGCATCCGCATTACCGTGCCCGACACCCTGATGCGCGTGACCGCGGGCATGTGTGCGGCGTTCGTGGCCGCGCACCCGGCGCTGCGTTGCGACCTGGTCGTCGCCAATGCCTTTTCCAGCCTGCAGCAGCGCGATGTCGACGTCGCGCTGCGCGCCAGCACTTTGCCACCGGACGGACTGTCGGCGAAACGGCTCGGCCCGATTGCGACCGCGGCGTATGCGCCTGTCGGCGAGAAGCGTGGCGCGGCACTTCCCGCTGGCCGCTGGATTGGTTTCGACGAGACGCTGTCGCACCTGTCATCGGCGCGCTGGCTGCGCGAGCACGTGCCGGACGCCGCGATCGCGATGCGGGTCAATGCATTGCCGGCCGCGCTGGCGGCCTGCCAGGCGGGGATCGGCCGGGCGTTGCTGCCCGCCTATTTCGGCGATGCGGCCGATGGCCTGAAGCGCCTGCCGACTGCCTTGCCCGATATCCGCACCGACCTGTGGTTCGCGACGCACCCGGATCTGCGGCGCTCGGCGCGGGTGCGCCTGCTGCGGGAGTTTGCCGCGGACTGGTTGCCCGCGCGTGTCGCGGGGATTTGAGCTACATCAAGCATCCAGCATCACCACTCCGATCTCGCCGATGCGCGAGGGATCGGCAACGATCTCGATTGCCACGACCTTCCCACCCGCAATGGCGAAGCGAATCACCACCCGCGGCGTTCCGCCCGGCGCCCACACCGCGCCGACCATGCCATCCACCAGCGCCGGCTGCGCGCCCTGCGCACGCCCGGAGAACGTGTCGGCGACGGTGTTCGCCCCATGTACCTCCGTCGCCAGGTCCGGCGCGCCCCGGCTGCGATTGGCTACGCTCGCCTCCACCGCGACGCGGTCGGCGCGTAGCACGACGTCGGGATCGAGCACCGCGAGCAACGCAGCGAAATCACCACTGCGCGATGCGGCGAGGAACGCGTCGACGACCTTGCGTTGGCGGCCAATGTCGGTCTCGGCCACCGTCGCCGCACCCTGCACGCGACGACGGGCACGGCTGGCGAGTTGCCGGGTCGCGGTCGGGGTGCGGCCGACGATCGGGGCGATGCGATCAAACGGCACAGCGAACATATCGTGCAACACGAACGCAAGCCGTTCGGCCGGTGCCAGTGTTTCCAGCACCACCAGCAGCGCCGGACCAACCGAGTCAGCCAGTTGCGCCTGCTGTTCGGGGTCGCTGCTGTCGGTGTCGCTGGCAAACGCGTCCGCTGCGTGCCCGTCCAGCGATTCCTCACGGCGCGATTTCCGCGCGCGCAATGCGTCCAGGCAGATGCGGGCGACGACGGTGGTCAGCCAGCCGCCCAGATTGTCGACATCGTCGGTGTCGGAGCGGCTGAGCCGCAACCAGGCTTCCTGCACGACATCATCGGCCTCGCTCGCCGAGCCGAGCATGCGGTAGGCGACTGCACGCAGGTGGTTGCGATTGGTCTCGAACTGCCGGGCCAGCCAGTCGTGTTCGTTCATCGGTCACGTTTCCGGTTCTTTGTTTCGTCATGGGAGTGACGGGCCAGCGCGTATCGATGTGACGGGCGGGCCCGCATCCCCACGACAATCTACTGGAGCACACCCGATGCAAGCACGAATGAAGAACCCCGCGATGCTGATCCCCGACGCCATGCAGGCGATCATGGCGCTGCACGCGTCGGTGGAGAAATGCGGCGTGGCAGCGACCACGCTCGGCCTGGCGCACCTGCGCGCGAGCCAGATCAATGGCTGCGCGCCGTGCATCGAAATGGGCCGTCAGCAGGCGAAGAAGAACGAGGAAACCGAGCAACGCCTGTTTGCGGTGTCGGCCTGGCGCGAGGCGCCGTGGTTCACCGATGCCGAGCGCGCGGCGCTGGCGCTGACCGAGGCCGTAACACGCCTGAGCGACCGTACCGACCCGGTGCCGGACGCGGTCTGGGACGAAGCGGCGCGGCACTTCGATGAGTCCGCGCTGGCGGCGCTGGTGATGTCGATTGCGACCACCAACCTGTTCAACCGGGTCAACGTCAGCACGCGCCAGGTGGCGGGAGCCTGGTAACCCACTCTCGATGCTCGTCCTGGTCGGCGATATCGACTTGATCGCCGGCCAGGACACGCTCGGCCGGTAGCTGCAGGACTAGTGCGCCAACTTGAGTGTGGCCACGCCGGCAACGATCAACGCGACGCCCAGGTACCGCGCGAGCGACGTAGGGTCGCCGTAGTACAGAACGCCGACGAGGAAGGTCCCGGCTGCTCCGATACCTGTCCAAACCGCGTATGCCGTGCCCATGGGGATGTGGCGTTGCGCGAGCCACAACATGAATCCACTGACGGCCATGAAGCCGACGGCCACGGCGATACCCGGCCATCGGGTGGCAGGCTCCTGAGCCATCTTCAGACCGACCGGCCAGCCGATCTCGAAAAGCCCGGCGAGTACCAGATACATCCAGCTCATTGTTCAACTCGTCCTGCAGGGTCGATGTTCCGGCCTCATGGCCCTGTTCATTGAAACCGGCGGCACTGCCGGGATCCAGTTCTCGTACGATGGCGAATAAACGGAGCATCGCATGACCAGAATCCTAGGCATTTCCGGCAGCCTGCGCGCCGGTTCGTTCAATACCGCCTTGCTGCGCTCCGCGCAGTCGCTGGGCGGGCCGGGTGTGCAGTTGGACGCCGCCACCCTGCACGGCATCCCGCTCTACGACGGCGACGCCGAACAGCGCGACGGGCTGCCCGATGCGGTCGTCGAACTGAAGGATCGCATCGTCGCCAGCGATGGCGTGATGCTGTGTACGCCCGAACACAACAACGGCATTCCGGGTGTGTTCAAGAACGCGATCGATTGGCTCTCGCGGCCGGCCGAGGACATTCCGCGCGTGTTCGGCGACCGCCCTTTCGCTGTGATCGGCGCCTCGCCCGGAGGCTTCGGAACCATTCTTGCGCAGAGCGCCTGGCTACCCGTGTTGCGCACCTTGCGCGTGCGTTACTGGTCAGGCGGCCGGTTGCAGGTCTCACGCGCCCACCAGTTGATCGGCGCGGATGGCGAAGTATCCGACGAAGCCACACGCAAGCAGTTGGAAGTATTCATGCAAGGCTTCGCCCAGTTCGCCCGCCCAATGGCCAAGTGATCAGTGAGCTGCAGCCACGTGCCATCGTCGCGTTGAAAGCGCGGCACGCATGACCTGCGGCCGCGCCGGCGCGGACCGGCTTCTTCAACGACAGACGGCGACGGACTTCGACCGCTGATCGATCAGGACCACCGCATCCTGGAGCGCATGAGCGCCGACAAGCAGCTCAGGGAATTGCGCGGAGACGCGTACTTCCACGTCGGAAGCGCTTATCTCACCGACCCGGATGGGCCCACGTACCGTCGCGCGCCCGGTGTCGATCCGGCCGTTGGTGAGCTGTGCGCGGCCTGCCTGCTCCAGCGGACCCGCAGCGACCTTCTCGTACAGCGCTTGAGGAAGCACGAAGCTGATATTGGCACCCGTATCCAGATGTCCCACGGTCTGCAGCGCACCGATCGACACCGGTACGCGAAAGGCGCGCTCGTAGCTGAGGACGTTATCGCCAGACACCGGCAGCCGCTGCTCGCGACTGAACGACAGGGTCTTGCCTGGATAATCGATGACCAGCAGCCCGTCGGTAAAGAACTCGCGGGCGATGATTCCCGAGAACACCGCATCCGGAGCATTGCGGCTGTTGTAGTCGCGTGCGATGACCTCCAGGTCGCGTCGGACAACGCCGCCGAGCTCAAGCGAGTCCAGGCGCGTCGTCGCCACGCTCGCGCTTTTTACTCCGTCCGACGTGGTGGCCTCTCCGTGCATCGACAGGCCCAGCAAAGTGACCAGACTGGTGTCCGCACGGCCCATCCCGCTTGCGCCTGTATCAATCGCGAATCGGAACGGCCCGCGCCCATTGACCCGGGCCTGGACGTAGATGCGCCCGTCCACGGTTTCAAACGGGACGTGCACAAGCGCGTCCGCCAGTGGAACGTCCGCGAGCGCGCAGGCATCGTCCACTACCGCTGGAACAGGCGTCGCTGCTGTTGCGACACGTGCCGCTGCCAGAAGCATCGACGTCGCCACGACCTTTCCGAGCGTAACGATGCGTGGAGGACTGCTTCTGTGCCTGCTGCATGCCGACCGGGTCGGCATCGTGGTATCGGGTGTGGCCTTGCGGTCGAGCTGAGGTTGCCGGGGCATCAGACTTTCCTTGTAGAAGACGAAGCTGCGGTCGGCGTTCGCGGTGGTCGAACGAGGGCTGGCAGTGGTTTTGCGCAGCGCCGCGCACGAGCAGGCTGCCCGCCAGGCGTCCCGAGGGCGAGACCCAATGCGATGAAGCACGCGCATGGCCGACGGAAGCCGGAAAACCCGGACTGAAAGACGCGAGGGTCTTCCACTCGGTCGCTTCTTGCCATCGAGCCCGCCTTCATTGATGACTCGAGAGTCGCCTATGCCGGCTTTCAAGCCTGCTTCCGCTTCCGGCCAGAACCGGCCATTGGCGAGCGGTCAATCCGCTCCGGCCCAGGTTCCCTCCTTAATCACGTGCCAGCGTCGCCCCATTTCATAGTCCGGCGCTTCGGAAGATCAGCACTGGGCAATGGTGTCGAGCCGGGTTCGGCGGCGCCGCCGCAGAGGCCCCGGCCCCAACTCATACAGCTACCACCCGTCGAACTGGTCGCGCCCATGTTGCCGAGCCTGAGCGAAGATTCAGTGAGATATAGCGAATCCAGAGACATGCACTGCAGGCGACAGGGCAAAAGAAGCGCGCAGGTCACGTACTTCTTCAACCGGGGTTCGCCCGAAGAACCGTTTGAACTCACGACTGAACTGCGAGGGGCTTTCATAGCCGACGCGAGCTGAGGCAGCGGCTGCGGTAACGCCATCGCGAATCATCAGCAGCCGGGCCTGATGCAGACGCATCGACTTGATGTACTGGATCGGCGAGGTCTGTGTAACAGTCTTAAAATGCGCGTGAAAGGCCGGCACGCTCATGCCGGCCTCGCCCGCCAGGTGGGCGACGTCGAGGGCCTGCGCATAGTCGGCGTGGATGCGCCGTAGTGCCTTGGCGACCTTACCGAATTGCCCCTGGTGCGCCAAAGCCGCCCGCATGGCGCCGCCCTGTTCCCCGACGAGCACACGGAAACAGATTTCCCGCACGATCGCCGGCCCGAGGATCTGCGCTTCGAGCGGGGAGGCGAGGACCTCAAGCAGACGCAGCGTTGCATCGGCCAGAACTTCCCCGAGTGGAGTCGAAACCATGCCACGTGGCGCAACGTTTGTGTGGTCCCGCGACTGGCCGATGGCCAGTACCAGGTCCGCCACTGCCGTCAGATCCAGGCGCAGGGAGACGGCCAGCATCGGCTGGGCTTCGCTGGCTTCGGTTTCCGTGGAGAAAGGCAGCGGGACCGACAGCACCAGGTAATGCTGGGCATCGTAGAGATAGATCTCATCTCCCAGGAAGCCGCGTTTGCGACCCTGGCAAACGATCACGATGCTCGGCTCGTAGAGCACAGGCGTACGTCCCAAGGGACGATCGGAGCGCATGAAGCGGACGCCGTCGAGTGCAGACAAGGTGTAACCCTCGTTCGGCGCGAGTTCTGTCAGCAGGTTGGTCATGCGTCGGGAGACGGCGACGTCGGCGGCAGGCATGCTTGGTTCACTCGGTTCAAGAGGGGTCGCGCGATAGGAATTGTCCAGCAGCGTCCGGAAATTGTCGATCGAGATCGTTGCTCGCTATAGCAATAGGCAATAGCCACAGAGTTGTGGGTATTCGCACGACGTAGCGTCGTTCCTAGCATGGACATCTGCGGAATGCCTCCGCAAGAGGGGAGCCGACGTGTCCAAAACCATAGAGCCCAAAGTCATTCTCATCACGGGAGCCAGCAGCGGCATCGGCGAAGCCACCGCTCGCCTTCTTGCTGCCCAGGGGCATCACCTCGTCATCGGCGCGCGCCGGACAGATCGGCTGGCTGCATTGGCCGACGAGTTCCAGGCCAGTGGTGGCTCAGTACGATACCGCGCGCTGGACGTCACCTCTTTGAAAGATATGAACGCCTTCGCCGGGTTCGCCATGGACGCGTTCGGACGGATCGAAGTCATCGTCAACAACGCGGGTGTCATGCCGCTGTCGCCACTGGCCGCGCTCAAGGTGGAGGAATGGAATCGCATGATCGACGTGAATATTCGCGGCGTGCTGCATGGCATGGCGGCGGTGTTGCCACGCATGCAGACACAGGGTTACGGCCAGGTGATCAACATGTCTTCCATTGGCGGATTGGCCGTATCGCCCACCGCAGCCGTGTACTGCGCAACGAAATTCGCGGTGCGCGCCATCTCGGACGGTCTTCGCCAGGAGAGCGACAGGATCCGTGTGACGGTGATCTGCCCTGGCGTAGTCGAATCCGAGTTGGCCGATGCGATCTCCGACGATACAGCCCGCAGTGCCATGCGCGAATTCCGCCGTATAGCGCTGTCCCCCGACGCCATCGCACGTGCAATTTCCTATGCGATCGAGCAGCCGGCGGGAGTGGATGTGAGTGAAATCGTGGTGCGGCCAACAGCGAGCCCCTATTGATTGCCAGTCCAGGCAAAAGAAGAACGAACATGACATCCAGCACATCAAATAGTGAAGCGACATTCGACGGCAAGGTCGCCATCGTGACAGGTGCTGCAAGTGGTATCGGGCTTGCGACGACGGAGCTTCTGCACGCGCGAGGCGCAAGGGTCATCGCGGTGGGAAGGAGTTCAAACGTCGACAAGCTGGCTCGTCCTGGCATCGTTCCGCTGGTTGCCGACGTGGCATACGAAGAGAGTGCGGTACGCGCGGTGACCCTGGCTAGAGACACCTTCGGAAAGCTCGATGTTCTCGTGAACAACGCCGGCATCATCTGAACCGCCCCGGGAATCCCGGAGGCTCGTTGGTGTGAGTCACGCCGCCATGGCGAGCTCACGGGTCTG
>NZ_BAAAZU010000023.1:0-16739 GCF_039537065.1 Luteimonas lutimaris | reverse complement strand
ATCCGCGAAGGTGGCCGTACGGTCGGCGCCGGCGTGGTGGCCAAGATCATCAAGTGACGCACTGGCGCGTCTGCGCCTGGCGCAGCCGCCTTTGCCAGCGCGTCGTCCCCGCGAACGCGGGGATCCAGCTCCCCGGCACCACAGTCGTCAGCAGCAGTACCAAACAATCGTCATCCCGGGGCATTCCCCGGGGATCCATGGACGTCGAAGCATCACCTCCCCGCGCAAGCGGGGAACCATGGCGGGCCGCGGATTGTCTCTGATCCGCGTTCCGCCTTCGCCATTTTCAAAGATGGTGCGTTGGAAGCAGTCGCGGACACCTTTACGCGTCAGTAGCTCAACTGGCAGAGCAGCGGTCTCCAAAACCGCAGGTTGTAGGTTCGAGTCCTACCTGGCGCGCCACTTGCCGAAGAACGCATTGCCTGCCCTGCGCAGCCCATCCAAGGACAACCCGGGAAATTCGTGAACAGTCGAGTCGAACAAACCAGGACCGCCTCATCGACCGATGTCGTGATGTACGTGGTCGCCGTGTTGCTGGTGGCAGCCGGCGTGTTCGCCTTCTACTGGTTCGAGAACCAGTGGTCGACCTCGCTGCGCGTCGGCGCGGTGGTCGGCGGGCTGGTCGCGGCGCTGGTGTTGTTCATGTTCAGCGCCAAGGGCCGCGATACCCGCGAGTTCCTGGCCGAATCGCGCTTCGAGCTGCGCAAGGTGGTCTGGCCGACGCGGCAGGAAGCGACCCGCCTGACCTGGGTGGTCGCCGGCGTCGTGCTGCTGATCAGCCTGATCATGGCCGGGTTCGATGCGGTCGTCCAATGGGCTGTGAAGCTCCTGCTCGGGCACTGAGAAAGGAGTTGCCAGGTTGATGGAAATGCAAGAGAACACTCCCGACAACGGCGGGCAGGAAGACAACAAGCGCTGGTACGTGGTGCACGCGTACTCGGGCTTCGAGAAGTCCGTGGCCCAGGCGCTGCGCGACCGCATCGTGCGCACCGGCATGGAAGAGCGTTTCGGCGACGTGCTGGTGCCGACCGAGGAAGTGGTGGAGATGCGCTCCGGCCAGAAGCGCCGTTCCGAGCGCAAGTTCTTCCCCGGTTACGTGCTGGTGCAGATCGCCACCCACGACGAGGGCGGCATTCCGCGCATCGACAGCGAGAGCTGGCACCTGATCAAGGAAACGCCGAAGGTGATGGGCTTCATCGGCGGCACCGCCGACAAGCCGCTGCCGATCCGCGACGACGAGGCCGCCGCGATCCTCGACCGGGTCCAGGAAGGCGTCGAGAAGCCGCGCCCGAAGGTGCTGTTCGAGGCCGGCCAGATGGTGCGCGTCATCGACGGTCCGTTCAACGACTTCAACGGCGTGGTCGAGGAAGTCAACTACGAGAAGAGCCGCGTGCGCGTGGCGGTGCTGATCTTCGGGCGTTCGACCCCGGTCGAGCTGGAGTTCGGCCAGGTCGAGAAGGCCTGAATCCAGGCCGTCCGCCCGGATGGGTGGATGGCGGGGAAGCTGCTATACTGAGCGGCTTCCTGCCCGGCCGAGCCGGGCATCCGCACGGGCCGCCGCATGGGCGGCCTTTCGCGCAGGCATGAACAACGCGAAGCCGGGACGCGTGATTTTCCCGGACCGATGGGGAGCCTGAACAGGCGCTTGCACCCGGAGAGAGAGTCGAAATGGCAAAGAAAGTCATTGGTTACATCAAGTTGCAGGTCAAGGCCGGGCAGGCCAATCCCAGCCCGCCGGTTGGTCCTGCCCTGGGCCAGCGCGGCCTGAACATCATGGAGTTCTGCAAGGCGTTCAACGCCGCCACGCAGAAGCTCGAGCCCGGCCTGCCGATCCCGACCGTGATCACCGCGTATTCGGACCGCACCTTCACCTTCATCACCAAGACGCCGCCCGCGACGATCCTGCTGAAGAAGGCCACGGGCGTGCAGTCCGGCTCCAAGCGTCCCAACACCGAAAAGGTGGGCAAGGTCACCCGCAAGCAGCTCGAGGAAATCGCCAAGGCGAAGGAACCCGACCTGACCGCGGCCGACCTCGATGCAGCAGTGCGCACCATCGCGGGCTCCGCCCGTTCGATGGGCCTGACGGTGGAGGGCTGAGACCATGGCACAGACCAAGCGACAGAAAGCAATCAGTGAGGCGGTGCAGCCGGGCAAGGCCTATCCGATCGACGAGGCGCTGAAGATCGTCAAGGACAACAGCAAGGCCAAGTTCGTCGAAGCCGTCGACGTGGCCGTTCGCCTGGGCGTGGACGCCAAGAAGTCGGACCAGCAGGTGCGCGGTTCCACCGTGCTGCCGGCCGGCACCGGCAAGACCGTGCGCGTGGCGGTGTTCGCCCCCGCGGGCGCCAAGGCCGAAGAG
Organism: Luteimonas lutimaris; assembly: GCF_039537065.1. Classification (NCBI taxonomy): domain Bacteria; kingdom Pseudomonadati; phylum Pseudomonadota; class Gammaproteobacteria; order Lysobacterales; family Lysobacteraceae; genus Luteimonas; species Luteimonas lutimaris. The sequence continues at coordinate 14,380 of NZ_BAAAZU010000023.1, read as the reverse complement.
GCCCTGGCCGCCGGCGCCGACGCGGTCGGCATGGACGACCTGGCCGAGAAGATGCAGGGCGGCGACCTGAGCTACGACGTGGTGATCGCCACCCCGGACGCGATGCGCGTGGTTGGCAAGCTCGGCACGCTGCTCGGCCCGCGCGGCCTGATGCCCAACCCGAAGGTCGGCACCGTGTCGCCGAACCCGGGCGAGGCGGTCAAGAACGCCAAGGGCGGCCAGGTCCGCTACCGCACCGACAAGGCCGGCATCATCCACTGCACGATCGGCAAGGCCGACTTCGACGCCGACAAGCTGAAGGACAACCTGCAGGCGCTGCTCATGGACCTGGTCAAGGCCAAGCCGGCCACCGCCAAGGGCGCCTACCTGCAGAAGATCTCGGTCAGCTCGACCATGGGCCCCGGCGTCGCCGTCGACCAGTCGTCGCTGTCGCTGAAGTGACGATTGCCAGCCGCGCGTAGCGCGGCGCCAGCAATCGTCATCCCGAGCGCAGCGAGGGATCTGTTTTTGATTCGCCAGTGATCTTGAAAGCCAGAATCACTGGGTCCCCGCTTCCACGGGGACGACATTCAAAGGTGCCGGGCTCGCGCCCGGCATCGAGCAGGAAATTTGAGGGCATCGCCAGGGCGCAAGCCTGACGCGAGGCCGTCAAAGACCGCAGGCGTGGTCCGAGCAGCAACGACGACGGGCAGGGAAGCTTGTCACGGCATGGAGTCGCCGTCGTTGTTTGCAAAGACCGCTTAATCCCGGACCGCGAAAGCGCGAAAGGGCCTGCGTAGATGGTTGCCGACCCTCCGGAAGTTCTGGAAACGGCCACCAACCGGAAGCCGCGAGGCTTCCCGGCATCGCGCCAACGATGCTGCATGGTCCGCCCCGGCAGGTTTGGGGCGGTGATGAAAACGCCGGGTCCCGCGTGCGGGGACACGGGATGGCCATTGCGGCCGCATCCCGGATCCCCAATCCCGATCCCGGCTCCCAGAGGTAATGCAATGGCTCTCAATCTGACCCAGAAGCAGGAAGTCGTTGCCGAACTGGCCGAGGTCGCGGGTTCCGCGCACTCGTTGGTCGCCGCGGAATACGCGGGTCTTACGGTCGCCCAGCTGACCGACATGCGCAAGAAGGCGCGCGCCGAAGGGGTGTTCTTGAAGGTTGCCAAGAACACGCTGGTCTCGCGCGCCGTGGAGAACACCGATTACGCCGTCGTCAAGGACGAGCTGACCGGTCCGCTCCTGTATGCCTTCTCGAAGGAAGACCCCGGTGCCGCCGGACGCCTGATCAAGGAGTTCGCCAAGGCGAACGACAAGCTGAAGCCGCGCCTGGTGGCGATCGGCGGGCAGAAGTACCCGGGCTCCCACGTGGACGTCCTGGCTTCGCTCCCGACCCGCGACGAAGCGCTGTCGATGCTGCTCAGCGTCATGGTCCAGCCTGCCACCATGCTGGTGCGCCTGCTGGCCGAGCCGGCCTCGCAGGTTGCCCGCGTCACCAACGCGGTCGGCCAGCAGAAGGCCGCCTGAGGCGATCAGTTCGGTTTACGAGTTTCCAATCACTAGCTGTTTCCAACTTTAGATAAAGAGGTATTCACGATGTCCCTTTCCAACGAGCAGATCATCGAAGCGATCGCCGGCAAGACCCTCGTCGAGGTGATGGAGCTGGTCAAGGCGATGGAAGAAAAGTTCGGCGTTTCCGCCGCCGCCCCGGTGGCCGTTGCCGCTGGTCCGGCCGCTGCCGGCGCCGCCCCGGCCGAAGAGCAGACCGAGTTCACGGTTGCCCTGAAGTCCGCCGGCGACAAGAAGGTCGAGGTCATCAAGGTGGTCCGCGCGATCACCGGCCTGGGCCTGAAGGAAGCCAAGGACCTGACCGAAGCCGGTGGCACGATCAAGGAAGGCCTGTCCAAGGATGACGCCGCCAAGTTCAAGAAGGACCTGGAAACGGCCGGCGCCACGGTCGAAGTCAAGTAAGCGTTGTCGCGTCGCCGGATTCACATGGCGACCACCAAGGCTGGGGGCGAAAGCCCCCGGCCTTTGGCCGTTGTTGCAAGACCCGAAAACTGACACGAGTCGACAGTCGGAAGTAGCGGGAGAAGGCGTGCTGGTGCCGGCAATACCAGCGACTTCCCACTGGCGATTCCCCCCGGACCAGCACGGCTGGTTCAACCGCGGCCGCGGACGCGCGGCCCACAGATGCCCCAAGGTGGTAGCTCCCCATGACGACCTCCCAGTCGAATTACTCGTTCACCGAGAAAAAGCGCATCCGCAAGGATTTCGGCAAGCGCGGCTCGATCCTCGAAGTGCCGTTCCTGCTCGCGATCCAGGTCGATTCCTACCGTGAATTCCTGCAGGCCGACGCCGACCCGGCCAAGCGCGCCGACAAGGGCCTGCACGCCGCGCTCAAGTCCGTGTTCCCGATCGTGAGCTACAACGGCTACGCGGCGCTGGAATACGTCGGCTACAAGCTCGGCGAGCCGGTGTTCGACGAGCGCGAGTGCCGCCAGCGCGGCATGAGCTACGGCGCGCCGCTGCGCGTGACCGTGCGCCTGGTGATCTACGACCGCGAGTCGTCGAGCAAGACCATCAAGTACGTGAAGGAGCAGGAGGTCTACATGGGCGAGATCCCGCTCATGACCGACAACGGCACCTTCATCGTCAACGGCACCGAGCGCGTCATCGTCTCGCAGCTGCACCGCAGCCCGGGCGTGTTCTTCGACCACGACCGCGGCAAGACCCATTCGTCGGGCAAGCTGCTGTTCTCCGCGCGCGTGATCCCGTACCGCGGCTCCTGGCTGGACTTCGAGTTCGACCCGAAGGACGCGCTGTTCACCCGCATCGACCGCCGCCGCAAGCTGCCGGTCAGCGTGCTGCTGCGCGCGCTGGGCTACAACAACGAAGAGATGTTGAACGAGTTCTTCGAGATCAACACCTTCCACATCGATCCGGAAGAGGGCGTGCAGCTGGCGCTGGTGCCCGAGCGCCTGCGCGGCGAGACCCTGGACTTCGACCTGGCCGATGGCGACCACGTCATCGTCGAGGCCGGCAAGCGCGTCACCGCGCGCCACGTCAAGCAGCTGGCCGACTCCGGCATCGCCGCGCTGGCCGTGCCCGACAGCTATCTGGTCGGTCGCATCCTGTCGCATGACGTGATCGAGGCCGAGACCGGCGAACTGCTGGCCACCGCCAACGACGAGATCACCGAGGAGACGCTGGAAGCGTTCCGCAAGGCCGGCATCGATGCCGTGGGCACGATCTGGGTCAACGACCTGGACCGCGGCGCCTACCTGTCCAACACCCTGCGCATCGACGCGACCAAGACCCAGCTCGAGGCCCTGGTCGAGATCTACCGCATGATGCGTCCGGGCGAGCCGCCGACCAAGGACGCCGCGCAGAACCTGTTCCACAACCTGTTCTTCACCTTCGAACGCTACGACCTGTCGACCGTCGGCCGGATGAAGTTCAACCGTCGCCTGGGCCGCAAGGAAGTCACCGGCGCCTCGATCCTCTACGACGCGCGCTACTTCTCCGAGCGCAAGGACGAGGAATCCGCGCGCCTGCGCGAGGAATACGGCGACACGTCCGACATCCTCGACGTGATCAAGGTCCTGACCGAGATCCGCAACGGCCGCGGCACCGTCGACGACATCGACCACCTCGGCAACCGCCGCGTGCGTTCGGTGGGCGAGATGGCCGAGAACGTGTTCCGCGTCGGCCTGGTGCGCGTGGAGCGCGCCGTGCGCGAGCGCCTGACCATGGCCGAGGCCGATGGCCTGACCCCGCAGGAACTGATCAACGCCAAGCCGGTCGCGGCGGCGGTGAAGGAGTTCTTCGGTTCGTCGCAGCTGTCGCAGTTCATGGACCAGAACAACCCGCTGTCGGAGGTCACCCACAAGCGCCGCGTGTCGGCCCTTGGCCCGGGCGGCCTGACCCGCGAGCGCGCCGGCTTCGAAGTGCGCGACGTGCATCCGACCCACTATGGGCGCGTGTGCACCATCGAGACGCCGGAAGGCCCGAACATCGGCCTGATCAACTCGCTGGCCGTATTCGCGCGCACCAACAGCTACGGCTTCCTCGAAACCCCGTACCGCAAGGTCGTGGGCGGCAAGGTCACCGACGACGTCGAGTACCTGTCGGCGATCGAGGAGAACGAGTACGTCATCGCCCAGGCCAATGCGCCGCAGGACGACAAGGGCAACATGACCGCCCAGTTCGTCGACTGCCGCTACCAGGGCGAGTCGCTGCTCAAGCCGCCGAGCGAAGTGGATTTCATGGACGTCTCGCCGATGCAGACCGTGTCGGTCGCGGCGGCGCTGGTGCCGTTCCTGGAGCACGACGACGCCAACCGCGCGCTGATGGGCGCCAACATGCAGCGCCAGGCCGTGCCGACGCTGCGTGCGCAGAAGCCGCTGGTCGGCACCGGCATCGAGCGCGCCGTGGCGCGCGATTCGGGTGTGACGGTGAACGCCCGCCGCGGCGGCGTGATCGAGCAGATCGACGCAGGCCGCGTCGTGGTCAAGGTCAACGACAGTGAAATCTCCGGCGAGCACGATGCCGGCGTCGACATCTACAACCTGATCAAGTACACGCGCTCCAACCAGAACACCTGCATCAACCAGCGTCCGCTGGTGAACGTGGGCGACGTGGTCGCGCGCGGCGACGTGCTGGCCGACGGCCCCTCGACCGACATCGGCGAGCTGGCCCTGGGCCAGAACATGCTGGTCGCCTTCATGCCGTGGAACGGCTACAACTTCGAGGACTCGATCCTGCTGTCCGAGCGGGTGGTCCAGGAGGATCGCTACACGACGATCCACATCGAGGAACTGACCGTCCAGGCCCGCGACACCAAGCTCGGGCCGGAGGAAATCTCCGCCGATATCCCCAACGTCTCCGAGCAGGCGCTCAACCGCCTCGACGAGTCGGGCGTGGTGTATATCGGTGCAGAAGTCCGCGCCGGCGACATCCTGGTCGGCAAGGTCACGCCCAAGGGCGAAAGCCAGCTGACCCCGGAAGAGAAGCTGCTGCGCGCGATCTTCGGCGAGAAGGCCTCCGACGTGAAGGACAGCTCGCTGCGCGTGCCCCCGGGCATGGACGGCGTGGTCATCGACGTGCAGGTGTTTACCCGCGACGGCATCGAGAAGGACAAGCGCGCGCGCCAGATCGAGGAATCCGAGATCAAGCACGTCAAGAAGGACTTCGACGACCAGTTCCGCATCCTCGAGACCGCGATCTACGCGCGCCTGCGTTCGCAGCTGCTGGGCAAGGTGGCCAACGGCGGTGCCGGCCTGAAGAAGGGCGAGACCGTCAGCAGCCTGGTCCTCGACGGCCTGCCGAAGAAGGAATGGTTCAACCTGCGAATGAAGGACGAGGACGCCGCCGACGCGATCGAGCGCGCCCAGAAGCAGATCGAGGTGCACCAGAAGGAGTTCGAGCGCCGCTTCCAGGACAAGCGCGGCAAGATCACCCAGGGCGACGACCTGGCCCCGGGCGTGCTGAAGATGGTCAAGGTGTACCTGGCGGTGAAGCGCCGCATCCAGCCGGGCGACAAGATGGCCGGCCGCCACGGCAACAAGGGTGTGGTGTCGACCATCGTGCCGGTGCAGGACATGCCGCACATGGCCAACGGCGAAACCGTGGACGTCGTGCTCAACCCGCTGGGCGTGCCGAGCCGAATGAACATCGGCCAGATCCTCGAGGTGCACCTGGGCTGGGCCGCCAAGGGCCTGGGCCGCAGGATCGACGAGATGCTGCAGGCGCAGGCCAAGGTGGCCGAACTGCGCAAGTTCCTCGACGACATCTACAACCACGACAACAAGCTGCATGGCCAGCGCGTCGACCTCAAGCAGTTCTCCGACGAGGAGCTGCTGGCGATGGCGCGCAACCTGACCGACGGCGTGCCGATGGCCACCCCGGTGTTCGACGGCGCGACCGAGGCCGAGATCAAGCGCATGCTCGAGCTCGCCGAGTTGCCGAGCAGCGGCCAGGCGCAGCTGTACGACGGCCGTACCGGCGAGCCGTTCGACCGCAAGGTGACCGTGGGCTACATGCACATGCTCAAGCTCAACCACCTGGTCGACGACAAGATGCACGCGCGCTCGACCGGCCCGTACTCGCTCGTCACCCAGCAGCCGCTGGGCGGCAAGGCGCAGTTCGGCGGCCAGCGCTTCGGCGAGATGGAAGTCTGGGCGCTGGAAGCCTACGGCGCGGCCTACACCCTGCAGGAAATGCTGACGGTGAAGTCCGACGACGTGCAGGGCCGCAACCAGATGTACAAGAACATCGTCGACGGCGAGCACGAGATGGTCGCCGGCATGCCGGAGTCGTTCAACGTGCTGGTCAAGGAAATCCGCTCGCTGGCAATCAACATGGAGCTGGAGGAGCACTGAGGAAAGCCGGGACCCGGGGCCATGGGACCCGGGACCCGCGAGAGCAGGAGCCGCGTGCTTTTGACTTTCCGGGTTCCGGGTCCCGAGTCCCGGGTCCAGAAGACTCCCCGAAGCTGATCCTCGACACGAAATTCCTCCGACCCGGAGATACAAAATGAAAGACCTGCTCAACCTGTTCAACCAGCAGCGCCCGGCGCTCGACTTCGATGCGATCAAGATCGCGCTGGCCTCGCCTGACCTGATCCGCTCGTGGTCGTTCGGCGAGGTGAAGAAGCCCGAGACGATCAACTACCGCACCTTCAAGCCCGAGCGCGACGGCCTGTTCTGCGCCGCCATCTTCGGGCCGATCAAGGACTACGAGTGCCTGTGCGGCAAGTACAAGCGCATGAAGCACCGCGGGGTGGTCTGCGAAAAGTGCGGCACCGAGGTGACGCTGGCCAAGGTACGCCGCGAGCGCATGGGCCACATCGACCTGGCCTCGCCGGTCGCGCACATCTGGTTCCTCAAGTCGCTGCCCAGCCGCATCGGCCTGATGCTGGACATGACCCTGCGCGACATCGAGCGCATCCTGTACTTCGAGGCGTTCGTCGTCACCGAGCCGGGCCTGACCCCGCTCGAGCGCGGCCAGCTGCTCAACGAAGAGCAGTTCATGCAGATGCGCCAGGAGCACGGCGACGACTTCGACGCCGCGATGGGTGCCGAGGCGGTGTTCGACCTGCTGCGCACGATCGACCTGCAGGCCGAGATGGTGCAGCTCAAGGAAGACATCGCCGCCACCGGCTCGGAAACCAAGCTCAAGCGCCTGACCAAGCGGGTCAAGCTGGTCGAAGCCTTCCTCGAGTCGGGCAACCGCCCCGAGTGGATGGTCATGACTGTGCTGCCGGTCCTTCCGCCGGACCTGCGTCCGCTGGTGCCGCTGGACGGTGGCCGCTTCGCGACCTCCGACCTCAACGACCTGTACCGCCGCGTCATCAACCGCAACAACCGCCTGCGTCGCCTGCTCGAACTCAACGCGCCCGACATCATCGTGCGCAACGAGAAGCGCATGCTGCAGGAATCGGTCGACGCGCTGATGGACAACGGCCGCCGCGGCCGCGCCATCACCGGCACGAACAAGAGGCCTTTGAAGTCGCTGGCCGACATGATCAAGGGCAAGCAGGGCCGCTTCCGCCAGAACCTGCTCGGCAAGCGCGTCGACTACTCGGGCCGTTCGGTCATCGTGGTCGGCCCGACCCTGCGCCTGCACGAGTGCGGCCTGCCGAAGAAGATGGCGCTGGAGCTGTTCAAGCCCTTCATCTTCGCCAAGCTGCAGCGCCGAGGCCTGGCCACGACGATCAAGGCCGCCAAGAAGCTGGTCGAGCGCGAAGAAGCTGAAGTCTGGGACATCCTGGAAGAGGTGATCCGCGAGCATCCGGTGCTGCTCAACCGCGCCCCGACCCTGCATCGTCTGGGCATCCAGGCGTTCGAGCCGGTGCTGATCGAGGGCAAGGCCATCCAGCTGCACCCGCTGGTCTGCACCGCGTTCAACGCCGACTTCGACGGTGACCAGATGGCCGTGCACGTCCCGCTGAGCCTCGAGGCCCAGCTGGAAGCGCGCGCGCTGATGATGGCGTCGAACAACATCCTGTCGCCGGCCAACGGCGAGCCGATCATCGTGCCGTCGCAGGACGTCGTGCTCGGCCTGTACTACATGACCCGCGCGCTGGAGAACACCCCGGGCGAAGGCATGGTGTTCGCCAACGTCGCCGAAGTGAAGCGCGCCTACGACAACAAGGTCGCCGGCCTGCACGCCAAGGCCAAGGTCCGCATCACCGAGACCGAGACCGACGAGGACGGCAACAAGCAGAAGAAGACCTCGATCGTGGAGACCACGGTCGGGCGCGCGCTGCTGGCCGAGATCCTGCCCGAGGGCCTGCCGTTCGCGCTGGCCAACGTCGAGCTGACCAAGAAGAACATCAGCCGCCTGATCAACAGCTGCTACCGCATGCTGGGCCTGAAGGACACGGTCGTGTTCGCCGACAAGCTGATGTACACCGGCTTCGCGTACGCCACGCGCGCCGGCGTGTCGATCGGCATCGACGACATGATCATCCCCGACAAGAAGAAGGGCATCCTCGACGAGGCGGAAGCCGAGGTCGTGGAGATCCAGCAGCAGTACCAGTCGGGCCTGGTCACCGCCGGCGAGCGCTACAACAAGGTGGTCGACATCTGGTCGCGCACCAACGAGCGCGTCGCCCAGGAAATGATGAAGACCATCGGCACCGAGATGGTGACCAACGCCAAGGGCGAGCAGGTCGAGCAGAAGTCGATGAACTCGGTCTACATCATGGCCGATTCCGGCGCCCGCGGTTCGCAGGCGCAGATCCGCCAGCTGGCGGGCATGCGCGGCCTGATGGCGCGTCCGGACGGCTCGATCATCGAGACCCCGATCACCGCGAACTTCCGCGAGGGCCTCAACGTCCTGCAGTACTTCATCTCGACCCACGGTGCACGAAAGGGCCTGGCCGATACCGCGCTGAAGACCGCGAACTCCGGTTACCTGACCCGTCGCCTGGTCGACGTGGCGCAGGACGTGGTCATCACCGAGGACGATTGCGGCACGCTCGCCGGCCTGACGATGACCCCGATCGTCGAAGGCGGCGACGTGGTCGAACCGCTGCGCGACCGCGTGCTCGGCCGCGTCGTGGCCGAGGACGTGTTCGTGCCCGGCGAGGACGAGGATCCGATCGTCACCCGCAACACGCTGCTCGACGAAGCCTGGGTGCGCAAGCTCGAGGACGCGGGCGTGCAGTCGATCAAGGTGCGCTCGACGATCACCTGCGAATCCTCGTTCGGCGTCTGCGCGCATTGCTACGGCCGCGACCTGGGCCGTGGCCACATCGTCAACCACGGCGAGGCCGTGGGCGTGGTGGCCGCGCAGTCGATCGGCGAGCCGGGTACCCAGCTGACCATGCGTACGTTCCATATCGGTGGCGCGGCTTCGCGTGCGGCGGCGATCGACAGCGTGACGGTCAAGACCACCGGTTCGATCAAGTTCAACAACCTCAAGACCGTCGCCCACGCCAGCGGCCACCTGGTCGCGGTGTCGCGTTCGGGCGAGCTGTCGGTGCTCGACGCCCACGGCCGCGAGCGCGAGCGCTACAAGCTGCCGTACGGCGCCACCATCGATGTCAAGGACGGCGCCGCGGTCAAGGCCGGGCAGTCGGTCGCGCACTGGGATCCGCATAACCACCCGATCGTGTCGGAAGTGGCGGGCTTCATCCGCTTCGTCGACTTCATCGACGGCGTCACCGTCATCGAGAAGACCGACGAGCTGACCGGCCTTGCCTCGCGCGAGATCACCGATCCCAAGCGCCGCGGCTCGGCCGGCAAGGACCTGCGCCCGATGGTGCGCATCGTCGACAAGAAGGGCGAGGACCTGAACATCCCGGGCACCGACCTGCCGGCGCAGTACCTGCTGCCGCCGCGCTCGATCGTGAACCTGCAGGATGGCGCGCCGGTCGGCGTGGGCGACGTGGTCACCAAGGTGCCGCAGGAAGCCTCCAAGACCCGCGATATCACCGGCGGCCTGCCGCGCGTGGCCGACCTGTTCGAGGCCCGCAAGCCCAAGGACCAGGCGATCCTGGCCGAGAAGTCGGGTGTCGTCAGCTTCGGCAAGGACACCAAGGGCAAGCAGCGCCTGATCATCCGCGGTCCCGACGGCGACGAGCACGAGGAGCTGATCCCCAAGTACCGCCAGATCATCGTGTTCGAAGGCGAGCACGTGGAGAAGGGCGAGACCGTGGTGGACGGCGAGCCGAGCCCGCAGGACATCCTGCGCCTGCTGGGCGTGGAGCCGCTGGCCGTGTACCTGACCAAGGAAATCCAGGACGTCTACCGCCTGCAGGGCGTGAAGATCAACGACAAGCACATCGAGGTGATCGTCCGCCAGATGCTGCGCAAGGTCGAGATCACCGACGGCGGCGACAGCCGCTTCCTGCACGGCGAGCAGGCCGAGCGCCAGCGCGTGATCGAGGAGAACGCGAAGCTGGAGGCCAAGAACGAGCTACCGGCGAAGTTCGAGCCGGTGCTGCTGGGCATCACCAAGGCCTCGCTGGCGACCGAGTCGTTCATCTCCGCGGCCTCCTTCCAGGAGACCACCCGCGTGCTGACCGAGGCTGCCGTCCGCGGCACCCGCGACAACCTGCGCGGCCTGAAGGAGAACGTGATCGTCGGCCGCCTGATTCCCGCCGGCACCGGCCTGGCGTACCATACGCAGCGCCGCAAGAACGCGTCGGGCCTGACGGACTCCGAGATGGAGGCCCTGTCCGGTGCCCTCGCCGGTGGCGAGGCGGGCGGGGAGGTCGGCGAAGTGATGGCCGACGAAGCGTCCGGCAACGGTTGATGTAGCAACACGGCGGCCCTGAAGAACGGGCCGCCGGATCCCACGGGATCCACCAGATCACGAAATGAGGCGTCATGGAAGCGCCTCGTGTTCGGCCCAGGAGGGCGGGATCACAACCAGTGGCCAGGCTGCCGCCCATGGGGCGGGGCTGGCGCTGGCTCGGCTTGCGTTGACGCCTGGCGTCCGCGCCAGCTATACTTTTCCGTCTGGCAGGCCGGGGTCAACCCCGCCTGCCTTCGTTTTCACGAATGGGCCCCGGCCCGACCCAAGAACCGAGACCGATGGCAACGATCAACCAGCTGGTGCGCAAGGCGCGCAACCCCGAGACCTACAAGAGCAATTCGCCCGCGCTGGCGAACTGCCCGCAGCGTCGCGGGGTTTGCACCCGCGTCTACACCACCACCCCGAAGAAGCCGAACTCGGCCCTGCGCAAGGTCGCCAAGGTGCGCCTGACCAACGGCTACGAGGTCATCTCCTACATCGGTGGCGAAGGCCACAACCTGCAGGAGCACTCGGTGGTGCTGATCCGCGGCGGTCGCGTCAAGGACCTGCCGGGCGTCCGCTACCACACCGTGCGTGGTTCGCTCGACGCCGCCGGCGTCGCCAAGCGCAAGCAGGCCCGCTCCAAGTACGGCGCCAAGCGCCCGAAGGGTTAAGCGATTCGCAGGGCGGGTCCCGGACCCGCCGCCAGAGAAGACACGGCCGGCCCAGGCCCGCCATACCGAGAATTGAGCTATGTCGCGTAAAGGAAACACCCCGCAGCGTTCGGTGCTGCCCGACCCGAAGCACGGCAGCGAGACCATCGCCCGCTTCATCAACATGGTCATGTACAGCGGCAAGAAGTCGGTCGCCGAAAAGATCGTCTACGGCGCCATGGACGTGATCGGCGAGAAGAACCCGAACCCGCTCGAAGTCGTCGAGAAGGCACTGGGCAACATCTCCCCGTCGGTCGAGGTCAAGTCGCGCCGCGTCGGCGGTGCCACCTACCAGGTGCCGGTCGAAGTACGCGCCTCGCGCCGGATGGCGCTGGCCATGCGCTGGCTGATCGATTCCGCCCGCAAGCGCGGCGAGAACAGCATGCCGCGCAAGCTCGCCGCCGAGCTGATCGACGCCTCGGAGAACCGTGGCGGCGCGATCAAGAAGCGCGAGGAAACCCACCGCATGGCGGAAGCGAACAAGGCGTTCGCGCACTACCGCTGGTGACCTGATCCCTGCGGCGCCGGCAACGGCGCCCGCCTGGTGCCCGCCGCGCCTGCGCCGGCACCGACCCGCGACCCGGCAGCGCCGCGTCGCATGACGAACCCGGAAGCCGCCGCAAGGCGGCGTCCGGCCATTTCCGGCCCTGCTTCACCGGGCAAGCACAGACGAGAATCGCCGTGGCTCGCACCACTCCCATCGAGCGTTACCGCAACTTCGGCATCATGGCCCACATCGATGCCGGCAAGACCACCACGTCCGAACGCATCCTGTTCTACACCGGCGTCAGCCACAAGATCGGCGAAGTCCACGACGGCGCCGCGACGATGGACTGGATGGAGCAGGAGCAGGAGCGCGGCATCACCATCACGTCCGCCGCGACCACCGCGTTCTGGACCGGCATGGACAAGTCCATGCCGCAGCACCGCCTGAACATCATCGACACCCCCGGGCACGTCGACTTCACGATCGAAGTCGAGCGTTCGCTGCGCGTGCTCGACGGCGCGGTGTTCGTGCTGTGCGCGGTCGGCGGCGTGCAGCCGCAATCGGAAACCGTGTGGCGGCAGGCCAACAAGTACCAGGTGCCGCGGATGGCGTTCGTCAACAAGATGGACCGCACCGGCGCCAACTTCGACAAGGTCGTCGACCAGCTGAGGACCCGCCTGGGCGCCTATGCGGTGCCGATGCAGGTGCCGGTCGGCGCCGAGGACTCGTTCGATGGCGTCATCGACCTGGTGAAGATGAAGCGCATCCACTGGGATGCCGCCTCGCAGGGCACCGTGTTCGAGTACGGCGAGATCCCCGCCGAGCTGGCCGACAAGGCCGCCGAGGCGCGCTCGTTCATGGTCGAGGCCGCGGCAGAGGCCAACGAGGCGCTGATGGACAAGTACCTCGAGGGCGGCGAGCTCAGCGAGGAAGAGATCCTTGCAGGCCTGCGCGAGCGCACCCTGAAGACCGAGATCGTGCCGGTGTTCTGCGGCACCGCGTTCAAGAACAAGGGCGTGCAGGCCATGCTCGACGGCGTGATCCACCTGCTGCCGTCGCCGTCCGACCGTCCGCCGGTGCAGGGCATCGACGAGAACGAGAAGGAAGACAGCCGCAAGGCCTCCGACAGCGAGCCGTTCTCGGCGCTGGCGTTCAAGATCATGACCGACCCGTTCGTCGGTTCGCTGACGTTCTTCCGCGTCTACTCGGGCGTGCTCAACTCCGGCGACCAGGTCTACAACCCGGTCAAGTCGAAGAAGGAGCGCGTGGGCCGCATCCTGCAGATGCACTCCAACGACCGCAACGAGATCAAGGAAGTGCGCGCCGGCGACATCGCCGCGGCCGTGGGCCTGAAGGACGTGACCACCGGCGACACGCTGTGCGCACAGGACCACGTCATCACGCTCGAGCGCATGACGTTCCCGGAGCCGGTCATCTCGATGGCGGTGGAGCCCAAGACCAAGTCCGACCAGGAGAAGATGGGCATCGCGCTCGGTCGCCTGGCGCAGGAGGATCCGTCGTTCCGCGTGCGGACCGACGAGGAATCCGGCCAGACCATCATCGCCGGCATGGGCGAGTTGCACCTGGACATCCTCGTCGACCGCATGAAGCGCGAGTTCAACGTCGAGGCCAACGTCGGCAAGCCGCAGGTCGCCTACCGCGAGACCATCCGCAAGACGGTCAAGTCCGAAGGCAAGTTCGTGCGCCAGTCGGGCGGCAAGGGCCAGTTCGGCCACGTGTGGCTTGAAATCTCGCCGCAGGAACCGGGCGTGGGCTACGAGTTCGAGAACGCGATCGTCGGCGGCGTGGTGCCGAAGGAATACATCCCGGCCGTCGACAAGGGCATCCAGGAAGCGATGGCCAACGGCATCCTCGCCGGCTATCCGATCGTGGACATCAAGGTGAAGCTGTACGACGGTTCGTACCATGAGGTCGACTCGTCGGAAATGGCGTTCAAGATCGCCGGTTCGATGGGCTTCAAGGACGGTTTCGGCAAGGCCAGCCCGGTCCTGCTCGAGCCGATCATGAAGGTCGAGATCGTCACCCCGGAGGAATACCTGGGCGACGTGATGGGCGACGTCAGCCGTCGCCGCGGCATCCTGCAGGGCCAGGACGACAGCCCGTCGGGCAAGATCATCAACGCGATGATCCCGCTGGGCGAGATGTTCGGCTACGCCACCAGCCTGCGTTCGATGTCGCAGGGCCGCGCCACGTTCACGATGGAATTCGACCACTACGCGGAAGCACCGGCGAACATCGCCGAGACGGTCACCAAGAAATAGTGATCCGCGATCCGGGACCCACCACCGCAAGGTCACGGGTCCCGCTTTCGGCGAATCACCAGTCAACAATCACGAATCACGGAGTTCAATCCAATGGCCAAGGGTAAGTTCGAGCGCACCAAGCCCCACGTGAACGTGGGCACGATCGGTCACGTGGACCAC
>NZ_BAAAZU010000022.1:0-4653 GCF_039537065.1 Luteimonas lutimaris | reverse complement strand
TCCGATACGAGGAAAGGCTTCCTCAGCAGTGAACCCCATCGCCGGTTACACAAAAATCTGTACACCCTCAGTTCCACTCACGGAATACCGTGACAATGTTGGCTACTGCCGCTGGTATTACCAGGGCAACGGCTTTCCGCTTTACCAGATAGTGTGGCCTTCACGGTCCGGCCTGTTTCCGTGGCATCCTGACGCCACATCGGAGTTCAGGGCTACCCAACCAGTCATTGCGGGTGCGTCGGGTGGCACCTAACAATTCATTCAAGCCGACGCCGCTTCGCGGCGCGGCTTAATTCCGGCGTTAGGCCCCAGTGCGCATCACCTCGTCAGCCGTAGTAGCTAGGCCCGCCAATGACCTCTTTGCGTTGTCCCAAGACTACAGACGCCGGCTCGAGTGGGACACGTATCTGAGCGAAGCCTTTCTGGTGGGGCAAGCCGACTCGGCTGCGGTGGGCGTAGAGTCCTACTGCAAGAGCCGGTCGGGAGCGGTCATGGTCTCGACGTATATCTCCTACTCACCACCCACGCACGCGGCCGTTGAAATGGTTAGTGGCCCACGGATCCTTCGGCGCTTTTCTGGCACGTGGCGCTTCCGGCAACTGGGCCCGGCGGCCTCGGAAGTCAAGTTCATCTACAACTTCGAGCTGCGCCCGAGGCTGATCGCTTGGGCATTCCAACCACTGGTGGGCGCGCTGTACCGGCGGAGCATGGATCGTCGCCTACAGGCCTTCAAAGCGTGGGCGGAAAATGGTGCTTGAGCTCCACGCTTACGGGGCTCGCGTTCACTGCTGTCCCCTGCGGCTAGACTTTTTCGGTCCGCATCGAGGGCACTTGTCGGCTAGGCGGCTGGGGCCTAACAATTCGTCCAAGCCGACGCCGCTTCGCGGCGCGGCTTAACTCAGGTGTTAGACGCCAAGGAGACATCATGACAGTCAAGCGTATGGACAACGTCGGCATCGTGGTGGAAGACCTCGATGCCGCCGTTGAGTTCTTCACCGAGCTCGGCCTCACCCTCGAAGGTCGCATGCCCATCGAAGGCGAATGGGCCGGCCGCGTCACTGGAGTGCGCGACCAGCGCGTCGAGATTGCCATGATGCGCACCCCAGACGGGCATAGTCGCCTAGAGCTCTCCCGCTTCGACGCCCCCGCTATCGCGTCCGATCACCGCACAGCCCCCGTAAACTCGTTGGGGTACCTGCGCGTCATGTTCGCCGTCGAGGACATCGACGACACCCTCGCCCGGCTCAGCAAGCTCGGTGCGACAGTGGTCGATGAAGTCGTCAACTACAAAGACATCTACCGGCTCTGCTACATCCGGGGTCCTGAAGGAATTCTCATCGGGATCGCCCAACAGCTCGGGGAGCAGACCTCCCGAGAGAATCCCATGGAGCGCAAACGTTGAGACCCAGGCGTTGGCGTCTAACAATTCGTTCAAGCCGAACTTGCTTCGTTCCACCAAAGCCATGGCAGAAAAAGCTTGCCATGGCTTTGGCTCCACTACGCAAGTCGGCTTAACTCAGGCGTTAGGGCGCAGCAATGAACTATCTCGCGAGACTTATAGCTGTTCTATCAGTCGCCTGCGTCTCAGGCTGCTCGGCAGCAGAGCAAAGTGACTCCGTCTATCGTGGAGAGTACTTCTACAACTTCGAGTACAAGTACCTAGATCCGGAGGGCCTTGATGAGGAATGGTGCATTGATGGGGATATGGCCAAGGCAGAATTGCCAGCTGTAGAACCAACAGGCCCATGGGGGTTCACGGATGTTGTCGTTCGCGGCAAACTTGGCCCAAAGGGAAAGTACGGAAATCTTGGGGTTTGTGAGCGGGTGCTCACCGTTACGGAGTTGCTTGAGGCAAGCAACATGCGGCGAGCAGACCGGGCAGCGCCCTAACAATTCGTTCAAGCCGAACTTGCTTCGTTACACCAACAACACGGCAGGAAAAGCTTGCCATGTTGTTGGCTCCACTACGCAAGTCGGCTTAACTCAGGTGTTAGGCCCCATTGGAAAAAACATGGCAATCGTGATGTCCCTTCTGGTTGCTATCGCTGTGTTGCTTGCGTTCATTGCTTACGTAAGGGCCACGCGATTCTTCTCTACGCTCCTTGCCGTGCAACCTGATGCTCTCGACAAGTATCAGTCTGGGCCGGGGATTCCTTCCTACGGCCCCATCGCTCCAGCTAGGTTCCGCTACCTTAATGCCAAGCAATTCGCTTCCTTGCAGGATCTCAAGCTTCGGCACCAAGGGTCTCAGGCATACTTCGCGCTAATGGCGTATGCCGTATCCTTCGTTTCTCTGCTTGTTGGAGCCTTGATTTGGACCTCGCAAGGTGGGGCCTAACAATTCGTTCAACCCGAACCCCCTTCGTTCCACCAACCATATGGCAGGTGGAGCTTGCCATGTGGTTGGCTCCACTACGCAGGTCGGGTTAACTCAGGTGTTAGGCGCCACAACAGCCATGACCGACCTTTGGGGCCCAATTTCGGCAAGTGAGTGGCACAGCACGCCATGCATCACGGGCCGCCCAGCCACTGAGGCAGACGTTGCGGCCGGCTCTGCCGTGTTCTACGTTCCCGGCGACTCTGCTGCAGCTCCAATGAGCCTGCCTTGCTGCGCTAGCCAGTTGCTCGAGGACGGCTCCGAGCAACCCGTCGTCATTGTCCAGGCAGAACTCGCACCTCATGGCACCATCTTAGGTGTGCGCCCATTGTCCGGCGGCAACGGTGTATGCATGGCCACAGAGGTTCGCTTACTCCCCTCCGGTTTTGGGGCGCTCGGTGGCGCCTAACAATGCGTTCAAGCCGAAATTGCATCGCTACGCCAGCCACATGGCAGAAAAAGCTTGCCATGTGTCCGGCTACGCGCTGCAATTCGGCTTAACTTGAGCGTTAGGCCCCATGAAGCACATATCGGTAATTTTGTTGCTCGTGTCCCTGGGGTACATTCCGTGCGCCTCTGCTAATTCGCCATGCATTGAGCCACCCGTTATCTATTCGTTGCAACATTCGGATGCAGTCGTCGTGGGTACCGTAGCCGCAGTTTCTGTGCGGCGTTCCGGAGAGTACTGGCGGCAGACAATTCTGTGGCACGTCAATGAAAGTTGGAAAGGACCGCACTACAAGGGCAGCACGTTTACTACTCGCACCAATCTTCCGGAGCCAAATACAGCCAAAGTGGGCCAAGCGTATCTCTTGTATCTGCGCGGGAAAGAGCCGTATGAGTGGCAAACGTGCTCAGAGCGCGGCGGCCTTCTCCAAGACTCACTCCAAGATGTGCATAAGCTCTATCAAGAGTTTGAGAGGGTGCGTAAGCTGGGGCCTAACAATTCATTCAAGCCGAACCCGCTTCGCGGGTCGGCTTAATTCAGGTGTTAGGCGCCTCTGAGAGCAGGTTTCAAGCTGTGAGATTCATTCTTCGCACATTGGTGCTGCTGTCGGTGCTTCTGGTGTCGGCATGCGTGCAGCAGACTCGCACTACGCTAGAGGTGGACGGCGGCCGTCTCTTTCTCCTCGGCACGTTTGACCATGGGACGTACAAGGCTGTATTAGACACGCTCGACGCACATCCAGAGGTCGATACACTTGTGTTTACGGCAAACGGCGGCTCCGTTGACGACGAGTGCACGCTCGACCTCGGCCGTGAAATTCGGCGTCGTGGGATTAACACCCACTTGATAGAGGGCGGCGTCCTCGCTTCTGGCGGCGTCAGTCTCTTCCTGGCGGGATCTGAACGCACAGCAGAAGCAACACCGCTGCTCGGCGTTCATTCTTGGCAACACTGCTCTCAGTCTGGCGAACAACCAGCGACTTGTAGAGACGCAAGCGACTATCCTGCGAACGATGAGCAGCACCTTCTTCACAAGCGTTATATTTCAGAGATGCTCGGCAGCGATGCGTTCTACTGGCATTCTATTCGTGCTGCTCCATCCAACTCTATTCATTGGCTTACAGACTCTGAGCTTGAGGCATTCGGTCTATCTCGCCCATCCGGTGATACCGTCTCTCTGCCAGCCAGCCTGCACGCCGAGTTCCTGAAAGAACTGGAAGGCGTCTGCGGTGAGTGTACGCGGGACGGCGCCTAACGATTCATTCAAGCCGACACCGCTTCGCGGCGCGGCTTAACTCTGGTGTTAGGCCGCTATGGAACCCTCTCGTGTACTGACAGCCAAGGAGTTACAGGAGGGGCTGGCTGCAGCAGTCGATTGGCGGCGCTTCTGGATTCGGCACGGGATCAAGCTCGCGGCGCTAATGGGCGGGGGCGGCCTAGTGATTCTTGCTGCCGGCTACCTGGTCCAAGGGCGTGTGTCGCTTTGGGCTTTTCTCATCCCAGTCGGACTGGTGGCGACTGTTCTACCGTCCTCCATCAGGGAGACGCGTCACTTCTCACAGTTGGCACGGGAGTTCCGAGCAGCGGAGGAGCGGGCGTTGACTGGCGGAGTGGTGCATGCTGCAGACATTCCCTCGCTCAATCGTCGGCCAGCGGCCTAACAATGCGTTCAAGCCGAACCCGCTTCGTTCCGCGCCCCACATGGCAGAAAGAGCTTGCCATGTGGTTCGCTCCACTGCGCGGGTCGGCTTAACTTAGGTGTTAGGCCCCACAGACGTTCTGATCTAGCTTGTGACAGGTGAAACACGTTATGTGGAAAGCGCTGCATG
>NZ_BAAAZU010000021.1:0-9364 GCF_039537065.1 Luteimonas lutimaris | reverse complement strand
TCCGATACGAGGAAAGGCTTCCTCAGCAGTGAACCCCATCGCCGGTTACACAAAAATCTGTACACCCTCCCGGCATGCTCCAGATCATCGGTCTAACCTTCGTTGCGTCCGGAGCTCTGCCGTTGCTTATCACCAGGGGCAAGCACTTGTCATGGCTGGTACTGTTCGTCATCGGCGGCATTGCGCTCTGGTTCGCCGCCTAACAGTTCGTTCAAGCCGACCCCGCTTCGTTCTTCTCTCGAGTTGGCTGAAACAGGGGTCAGAGTTTACTTTCTATGTTGTTGTGTGGGCGCCATTCTGACCACTGATTTTGCCTGGCGATATTTTCAAGCCGAATCGGCTTGGTGCCGGATGAAGCTCATGAGAAGTCTCCTCGTAATAGCCTGAGATATGTTTCGGCTGAGCGCCAGTATTCGATAGCCGGGCGAGCTACTCCGCCTCCGCCGGCAGCACGCAATGATCCCGCGTCCGCGGGGCCCGGACGCCGTCGGCGACCGGCCTGGTGGCGCGCCGGACGAACTCCTGGTCCAGGCAGTGGTACTCGATCGGTTGTAGCGCGCTCGCGCGCGGCACCAGGATGTGCTTCATCCAGCCGGCGGCCAGGTCGACGACGATGTCGCCCATGCCCATGCCGAAGATGCCCTTGACCGCGTTCACCATCTCGCTGAAGCCGGGGGTGCCGGTATCCACCACCTTGGCGACCACGGTGTGGTGTACCAGGGCGACCTCGCCTTTCACCGCCTCCTCGTTCACCACGCGGGCCTTCAACTTGGCCTCGGCGTGGGCGGGCGAGGCGCGCTCCAGCTTCATCTCTCGCGCCACCGAGGTGATCTTGACGAACTTGTTGTCCGGGTCGCGCATCGGGATGCTCAGGTGTTTCGGATGTAGCGGGCGGATCTCCCATTGCACGCGCCAGTTCTCGGCGGCATCGGCGAGTTCGCCCAGGCTTTGCAGGCTCGGCAATTCGAGCGAGCCGAAGCAGCGGTTGAGGATTTCCTCCGACTGGGCTTCCTGTTCCTCGAGCTCGCGCTCGTAGTCCTCGAGGTCCTCCGGGTCGACGCCGGCGCTGGCGGTGAACCAGGCGTACCGGGTGCCGTGGCCTTCGGACGTATCGGACGGTGGTTTGTGGACCACGCCCTGCTCGGCGTCCACGCGGGCTTCGGTGTTGGCGTACTGGATCACCACGCGCAGGATCTTGCTGGCCCCGGAGATGCGGGCCAGTGCCGCATCGGAGAACCCGAGCAAGCTCCCGTACGCCTGCCAGGCCTTGTTGGCGGCTTCATTGGCCGCCCAGTCGGTCGCGCCGGGAGAATCTCCGCCCATCATCCGCTTGAGGTCGTCGCAGGCCGACATGCTGGTGGCGTGCGCCGGCGGCAGCAGGAAGTCGGCGACGCCGGTCGCCAGGCGCGAGGGGACCGACGCCGTCCGCGGGGTGGTGCTCGCGGCCGGCTGGCCGCGCTGGAAGGCGGCGAGGAACAGCTGCATCTCCAGCAGTGTCAGGCGGTAGTCGTCCGGACGCGGGACGCCACGCAGGTCCACCGGCACCGTGGTGCCGCGGGAGGGGCGGACGTAGCGCGAACCCAGCAGGTCGAACGGCGCCTGTTGCAGGCGCGCCATCTCCGCGAGGAACAGCGGGGTGAAGCTTTCCGGGTCCTCCGGGTGCTTCGCGGCTTCGCGGACCCAGGTGTCGAGCAGCCGCAGCAAGGCATGGCCGGCGTCGTAGTTGGGCCGGACCTGGTTCCAGGCGGCGAACTCGCGATGGGCATCCTGCTTCGCGCGGTTGGCGCGCCCGCGGCGGTCGTCCTCTCCGTCCTCCAGTGCCTGGCGGGCGCTGCGCAGCGCCCTGTTGGCGGCGATGGATTCCGAGCGCGCGGCCTTGGCCTTGGCATGCAGGGGCCTGCGCTCCGAGGGCGGCACGGCGTGGACCGCGGCCTGGGCGTCGCGGAGTGCCTGGCTGGCCTCGGCGCGGGCGACCTCGAGCGCCGGGATCCGTGCCGCCAGCGCCTGGACCTCGGCTTCGCCGTCCGCAAATGCGGCTTCGTACGCGGCATCGACCCTGGAGAGTGCTTCTTCGTACTGCGCGCGGAGTTCGTCTTTTGTCAGCCACGCAGGCTCGTCCCTGCGGCCGCCAAGGTCCAGGGCGAACGCGTCGAGGAAGTTCGCGAATTCCGAAGCGTGCAGGCGGAAGGCGGTCTCGCGGTTGCGCGCTTCGATTGCCAGGTTGCGGGCTTCCAGCGCGGTCATCTGGTAGGGCGTGGCCGGGCCGATGGCCGGCACGACGATGCGTTCGCCATCGGTCGTCGGCATGCCGCCGCGCGCGAGGATCTCGCGGGTGAGGCGGGTGGCGGTGGCGAGGTCATCAGCCGCGACCAGCTGGTGCGCGAGCTCCGTCCACCGGCCTTGTGGCAGGGGCTCGACGCCGCGGAGCTCTGCATCGGCCGTGGCGGTCGAGCCGGAGCAGCCGGCAAGCGCCACTGCCAGTGCGAAAAGGAAGGGCAGCAGTTTCTTCATTGGTTTCGTCCCCTTGTCCGTACCGTACACGCGAACGGAGGCAGGTGACTGCCAGCTGCGATGCTGTAGCGGGGGTCGCGATTCGCTGCAGGCTGCGTCAATGGCCAATGCGGCGGTGTCCAGGCTGGCGGACATTGCGTCTGGCCCGTATTGACGCCGTGCCCCCCGCATGCCCCAATGCGGCAGCCGAACCTGGTGAGTGCTGCGACAAGGACCTCCCTCCGGACGCGGAGGCTTTCATTTGCACCTTTGAGTGCACGTTCTGCCCCGGCTGCGTCAAAGGCGTCCTGGCAGGTGTTTGCCCCAACTGCGGGGGCAACCTCTCACCTCGTCCAATCCGTCCGGCACATCTGCTTGCCAAGTTCCCGGCCTCAAGGGAGCGTGTCCGGAAAGCCGGTGGCTGTGCAGCGGCCTTTCACAGGGAGGTGCAGACGGCATCTACAAAACAGCTTCAGCCCCTCGGCATCGTCTTCTTGAGCTGCGGCATTGTTTTTCTAACCGTCGGCCTTGCTACACAGATGGCCGCCTTTTGGGCAATGGCGCCAGCGTTCATCGCCTTGGGAGCTGTCTTTCTGGCAAAGTCACGCCAAAAGTGATCCGGAGCCGTTGTGGCCCAATGTCGCAATGCATGAGGCCCAACAATTCGTGTATGGACTCCTCATGCAACAGCAGAGTGATTGATCTCTGATCATCTGAAGCGGAACGGTTGCAGTCGTGTATTCGGCCTTCGGGTGAGCGTCTTTGCTCGGGCCATCATGAGATCCGCGGGCTGGGGCCTATCGTTCAAGCGGCGTCGTGCGCCGGAATTGTTATCGGCCTTGTCCAGCCCGGGGACCGAACCCTTCGTCATGATCGAGATCGTTTTGCACTGCTGAGCTTGATGCGGTTACGCGGGTTTGTGGCTGACGTGGCTGGGGTTGAAGGCGGTGCCGTAGTGGTCGAGCGCCCAAAGCCTGCGCGCCAGCTTGTTGGCCAAGGCCACGGCGGCCCTGTTGTGTCCTTGGCGCTGCGCCAGATCCAGCGCCCAGGATTGCAGCCGGTCCAGCGGCTGGCCGGCGCGTCGTCGCGTCAGGGCCGAACGCAGGACGGCACGGCCTCCGTGGATGAGCAGGGTCCGCAGGTATGCATCGCCGCGCTTGGTGATCCGGCCCAGGCGTCGATGGTGTCCCGACGAGTGTTCGCGGGGCACCAGCCCAATCCACGCGGCCAGGTGGCGCCCGCTGTTGAAGCGCGACAGGTCGCCGGCGCCCGCGCGCAACGCCGTGGCGGTGAGCAACCCTACGCCGGGAACTGTGAGGTAGCGTTGCACGGCGACATCGCGACCAGCTTCTTCGGCAAGTCGCTTCTCGATTGTAGCCATGTCGGCTTGCAGGCGGACGATATGCTCGAGCTGTTCGGCCAAGGTTGCACGCAAGACCATCGGCACGTCGTTCCCCGCATCTTCAAGCGCCTCCAGCACCGCCGCGCGCACTTTGCTTGAGCCGTTGGGAATAACGACCCCGTACTCACGCAGCAGGCCGCGAACCAGGTTGATGGTGGCGGTGCGCTGGCTCTTGAGCTGTTCGCGAACACGATGCAAGGCCTGCAGTCCCTGCTGGCGGGGCGACTTCACCGGTACGTCTGCGATCTGTTCGCAACGCGCCGCCTCGACCAGTCCCGCGGCGTCGGCACGATCGGTCTTGTTGCGCCGGACGTAGGGCCGCACGTCACGGGGCGGCAGCAGGCGCACCGTATGTCCCCGCGCCTGGAAGCGGCGCCCCCAGTAATGGGCGCTGCCGCAGGCCTCCATGACCACGACCAGCTGCGGGCAGTTCTCCATGACCCGGGAAAAGGCCCGCCGGGTCAGGCGCTTTCGCTCCAGGATCCGGCCTGCCGGGTCGGCGTAGGCCAGCTCGAAAACGTCTTTTGCCAAATCAATCGCGACGGTCGTAGCATGCATGGTGTGGACTCCTCCCGTGATCCCGTTGACTGAAACCCGCAAGGTTCAGTGTGGCCCACGAGGCCGTTTGGCGACGCGGGAGGAGTCCATTTCATCATTCGAGCCGGAGCCGCTTCGCGGCTCAGCTTAACTCAAGCGTTAGCTTTCACAACGTGGCCGTGAGGATCAAATGAAGCAGGTAATAAAAGGCGCATTCGTCCTGGTGCTGATTGTGGCGAGTGGAGGCGTGCCCGCTTCTGAAGCGTCGCCCTACGCGGGGCAAGAAACGCAAGAGCTGAAGGCACTGTCGGAGTCGGACGTCGAAGGTCTGCTAGCGGGTCAGGGCATGGGCTATGCCAAGACCGCAGAGCTCAATGGCTACCCCGGCCCTCTCCATGTGCTGGAACTCGCCGAGGAGCTGGATCTCAGTGAAGAGCAACAGGCGGAGACCCAGGAGATCTTCAACCAGATGCAGGCTTTGGCGAAAAGCCTTGGCGCAGAATTGGTCGCCGCAGAGCGGCAGCTGGATGAGCTGTTCAGGAACAAATCCGTTGACGAGAGCACATTGTCAGAGCTCACGATCAAAATCGGTCGCGTGGAAGCTCAGCTTCGCGAAGTTCATCTCCACGCCCACTTGCGCCAGGCCCAGCTTCTAAGCGCGCGACAAAGCGCCAAATACATGGCGCTAAGAGGGTACGGGCGTGGAATACACGAGCACCGTCACCAGCATCATCACGACGGGGAAAGCTAACATCGCGCTGGAGCCGACGGGCTGAAGCCCGCGGCTCAGCGTCGCGTTAGGCGGCTAGGGAGACCACATGTCAGCCGAGCTAGAAGAAAAGATTCGAGATGACCTTGCGAAGGCCGGAATGCTCTCGGAACTGCGGGCCCGAAAGGTCTTTGCTGACGCAGGTTGGCGTGTCCGAGGTCCCGGGGCGTACTTTGACCGGGAAGAGGAGAAATCAAGAGAGGGTGATTTCTACGCCACACGCGTGCATTCAAGCAGGGCTGACGGAGCTCCGCCCATCCATTTAGAATTTTCTGCAGTGGCCGAGGTCAAGAAGTCGGAACGCCCTTGGGTGGTCTTCAAGCGCCCCTTGGAAGAGTTCGAGCGTGGTTGTGCTTGGAACAATCTCATTGCTCGCATCAACCTGCCCTGCGAGCCCCATGCGCTTGTGTCGTCTCTCACAGAACATTCACTGCTTAGGACCCTGGGTTGGGAAGGCGCTGGCATCCACGAGTCGTTTAAGTCTCCGGATCAGCCCTCGAAGTGGTATTCCGCTTTCGTGTCGTCCCTCAAGTGGGCATCGCACATGACGGACGAATGCCCGCACTCGGACGACATTCACCCGGGCAACGACGAGTCGGTGGAGCTTTACTTCTTCCAGCCGCTAGTGGTCCTAGACGGGCGGTTGTTCTCCGCTGAGCTCGACTCAGACTCGGGAATAGCCGTGACCGAGATCAAGAGTGCAGCTTTCCGATTCGATTACGCCTCGAAGGTTTACGACAAAGATTCCTTCCGAGTCGATCTAGTGACTGTTGACGGCCTAGGCGAGTACATTCCTCTACTGGAGAATCGCCAGTCATCCATTGCCTACGGCATACAGGCAAAGCTTGCCTCTGGTCGCGGACATGACGGGAGCGCCGCCTAACAATTCGTTCAAGCCGAAGCCGCTTCGCGGCTCGGCTTAACTCAAGCGTTAGGCGGCACAGGGACCGCACCACACATGATGTCTCAAAAGAAGATTGGCCTTGTCGCAATAGTCACTCCGGCATGGTTCTTGACCGTCTATTTAGTAATGTCGGCTATGCGGCCGGACTACGTACACACCGACCAGGCTATTAGTGAGCTGGGCAGCTTGGATGCACCCAACCTCTGGGCTTGGAACGTTCTCGGTTACATCCTGCCCGGCCTCGCTATAGCACTCTTGGGCATCGGGCTCCGGCGCGAGTTCGTGGGCCGCGGGCTTCCGGCCACTGCCCCAGCAATGGCATTGGTGGCCGCAGGCCTCCTGATGGCACTGTCCGGCGCGTTTCCCGCCAACATGACGGACTTCAAATCCACTACGACGCTCCTGCACTCGGTAGGCAGCTTTGGCTGCTACATCGCGTTCTTAGTAGCAGGCTTCTGGCTGCCTTCACTGTTCCGGAAGGTCAACTCATGGCATTGGGCAGCAACGCCGTCGCTCGCCCTCGTAATCGCGTCAATCGCTACTGGGTTTCTGCGCTTCGCTGGCATGGCCAGCATCGGTCAGCGCATCACCTTCTTGTGCTTCTTCCTGTGGGTTGCGCTGGTAGGCTGGGCGCTGTGGCGGGCCAACAGCTCCTCGGTGCCGCCTAACAATTCGTCCAAGCCGACGCCGCTTCGCGGCGCGGCTTAACTCAAGTGTTAGGCGGCTATGGCAGGACTTCTCTACACCGCAGCAGTTTTCGCCGTAGCACTCGGCGCGGCCCACTCTGTCCTCGGCGAGCGTTACATCCTCACCCGCCTATTTCACCGCAGTGATCTGCCAAAACTATTCGGCAGCTCTGAATTCACGACCCGAACGTTGCGCTTCGCCTGGCACATCACCACCGTTGCGTGGTTCGGCTTTGCTGCGCTGTTGGTGCATGCCGGTCGCGGCGACCTCACAGTGTCCGGCATGCTCCAAATCATCGGACTCACCTTCGTCGCGTCCGGGGTCCTGCCGTTGCTCCTCACCCGAGGC
The DNA here is from genome assembly GCF_039537065.1 of Luteimonas lutimaris. NCBI lineage: Bacteria > Pseudomonadati > Pseudomonadota > Gammaproteobacteria > Lysobacterales > Lysobacteraceae > Luteimonas > Luteimonas lutimaris. Next base: position 2,227 of record NZ_BAAAZU010000021.1, on the reverse strand, counting down.
AAGCACTTGTCGTGGCTGGTATTGTTCGTTATCGGCGGCATTGCACTCTGGTGCGCCGCCTAACGATTCATTCAAGCCGATGCCGCTTCGCGGCACGGCTTAATTCTGGTGTTAGGCTGCAGCGCCGCATATCCTCACCACCGGTGACAAAGGCTTGGGGGGCATCAGGGTTTTCTGACACGGCACGGCGGCATTGGCCGACTATGCCGCACTCGATATTTCTGCTAGAAAAGCGGTGCGACGCAGGCGCCGCAAAGCTCGCTTTGCGGTCCAGCGTTCACCGCTTTTCGGGGAGGCTGTCAGCTCGGTGGGTTGGCGGCGGTGACAGCGTCGGTTGGCAGGGAGAATCCAGCATGGGACACAGCAGGCTCGCAGGCATGGTCAGCTGCACCCTAACCAATCGTTCAAGCCGACGCCGCATCGTTGCCGCAGGCATCGGTCGATGTGCGGCGATCATCGCACTAGACAACGCCGCGGGCGGCGCGGCTTAACTCAAGGTGTTAGGCGCGCTAGAAGCATCTTCGCAGGTGACAGATGAAGCTCACTGAGTCAGAGATCATCCATTTCAAGAATGTACTTTGGGGTACACGCTTTCATCGTTGGTTCCGCTGGGTACTCCTTGCCGTTCTTGCCTACATCGCAATCGGACACTTCACTAGCTGGCGGCCCATAAGTCGTGTTGATTGGTTGGTTGCCGGTGCACTCTATTTGCTCGTTGCTTGGCCTGGTCTCTGCCGCATCTATGTCTTCCATACTTTGTATCGTCTAATCGCCGATGATCCGGAAGCAAGATCACAATTGGCTGCTGCAGGCGTCAAAGAATTTCAGTCGGATGCACCTCGTGAGCGCGCCTAACAATTCGTTCAAGCCGAACGCGCTTCGCTACACCAACAACATGGCAGAACAGCTTGCCATGTTGTTGGCTCCGCTACGCACGTCGGCTTAACTCAAGCGTTAGGCGACGGGAAGCGAGGATTCCGTGGACTCAGAGCAGAAAGCGATCAGTCGGAGGCATCTCATCGCCTTTCCCGCCATTGGGGCATGCGTACTTGGCGGCCTCTATGCAGGCGATCGCGGATATGACCGCCTTGGCGGGTATTTGCTCCTCGCCGCAATGGTTCTAGGCCTCCTCCATTGGGCATGGACGTTTCCGAGAAGTGTTCGCTACCTATGGAACAGGTTCCTCAAGTAACGTACGTAGCAACAGGCAACCGCCACACATTTCGGCCCGTCGCCTAACAATTCGTCCAAGCCGACGCCACTTCGTGGCGCGGCTTAACTCAGGTGTTAGGCGGACTTGATCCAATTGTTCATAACTTGGGGAAAAAGCATGAAGAAGACGGGCGTCGGCTGGGAAGTCTTTACCAATGTCTTTATTTGGGCGTTCTTCGGGTTCTTTGTGCTCTGCCTGTTTGCTTACAGAGCAGGAGAATTCTCATTCTTCCCCGCTACTCAAATCAATCAGTACATTGATTGGGAGCAGATACTGCTCTTTATCGCAGCGTGCTTTGCCGCCTGGATAACAATTCAATTGATCGGTCGATACATTTTTGGATCTGAAACAGACAAGAAGAATGCTAGCTACTTTGGCGGCATCGTGATCGGAGAGATGGGCTCCACATTGGTCAACCTGGGGTCATTGTCGTTCGTCATATTTCTGCTCGCGGGAGAACCGAGGCGACTGCTTCTGGGCGCTGTTGCAATCGGAGTTGGGTGGCTTATCAAGCGCAGGTGGCCCGCCTAACAATGCGTTCAAGCCGACACCGCTTCGTTCCGCAAACCACATGGCAGGTACAGCTTGCCATGTGCTTGGCTCCACTACGCGGCGCGGCTTAACTTAGATGTTAGGCCGCTTATGAGCATCGAGGCATTCGACTACATTCTTTTGGAGGATACGTTCGTCTTCTCTTGGCATTTGAGCACTGACACGTTGACCTTTCAGGTTCTAGCTAGCCTTTCACAGGCTCATCCGGCAGCAACTGTTCCGGCTGCGGGTGAGTGGGCTTGCTACAGGTCGGGTGCCATAGAGTTTTCTCGCGTTTCTGCGATTCGCGGCCTTCAATCGCAAGAGTCCGTCGTTCCCACCACAGACCCCGACGGCAGCGTCGACTACGGCACCATTGATGGCTTGGCGCAGATAGGGCCAGGTGAGTACCGTTGACCTGCCCCCCGATTTCCGGGCCAGTCTGAACTTAGTAGAGTCCGTCTCACAAGAGGACGGACATGA